>JAVEWA010000024.1:0-23936 GCA_034004785.1 Polyangia bacterium
GCGGCGCCCGACTCACCGCCGCAGACTGCCGCCGCAGGTCGAGCGAGGTCACCGGGGGGCAGATCCCCTGGGAGGACGCCTTCCTCGAGCCGGTGGACTCCCAGGAGCTGCTCCGGCGCGTCTGCCGGAACCTGGTCGCGGCCCACGGCCAGCGGGAGGAGGGCGCGCCGCTCTACCGCGCCCTCAGATTCCTGGAGGCCATGAGCCCCGAGGATCCCGACGTGCCGCTGCTGAGAGCGCGGGTGGCGGAGCAGCACGGCGCCTTCCCGAGGGCCCTCAAGATCTACCGCGCCATCGTGGATCGGTGGGGCGAGACCGAGGCGGGGCAGGCAGCCAGGACCCGCCTTGGAGAGCTGGCCCTCCTGAAGATCGCCGAGACCTGATCCTGCCTCCCTCGTTCTCCCTTGCAGGCCCCATTCTCCTCTCCTTTTCAGCTCGCCCCAAATGGGGGAGATGGGGCTTGTATCCCGTCGTGAAATGAGGTGAATATGGCCAAGCTGACAGGAGGGACCCAATGGACATCAATCCGAAGTTTCTGCCGCTAGAGAGTTTGTATCGCCACGAGAAGGAGCGCCCGGACGCCATCTACATGGTCCAGCCCCTGGGCGGAGGGAAGACGCGCGACTACACCTGGAAGGAGACGGTGGACGAGGCGCGCCGCATGGCGGCCCACCTGAAGAGCCTGGGCTACCCGCCCGGGAGCACCATCTCCATCCTGTCCAAGAACTGCGCCGAGTTCATCATCTCGGACCTGGCCATCTGGATGGCCGGCCACGTCGCCTCGGCGATCTATCCGACCCTGGATCCAGGCACGGTGAACTACATCCTCACCCACAGCGAGTCCAAGCTCCTCTTCGTGGGCAAGCTCGACTCCTGGGACGCGATGAAGCCCGGCGTGCCCGAGGATCTGCCGCGCATCGCCTACTCCCTGGCTCCGCCCACCGACTACCCCGAGTGGACCGACATCATCGCCAAGACCGATCCCATCCCGGATCGTCCGGTGAGGGCCCCCGAAGACGTCTCGCTCATCTTCTACACCTCCGGGAGCACCGGGCGGCCAAAGGGAGTGGAGAACACCTTCGCGAACATGGCGGCCGCGGCCGAGGGAGAGCTGGCGATCTTCCACCTGGATCCCTCTGATCGGTACATCTCCTACCTGCCCATGGCCCACTCCTTCGAGACCATGGTGGGCCTTAACCTCATGCTGGCCGCTGGCTGCAAGGTCTTCTTCGCCGAAGCGCTGGACACCTTCTTGAAGGATCTGCACCGGGCCCAGCCCACCCTCTTCGTGTCCGTGCCTCGGCTCTGGCTGAAGTTCCAGGGCGGCGTCTTCAAGAAGATGCCCCCTGGCAAGCTGAACCGGCTCCTCAAGATCCCCATCCTCAATAACATCGTGCGCAAGAAGATCCTGAAGGGCCTCGGCCTGGACCAGGTCCGCTTCGCCATCAGCGGCTCGGCGCCGATCCCGCCGGACCTCATCCACTGGTACCGGAACCTCGGCCTCGAGCTCCTCGAGGGCTACGGCATGACGGAGAACTTCTCCTTCTCCCACTGCTCCATGCCGGGCAAGACCCGCGTGGGCTACGTGGGCAACACCTGGCCCAAGGTGGAGTGCAAGATCGGGGAGAACGACGAGATCCTCGTCCGGGGCGGCGGCACCATGAAGGGCTACCACAAGATGCCCGAGGAGACCGCCGAGGTGATCACCTCGGACGGCTGGCTCCGCACCGGCGACCAGGGCTCCATAGACGAGATGGGTCGCCTGAAGATCACGGGCCGGGTCAAGGAGCTCTTCAAGACCTCCAAGGGCAAGTACATCCACCCCGTGCCCCTCGAGAACATGCTGAACGCCCACGACATGGTGGAGCTATCCCTCGTCTCCGGCGTGGGATATCCCCAGCCCCTCGGCGTTGTTATGCTCTCCGAGGACATGCGCCCGGTGCGAAACGATCCCCAGAAGCGCGAGGAGATCACCGAGGCCCTCACCCTGCTCCGCAAGATGATCAACAACACCGTGGCTGGCTTCGAGAAGCTGGAGTTCATCGCGGTGGCCAAGGGCGAGTGGACCATCGAGGAGGGCCACCTCACTCCCACGATGAAGATCAAGCGCCCGAACCTCGAGAAGCTCTACAAGCCCTTCTACGACGAGTGGTACGCCTCCAAGAAGCCCGTCATCTGGATGGACTAGGCGCGGCCCGCCCCGCTCGTTCCAGCGGGCATCACCTTCCATGGTCCAGCAGGGGTCTCCACCGCACCGTGGCTGACGCCCACCACGCCCGCAGCCGGGACGGAGGCATCCCCTCTTGTGAGACGGCGCCCATGCTGGATCTCGCGGGCGAGGGCGAGCACGGCCAAGAGCGAGAGGGGGCCGAGCAGAAATGTCGGCAGATGCTCGAGGGGGGAGGTGAAGGTCGTCTGCGGCAGAAGCGGCGTAGCCGCCAAAAGGGCTGCGCCACCCAGCCCGAGGAGAAGGCTGCGCGCGACCGCACCCCTCCGGAAGGATGCAGACAGGAGCAGGGGGAGAGCCAGGGCCAAACCGAGTAGGGTCACGAGGCCCAGACAGGCCCAGCGGAAGTGAGTGAAGTGGAGATGAAGGGCCGCGTTCCGGGCCTCGGCTCGGAGCCTGGGATCCGGCGCGCTCATCGCGGCCCTCTCGGACGTCCAGGCGCCGTCTTCCCGTACGGACGCCGGGACGGCCCCGGTCCCGGCCCCGGCCCCGGCCCCGGCCCCGCTCTGCTCCGAGGCGAGGCGCTCCAGGCGGTCGAGGTGAGCCAGGCGCCCCTCGAGGCGCCCGAGGGTCCGGCGCTGCAGGACCCAGGCCTCGGGGAAGACGCCAATCGGGGAGGCGACTGCCTGCGCCTGGATCTCCAGGGGACCCACGCACTCTGGATACCTCGAGAGAGCGGCCCTCGGGCGGCCGTCGCAGAGCAGCGCCAGCTGATAGGGGGTGTAGGGGGCCGAGGGCTGTGGGATGGCCAGGACTCCGATTACCCCGGCGAGAGCCACCACCAGGACGCCGCTCGACCTGCGGCTCCAGGCCGAGGAGACAGGCCCCAGGGCGAGCCAGATCGCGGCGGCGGAAAGCAGGGAGAGCATCAGGCGCAGGGGAAGCTCGAAGGTCGTGAAGGAGAAGCCCATCCTCAGCTCGTCCGGGATCTCGACTGAAATGACAACCGCCCCCACCACAAGGGCGCCCCCGAGGCCGATCCATGGCGACAGGCGTCCGAGGCCGGGCCTCGACCGCGCCGCCAGCCGGAAGGCGAGAGAGACGCCGAGGAGGACCAGGCCGAGGCCCAGCAGGGCGAGGCGCCAGACCTGCCACCAGGCGCCGTTTGCGCTGGAAAGGGTGGCGTGGAAGAGGACGTCGTTCGTCTCCTCGCCGGGCACCGGGCGCCCCACCAGCGCGAGGTGCAGGATCATGGCGAGGCCGAGCATACCGAGGGCTGCCGGCACTGCCAGATGGAGGACCTCCGCAAAGAGCCGCGGCCTGGCAACGGACGGTTTGGAATCCGATGGAGTTACGTTCCGGGTATCCATGGCTGCCTCCTCACTTCACGCAGACCGAGCGGTCGCCGTTGAAGAGCCCGCAGTGGTCTTCCGCGATCCGGGCGTTCATGTACTTGTGGGCCGCCGAGGCAAAGGACTTGCGCCCGGCGAAGCTGGTGAAGCGCTCACCGATCCACTGCGACTGTCCCTTGTAGTGCAGGAGCACCGAGCGGTCCTCGAAGGCGCGGGTGAGCACCTCGCGCCCCACCTCGTAGAGGTTCTCGGTCAGGATCTGGCGGCCCTTCTCGGTGTTCCACTCCCAGGTGGCGTAGTCCCTGGCCTGGCTCACCATCTGGGCCGGGTCCCCGCTCAGGCGGTGAGACGCGTAGCTCATGTCGTGGACAAGGGCGGAGGCGCGGAAGGGCTCTGAAAGGGCGTTGCGCTTGCCCGCGGACCGGGCGTGCAAAAAGAGCGGGTCCGGCAGGATCTGGGCGTAGGCCTTCTGAAGCCTGGCGGTCTCGGCAGAGCTCCTCGCCCCTCCGAGTGCCTTTGCCACGACTCCCCGCTCGGCGGAGTCGAGCCGGCTCCAGAACTCGGGCATGGCCGCGAGCTTGAGGAAGGCCTCCCTGGAGCCATTGCCCCGGGGCAGGGCCCTGCACAGGCAGGCCGCGCCGAAGCGCTCGGTCTCGGAGCGGGCAGGCGCGCCGGCGAGCTGGCCCACGAGAGCGGCGACCTCCCGGGCCTCGGCAGGGCTAGCATGCCTGCCCTGGGCCCCGCCCTCGAGGGCGTTCAGGCTGGGCGGCAGGGCTGGGGAAAGGGAGCGGGTGGCGATGGAGGCGACGGTTCTGACTAGATCGGTCATGGCGGCTATCTCCAGGTTGGCGCGAGGCGCCAGGGCAAAGGGTTTACATTCGATGCTGGCCGGGGGCTCTAGCTCCCCCGGCCCTCGAGCTCCCCCGGCCCTCGAGCTGGTTCGCGGCCGGGTTGAAAGAGTTCTCGGCAGGAGGGCGCCCTGGTTGCGGAAAAAGATCGCTTTTGGGTGGGTGTGACCCTGAAAGAGTCACGCATTCGGGCAGTTGGGACGCCAGGGGGAAGATCGGGAGCGCGGAGCCCGCCTTGGTGCGAGCCCCGCCTCGAGATCAGTACTTCCCTGGCCTGAGGCGCCCCTCGGGCACGAGGGCCTCGTAGGGATAGCCCGCCTTAGTGCGAACCCCGCCCCGAGATCAGTACTTGCCTGGCCTGAGGCGCCCCTCGGGCACGAGGGCCTCGTAGGGATAGCCCGCCTTCACCCAGAAGCCCTCCACCGCCCGATCGGTGAGCTCGATCCGGTGCACGTACTTGGCGCTCTTGTAGGCGAGGAGCCTTGGGATCACGATCCTGAGGGGGAAGCCGTGGGCGAGGGGCAGGGTGTTTCCCCCGGCGCCGTAGGCGAGGAGAGTCCTCGGCTCGAGCGCCACCTCCAGCGGGAGCGACTCGTTGTAGATCCCGCCGAGGGTGTGAAAGGTGACGTGGGTGGCGCTCGGCATGAGCCCCACCTCCGAAAAGAGGCTGCCGAGGTGGAGCCCGTTCCAGGGCACGTCATATATTGACCAGCCCTCCACGCAGTGGAAGTCAGTGGTCTGGTCCTGCCTGGGCAGGCAGAAGAGATCCTCGAAGGAGAGCGAGCGAGGGCTCTGTACGAGGCCGTCAACCGTCAATCTCCACCCAGCCAGGATCGCCTCCAGGTCCTGCTGATCCACCGTGCGCTCCCTGTTCGCGGGAAAGATGCCGGACCCATCGGAGGGTTCGAAGGCCATGGGCTCCGTCGGGCTCGCGCAGAGCGGATCCGTGGAGGCGTCTGGCCCGGCGTCCCTCGGGGAAGCGTCGGCGCCGGAGTCCTGGGAGCCGTCGGAGGCGGCCCCTGAGTCGAGGGCCCCGTCGGGCATGGCCCCGTCGAGCACTGACCCCGCCCTGGCCTGGCACCTGGAGATGAGCCCCGCTCCGAGGGCGAGGACCGTGGCCTTTCCCGACCAGTCCAGGAAGCTCCTGCGGTCCAAGGTGACCTGAGATATGGACGGCCAACGTCCTTTTTTGCTCATCTGTGCTTCCTCGCCCGGTAGCTCCGGGCCGCCGGGATCAGGCCTTAATCATGATGCTTTGTAAGAGGGACGCAATAGGCGCGAGCAATCCTCATCCGCCCATCGCCCCTTTCGAGACGAAAGCTCGCCACGAAAGCGCCACGAGGGGGCTGAGCGTACACTACTTCTTCCACCCAAGCCTGGGCCGGTTCCTCTACGACGTGGGGCTCCCTCTTCCGGCGGACCATCCAGCTCTTCTCGCGCTCCGCGGTGCGGCTCACCTCTCGCGCTCCGCGGTGCGGCTCACCTCTCGCGCTCCGCGGTGCGGCTCACCTCTCGCGCTCCAAGATGCAGCTCACCTCTGACGGCGCCGCGGCAGGCCCGGGCCCTGCCCTGCCTCGGCGAGTTCCGGGTTGACTGAGGCCCCGATGGCCGAGGCGCGCCTCCTCGCTCCAGCCCCCAATACCGCCCTTGCCATGGCCTGGCCTGGGCGACCATAATCGCGGCCTGCGGCGCAGGGCCCCCAGAGGCGCCCCCAAGGAGGACCGCATGAGCCATCGGCTCGCAATCTTCGGCGGCAGCTTCAACCCGCCCGGGCTACACCACCGGGCGATCGTGGAGCGAATCGCATCGGAGGTGGACGAGGTCGTGGTCGTGCCCTGCGGGCCGCGGCCGGACAAGCCGTCCACCGAGGCGGTCCCGGGGGTGCACCGGGCGGCTCTCGCGGATCTCGCTTTCGGGAGCCTCCCCGGAGTGCGGGTGGATCTGTTCGATCTGGAGGCGTCCACCTTCACGCGGACCTTTGCCCTGGAGGAACGCTACGGATCCGAAGGGGATGTCTGGCACGTGGTGGGAGCGGATCTGATCGCAGGAGGAGCCAGGGGACAGTCCGAGATCCAGCGACAATGGGCCCGGGGCCGCGAGCTCTGGTCGCACCTCCGCTTCCTCGTGGTGCCGAGGCCCGGATGCGGCATCTCCCCAGGAGATCTCCCGCCCCGGGGCCGCCTGGTGGATATGACCGTGGAGGGAAGATCTTCCTCCATAAGGGAGGCCCTCTTCCGGGGCGAGGACGATCTTCCAGAGCTCTCGCCAGAGGTCCGCGCCTACGTCTTGCGCCACGGCCTCTACCGCGGCCTGCCTCCCCGCCGCACCACGAGCCTCGCCCTGCCCACGCTGCGCCCCCTGGTGGTGGCCGATCCCCTGAACCCGAGGGCGAGGGAGCTCGCCGAGCTCATCGGCCTGCGCTGCAAGGAGGACCAGAGCTGCGACGGCCAGAGGGCCGCGGGCCCTCCCAACCTGGTGCTGGTGCTCGGCGGCGATGGCACCATGCTGCGGGCCATCCGGACACACTGGCGCCTCCGCCTGCCCTTTTTCGGCGTGAACACAGGCCACCTGGGATTCCTCCTGAACCGCGATCTCCCCGAGATCCCTGGGCCTCCCCTCACGGTGGAGCACCTTCCGCTCCTGTGGGTGCAGACCGAATCCCTGAGCGGCGTGACCATGGAGTCCCTCGCCTTCAACGACGCCTGGGTGGAGCGCGCCAGCGGCCATGCGGCCTGGCTCAGGGTGACGGTTGACGGACAGGAGCGCATCTCACCGCTGGTGGCGGACGGGGCCCTCGTGGCCACGGCCCAGGGCTCGCCGTCCTATGCGAGGGCCATGGGAGCACAGCCGCTCCCCATGAACACGCCATCCCTGCTGCTGGTTGGCTCGAACGTGCTCAGACCCGCCTTCTGGCGGCCAGTGGTGCTGCCCCTTTACTCGAGCTTGGAGCTCTGCACCATTGATCCGGACAAGCGGCCCTTGCGCGGCTTCGTGGACGGAGTGGATCAAGGGCTCGTGAAGCGGCTCACGGCGCGAGTGAGCCGCATCGCCGCGGTGGAGCTGGCCTTCTCCGCGGCCCACCACCCGGCAGAGAAGCTGGCGCGGATACAGTTTCCGTTGGAGCCAGCCCAGGAGGGCTCTGCCTGAGCCGGGCTCTGCCTGAGCCGGGCCCGGCCCGAGAAGAGCCCTGGCGGGCTAGCGCGAGTTCCCTCCGTGGAGGCAAGAATGCGATACCTCAAGGTCGGCGCCGCCGTGCTCAACCAGACCCCGCTCGACTGGGAGGGCAACGCCCGGAGGATCCGGGGCGTTCTCGAGGAGGCCGCTCGGGAGGACGTCCAGCTCCTGTGCCTTCCCGAGCTCTGCATCACGGGCTATGGCTGCGAGGACGCCTTCCTGTCGCCGGGCGTGGCCGACGCCGCCCGGGAAGTGCTGGGCTCGCTCCTACCACACACCTCTGGGCGCCTGGTGTCCTTCGGCCTGCCGGTCTGGTATCGCAAGGCCCTGTACAACGCCGCCTGCCTCGTCTCCGACGGCCGGATAATGGGCTTCGTGGCCAAGCAGCACCTCGCCGCCTCGGGGATCCACTACGAGCCTCGCTGGTTCTCGGCCTGGCCCGAGGGGGCCCTCGGAGAGATCTCCTGGGACGGCAGCGCGCTCCCGCTCGGCGACCTGGTCTTCGAGGCCGACGGAGTGCGCATCGGCTTCGAGATCTGCGAAGACGCCTGGGTGGCCAGCCGCCCGGGGGGCTCCCTGGCCGCCAGAGGCGTGGACATCCTGCTCAACCCCAGCGCGAGCCACTTCGCCCTCGGCAAGCACGCGGTCCGGCAGCGCCTCGTGCTGGAAGGCTCCCGCGCCTTCGGCGTTGCCTACGTATACGCGAACCTCCTCGGCAACGAGTCCGGCAGGGCCATCTACGACGGCGGCGCCCTCGTGGCCTCCCTCGGGGAGCCCCTTGCGAGCGGGCCCCGCTTCTCCTTTGCCGAGGGTCAGCTCACCACGGCGAGCGTGGACGTGGACGCCACCCGCACCAGCCGCCCTGCCACATCGAGGCCAGGCTGCGAGCTGTCCGGAGGGGTTCCCGTCGCGGGCCTGCAGGGAGCTTCCCCCGCCCTCGTCGAGGTCCCCTTCTCCTTCGAGGAGCGGGACCCCACGCCTCCTCGGACCGCCGGGCCTGCCTGGGAGCAGAGCTCCAGCCTCAAGGAAGAGGAGCTCACGAGGGCCGTGGCCCTCGGCCTCTTCGACTACCTCCGAAAGAGCGGCTCGAGGGGCTTCGTGGTGTCCCTTTCGGGCGGAGCCGACTCCTCGGCGGTGGCCGTGCTGGTGGCCACCCTCGTGCGGCTCGCCCTCGAGGAGCTCGGCCCAGCCGAGCTCGCGTCGCGCCTCCCATTCCTGACCCCAATCCTCGAGGGCGGCGAGAAAGAGGGCGGCGAGGAGGACCTCGCCCTGTTGGCGAGACGCCTGGTCAAGGGCCTCCTCACCACGGCCTACCAGTCCACGAGGAACAGCGGCGCCGCCACGCGCCACGCGGCCCGGAGCCTGGCGGAGGCCCTCGGCGCCGAGCACCACGATCTCGACGTGGATCCGCTCGTGCAAGGCTACCTGGAGCTGGGCGCCAAAGCCCTTGGCAGGCCACTGACCTGGGAGGAGGACGACCTCGCCATGCAGAACATCCAGGCAAGGGTCAGGGCCCCCGGCGTCTGGCTCCTCGCCAACGTGAAGCGGGCGCTCCTCCTCTCCACCAGCAACCGATCCGAGGCCGCGGTTGGCTACGCCACCATGGACGGCGACACCTGCGGCGGCCTCTCCCCCATCGCCGGGATAGACAAGGCCTTCCTGCTCAGGTGGCTGCGCTGGATGGCGGAGTCCGGCCCCTCGGGCCTCGGCCCGACGCCCGCCCTCGAAGCCGTCACCTCCCTGGCCCCCACCGCGGAGCTCAAGCCCCCCGAGGAGCACCAGACCGACGAGGCGGACCTGATGCCCTACCCGCTTCTCGACGCCATAGAGCGGGCCGCGGTGCGAGACCGGCTGAGCCCCCTCGAGGCCTTCCGTCGCCTGGGCCCGCGCTTTTCCGAGCTGCCTCCCCGAAGGCTCGCCTTCTACGTGGAGCGCTTCTTCCGCCTCTTTGCCCAGAACCAGTGGAAGCGGGAGCGCTACGCCCCCTCCTTCCACCTGGACGACGAGAACCTGGACCCGAAGACCTGGTGCCGCTTCCCGATCCTCTCCGGCTGCTTCGCAAGGGAGATCGCCGCCCTGAGAGCCTACGTGGATGAGAGATATCCGGCGCCCACTCCCGGGTGACGGCGCCGAGGAGTCGCCCTCACAATCCTTGAACACGATAGGTCCGACACCGGCCAATCGGCTTC
Source organism: Polyangia bacterium (assembly GCA_034004785.1). Classification (GTDB taxonomy): domain Bacteria; phylum Myxococcota_A; class Polyangia; order HGW-17; family JAJRWW01; genus JAVEWA01. The sequence goes on from JAVEWA010000024.1 coordinate 9,731, forward strand.
GAGCTCCTGCCCCCGAAGCTCGCTCCGTCCGGGTCTTGGCACCACTATGAGCTCGTGCTCGGCACGCCGCTCGACAAGCGATGCTTCAGACGCGAAGGGAAACGCCCGCGGATCGAGCGGCGCCTTCAGCCCTCGCAAATCCTCGGCACGGCGCCTTGAAAATGCTCGAGACGGCAGGTCATGCCAGGCTCAACTATGGCCTCGAACAGCCGGAAGGTCCCCTCGGCGAAGAACAGGCCTCGCTGGCGGAGGAACCGGGCGATCTTCTTGTCCGTGGCCTCGTCGTCACCCTCGCCCACCGGCGCGGGGGGAAGGTCCAGGGTCACCCTGTCCCTCGATACCGCATGGCCGCCCAGCTCGAAGCCCACGGAGCGCTCCTCCTCGAGGACCCACATCGGCGGCCGCAGATCGCCCGGCGTGTCGAAGATCACCGTTACCTCGTAGGCGACGCAGGGCCTGCCCGAGATGGGCGCAGAGATGAGCTCTTCAGTGGGTGCGACCTGGCCATCGGATGTCAGCGTGGGCCTGAGCTTCGGCGGCGGGAGCGGCAGCGGCAGCCGCCATCGCATGGGAAATACCGGCCTGCGTCTGAAGACGACGAAGGCGAGGAGCCTGGGCAGGAACCAGGCGGTGCTGCCAGTAACGAAGAGCCCGAGCAGCAGCATCATGAGCCCCACCGCGCCACTGCCGTCCTTGAACTCATCCCACATGGACCAGGCGATCAGGGCGGCCGTCGTGAGCCCCAGCAGGATCGCCGTCAGGTGGGCCCAGCGGCCAAGCTCACGAGGCACGATCTGGCGCCCCCTCCGCTCCATTCGCCTGATGGCGTCGGCGTCCAGGTTTCGGCGAAGGTCCACCCAGGTGAAGGCGCCGCAGCCAGGGCAGTGTTCCTTGCCGCTCTCCGACAGGTAGCCGCACCCGAGGCACAGGTGAAAGCACTCGTAGGGCTCCCAGTCGTCTCGCCCGTAGGCCTCTGGCGTCCCAGCGAAGTCTCCAGCGTGGACGCGGGTCCTCGGGGCCGCGCGCCGCGCCATGATCTCGTGCGCCATGTGGCGCTGACGGGCCACCGCGTCCGCCACGGCGCCCATGGTTCCAAATCCCATGTGCTCTCCTCGCTCCTATTCATCCCACGGAGTAGTGGTTTCAGAACCACTCACTCGCCGCAGGATCCGTACGATCCTCGATATCGACCCGGCGCGCAACCAGCGCCTAGACTCGAAGCAGACCTCCGATCCGTCGGGCGACGCCCCGAGGCACCTCGGCCTCGTCGGCGAACTCCTGCCAGCGGCTCACGACGGAGCGGACCTCCTCGACAATTGCCAGGGCGTCCCGCCTGGCAATGCCCGCCTTTGCCGCGAGCCGCTCGAGATCCTGCAAGCCGGGGTCGCGCCCCTCCCCGGCGATGGTCATGCTGTGCTCGCCGCCCGGCCCGGCGCTCTCGGTGAGGTCGTAGGCCGGAGACAGGGACCAGAGCCCCGTCGAGTCGTCGAGGAGGAAGGCGAAGTTCTTCACGTGGTCGTCCCGGTTGTGAGCAAGCACGTTGAAGACGGCTCTTCGGAAGGCGCCGAGCACATGGCCGCTGTGGCGGGTAAGCCGCGCGGTCACCTTCAACAGGTCGGCGTAGTCGCTCGACGGGATCCGGAAGTCCGCATGGATGAGGTTGCCGAGGGTGTGGACATGGATCCGCTCGTCGCCTTCGCGATCGAACCGTCTCGTCCCGAAGAAACGGTCTCCCTCGGTGGTTTCGAAAAGGCGCGTCTTGGCCATCTCGATCCCGGCGGCCCCCGCCATCGACGCGTAGGCGAGCTCCACCGCGCCGGCGTGGGGCTCGTCCCGACGGGATGGGAACTTGACGAGCCAGGGCTCGTAGCCTTGCGGGAGCTCTGCCTCGCCCGTGACGATCCGATCACTCGAGGGAGCCCATCCAACCAGCACCTTGGGCCGCGCGCCCCCTGGCGAGCTGCCGGCGCGAAGGAGCCTGGGGAGGACCTCCGCGGCCTCGCCAGCCAGGATCTCGAGGGAGTTGCGGGCCAGGTCGCCAAGGGCGAGCAGGCTCTCGTCCGGCTCTCGGCTCGGGGTCTGGCCAGCGGGGGCGTGGTAGGTGAGCGCCCCCATGGTGTGCCTGCCGAGGAAGGCGAGGCGCTCGAGGGGGCCAATCTCAGCCTGGGAGCGCCCCAGCCTGCCAAAGTGTCGATCCATCAAGAGCAGGCCCCAGCCATCCGGCAAGGAGTCGTCGAAGAGTCCCGGGAGCGGCCCGAAACGGCGATCCCCATGCTCGAAGAGCCCTGGGGCGAATGGCAGCTTGAAGGGGCTCAGGCTGTGACCGGTGGCGAGAAACTCGGGCGCGTACTCGAAGTAGATCCTGCCGCGCGCCTGGGCCAGAGTGCCCACGAGGCGCTCGATGCGCGAGCTCTTGGTGAGACGCACCTCGAGCTTCTGGATCGTGGACATTGCTCCCTTCGGGCTCATCCAACCCTCGGCATGGGCCTCATCTCCGTCCGCGCTTCCTTGCGTGAAGTGATGCCTGCTCCTCCAGCTCGGCCATGGACCTCGCCTGAACCGGATGGAAGAGCCCGTCGAGCTCGTCGAGCCGATCGAGCGCCAGCGCCACCTCGAGCAGCAGCTCCAAGGAAGCCTTGCCCGTCCGCTCGAAACGCTTCAGGGAAGCCTCGGTCACCCCGGCGCGGGAAGCCAGGGTTCTCCTCGTCCAGTTCCGCCCTAGACGCAGCGTCCTCAGGCGGTCGCCCAGCTCAACGGCAAGCTCGGCTGGAGTCTTCAGCGCAAGCAGACTCGAATCCATCTCCCGATACTAATATGATCTGTTATAGTGGTCAATATAATAACTTTTATGCCACTAAATGGCATAGTATGGATAACATATTATCTTCAATTTGTCTGCGCCACTGCGCCTGTTGCCCAGGCGCCGCTCTGCCGCTCAGCCAATGCGCACACGCCGACAGGCGGAATGGTCCAGGCAGGATTCGATTGAAAACCGACACCAAGGAGGCTTGGGATGACGGCGGCGGCCTAGCGGCTGTGCCACCAGTCCTGGAGCTGCAAGGTCCGCCTATAGCCGTGGGCGAAGAGCCACCTCAGGGGATCTGGCGGCAGGGGGAAGGGCTTGCGGTTCACGAAGAAGAGCTCGGTCCGAGGGGTCTTGCGCTCGAGCACCAGGTCGCAGAGCACCGAGCCGGCGTAGTTCGCGATGGAGACCCCGTGTCCGCAGTAGCCGACGCTGTGGAAGATGTTCCTCGAGCGCCCGCTGACCCCCATGGTGGGGAAGAAGTCGAGGGTGAAGCCGATGGGGCCGCCCCAGGCGTGGGTGAAATTGATCCCCTCGAGGGGCGGGAAGAGGCCGACGAGGCGCTCTCGCAGGCGACGGAAGACCCTCTCGTACCGATCCTTGTGCCTAGAGCCTATGAAGTAGAGCGCATCCTCGCCGCCGATGGCGATGCGGTTGTCGGCCGTGAGCCTGAGGTAGTGGATCAGGTTCCGGGCCGTCTCCAGGCTGGCCCGCTTCCGCCAGCCGATGGCCTCGATCTGTGAGTCCGTGAGAGGCTCGGTGAGGACGATGTAGGTGAAGACCGGCATCACGCGGCTCTTGAAGAAGCCGAGGTCCCGCGAGTAGGCGTTGGTGCCGAGCACCAGCTTGGGCGCCACGAGGGAGCCAGCTTCTGTCCGGAGGGTGATCCTGGGCCCCTCCTCGATGGCCACCACCGGGGACCGCTCGTACACGGTGACTCCCATGGCCTTGACCACCCGGCGCATCTCCCGCGCGAAGAGGGCCGGGTTGAAGATGGCGCAGCGCGGGTCGAAGAAGCCTCCGATGAAGGCAGGTGAGGTGATGTGCTCGGCGAGCTCCTCGCGAGAGAGCATCCGGTACCAGTCGAACCCCATGCCGTGAGCCAGGGCGACCTCGCGCTCGAGGTGCCCGAGGCGCGCTCGGTTCATGGCGAGCATGAGGTAGCCGGTGCGCTCGTAGTCGCAGGCCATCTGGTGCTCGCTGACCATGCGATCCACGTGGTCCACGGCGTCGTACATGAACTCGTAGGCCGCCCGGGTCCTCTCCTGCCCGAGCTGCCGGTGCACGTCGGGGATGTTCCAGCCGAGGAGTGGCATCACGAAGCCGCCGTTGCGGCCGCTCGCGCCGTAGCCCACCACCTCCTTCTCGCAGAGGGCGATCTCCAGGGAGGGCTGCTCCAGCTTGAGGAAGTAGGCGGCGGAGAGCCCGGTGAAGCCTCCGCCAAGGATGGCCACGTCCGCCGTGCGCTCTCCTTGTAGCGGCTCGCCAGGCTCGTATTCGCCCCCCTCCAGCCAGAAGCTCTTGCTTCGGAAATCGGTAACGCCATCAATGCCTTGGCCCTTCTCCCGGGAGCTCGTCATCTCGCACCTCTCCGTTTCGTCTGGTCTGCCGCCTGACTCGAGCATACTCCGGGTGAACTTGCCCCGTCGAGCGCCCGATGTCATGCTACCCATTCGAGGTGGCCGTGCGATGTGCGATACCGTCGTGGTGGTCTCCCCTGGCCGGGTGCTCTTCGCCAAGAGCTCGGATCGGGATCCCAACGAAGCGCAATTTCTGGACTGGTGCCCGCCTGAGTCGCACCCCACGGGGGCCCGCTTGCGGTGCACCTGGATCGAGATCCCACAGGCGACGAGGACCCACGCGGTGCTGCTGTCCCGCCCCTTCTGGATGTGGGGCGCGGAGATGGGGGCCAACGACCAGGGGGTGGTCATAGGGAACGAGGCCGTGTTCACGAAGACCCGGGTGGCTCCCATCGGGCTCACGGGCATGGATCTCTTACGCCTGGCCCTCGAGAGGTCATCGAGCGCCAAGGAGGCGGTGGATACAATCATCAGGCTCATCGAGGAGCACGGGCAAGGCGGGGGCTGCGGCTACGACAACCCGGACTTCACCTACCACAACGGATTCATGGTGGCGGACCACCGGGGCGCCTTTGTCCTGGAAACCGTGGGAAAGCGCTTCGAGGTGGAGACGGTTGACGGGGCCCGGAGCATCTCGAACGCCCTCTCGATACCCGGCCTGGCGAGGGCCGAGTCCGACCGCCTCAAGTCCTACGTGGCCCGCGCCGAAGCGCGGCGCTGCCGGACCCAGGAGCTCGCCAAGAAGGCCTCGGGCCCGAGGGACATGATGGCCCTCCTCAGGGATCACGGAGGCGAAGGAGAGCCCGCCTACTCCTTGCTGACGGGGGCCATGGGCTCTCCCTGCATGCACGCCGGCGGAGTGCTGGCGAGCTCCCAGACGGTGGCGAGCTGGGTCTCTGAGCTCACGGCCGAGGGCTCCAGGCACTGGGCGACCGGCACCGCCGCGCCCTGCACGTCCCTTTTCAAACCCGTGGCCGTGGACCAGCCCCTCCATGTGCCCTCCGAGCCCTGCGGCCACGCCGACGACACGAGCCTCTTCTGGCGCCACGAGCTCCTGCACAGGGCCGTGGTTACCGACCATTCGCGCCTCCTGCCTCTATACGCCGCCGAGCGGGACGAGGTGGAGACGAGGTGGCTCGAGGATCCGCCCAGGACGAAGGATGCCTTTGCCGAAGGAGATCGACTGCTAGTGGACTGGACCGACCGGGTCGTCGCGGCCCTCGGCAAGGACCGCCGCCCGCTGCTAGTCCGCCGCCACTGGCGAGGCCAGGACGCCCACGCCAAGCTCCATCTTCATGGGACTGGCGACAGCGCAAAAAGGCGCTGATCCAGGTCTCGCGCTGGACCGTTTTCTGCGCCGGACCGAGCCCTGCCCTGATCCGCATGATGTGCTTGCCTCCCCGGCACCCCCTCCCTAGTATGCGGCGGATCATGCTCCACTGCTTCACGCCACGGGCTGCCCGACGGTCACCGGGAGGGGGTCGGCCTCATAATAGTTTGGCCTCGCGCCGGCTCCTTTCCCGAGACCCCGGTCGGCCCCGCACGGTCAGCCTCGCCTTCCTGCTCATTTCCCTGACAGGCCCCGGCTCGCTTCGCGCGGCCCCGGCTCCGGGCCCGGGCCCGAGTGAAGCCCGGGACGCCACCGACCTCGCCAACCCCAAACCAGACTCCCAGGTCGCGCCCAAGCGCCCCGCACGGCGCCAGGCATCGCGCCAGGCATCGCTCGAGGCATCGCGCCAGGCATCGCTCGAGGCATCGCGCCAGGCGCGAGCGCCTCGACGTGCGTCCTTGAGAGCGCCCTGGCACGAGCCTGCCTCGTTCGGAGGCGCGCAGGATCCCGACCCATACCGCACGGTGGTGGTGGCGGGCGGTCGCCCCGACGCCGAACTCGACACGCCGCGCTCGCTGACCATCCTGGATGGTCGCCAGATCGACGAGGGCGCGCCTCGCACCCTGCCCGAGCTCCTCGAGAGCGTGCCCGGAGTCATGGTCCAGAAGACCAACCACGGGGGCGGCTCGCCCTACCTGCGAGGCTTCACGGGCCAGCACGTGCTCCACCTGCTCGACGGCGTGCGCCTGAACAACAGCACCACCCGCTACGGGCCCAACCAGGCCCTGAACACCATCGATCCCTTCCTGGTCGGGCGCGTGGAGCTCCTGAGGGGACCAGGATCACTCCTTTTCGGCTCGGACGCCATCGGAGGGGTGATCTACCTCCTGTCGAGGGACGCGATCTACCGGCCGGGCGAGCGGTTTCGCTTCGGGGGCGAGGCCACGGCCCGCTACGGCAGCGCCGACCACGGCCAGAGCTACGACCTCGCGGCCAATGCCCAGCTCCACAGGGTGACCCTGCACGCCGGCGGCAACCTCAAGTGGTTCGGGACCCTGGTGGGCGGGCGCGGCATAGACGAGCAGCCCTTCACCGGCTACCGGGAGGGCGCCTGGGACGGCGCCGTGACCTACCACTTCAAGCCCGGCTGGTCGCTGAAGCTCGCCACCTCCAGCCTTCGCCAGCGCGACGTGCCAAGGACCGACAGCTGTACGCCCACTGACTTCAGATACTACCGGGACCAGCTCCGGGATCTCGTGTACGCCCGCGTGGCGGGCAGGAGCGGCAAGGCCCTCGACCACTTCGAGGCGGTGCTCTCATACCAGTCCCACCGGGAGCGGAGGGACCGCTTCCGCCTCGCCCGGGACCGCATCGAGTACGAGTCCGACCTCGTCCACACCGCCGGCCTCGCGCTGGTCGCGAGCACGGATCTCGGCCGCTGGTCCAGGCTGACCTATGGCGCCGACCTCTACCACGACCTCGTGTTCAGCCAGGCCCTGCGGGAGTCCATGTCCACCGGGGCCTTGACGACCATGGAGGCTGGCGGCTTTCGGGGCCGCTTCGTGGACGGCTCGCGCTACCTTCAAGGCGGGGTCTTCGTGAGGGATCAGCTCCAGCCCCTCTCCTGGCTGCGACTCTCGGCCGGGGCCCGCCTCTCCTTTGCCCAGGCAGAGATCCCCGCCGACCCCCTGGGCGCGGCCCTGGGCATAGACGGGAGCCCCATCTCGGCCTCCTTCGTGGGGCCGGTCTTCGGCGGGGACGTGACCTTCGTGCCCCACCGCTCGGTCCACCTGATCCTCTCGGCCCAGCAGGGCTTCCGGGCGCCGAACCTGGACGACTACTCCCACGTCGGGCCCGAGCACGCGGGCTTCGACGTGCCGAGCCCGGGCCTCGATCGCGCCGAGGAGACCACCACCCTGGAGGCTGGGGTCAAGGCGGCCTGGAGCTGGCTCAGCCTCTCGGCCTTTGGCCACTACACCTTTCTCAGCGGCTTCATCACCAGGCGCTACGTCGAGGGCCTGGAGGTGGACGGCCAGGCTGCCACGCAGCGGACGAACGCCTCCTCGGGCTACGTCGCCGGCGTGGAGGGCAGCCTGGCCCTGCGACTCCCGAGGGGCTTCCACCTGGGCGCCTGGCTGTCCTTTTCGCGGGGCGACGTGACCACCCTTTTGCCCGAGAAGACCACTCACCCAATCAGCCGCATGACTCCCCTGCAGGGAGAGGTGCAAGCCGGCTACCGCCACCCTCGCGGCCACTTCGCCCGCGTCTCGCTCCGCTTCGCCGCCAGGCAGGATCGCCTGGCGCCGAACGATCTGAGGGATCTGCGCATCTGCCCCGATGGGCCGGATGGCTGCCAGGGCACCCCGGGCTTCGCCCTCGTGAACCTCTCTGGCGGGGTGCGGATCACCTCCTATGCCCAGGCGGTGCTCAGGATAGAGAACCTCGGGAATGCCCCCTACAAGATGCACGGCTCGGGAGTGTACGGCCCCGGCCTCTCTGCCGTGATGGAGCTCCAGCTCAGGCTCTAGGGTTCAACGCGGCTCCTTGGATCGGGAGTCTGGCGAGCATGCGGTCGTTAAGAGGGAAATCGTGGAGCTCCAGCTCAGGCTCTAGGACCCGACGATCACGCCCATCCTGAACCGGATCAGGGCAGGGAGCCACTCGTCGGAGGTGAAGATGTCCACGCCCGTGGCCAGGAAGAAGGAGGACACGCGGTTGATCCTCAGCTCGTAGCCGATCTCCACGGAGATGGTGGCCATGACCTTCTCACCTACCTCGGCGCTGCTGCCGCCGTCGTAGTAGTAATCCCAGCCCGGCACCGCCTGGGAGATTCGGGCGCCAACTCCGAAGAGCAGCCCGTGCTTGCCGCGCCTGGCAGTGCCCCTCAGCCAGGCCTCGCCAAAGAAGTGGTACTCGCCCGCCATGCGGTTGCCGAAGTCCTCGAAGTCATCCTGGCCGAAGGAGTAGCCAGCGCCCAGCTCGAGGGCGAGGCCAAGCACGTCCCTGTTTCGCGAGTTGAGGGAGAACTTCATGTTCGCATAGGGAGTGTGGTTGATGGTGTAGACGGAGCGATAGCCCACCCCGACCTGGACCCTGTTTCCGAGGGCGAAGAGCAGCCCGACGTCCATGTGGGGGTAGCCGAACTCGAGTTTCAGGGCGAAGCCGCCCTTTGGCAGGGTGTAGCCCCCGGCGGGGGTGGGATCCCAGGCTTCCTCTTTGGCTGCCTTGCGGCAGCAGGCCCCGTCGCCTGACCTGCAGGAGGGGCAGTTCACCACCACCGAGGTGCAGGGGGTCTTGTCCTGGGCGACGGGCGGCTGCACGACCGCGGGAGGAGCCGGGGCAGGGGCTGGAGGGGGCGCCGCACCCTGACCTGGAGGCGGATACTCCCACGAGCCCCCCTGAGCCAGAACGCTCGGCTGGGCCAGGGTGAGGAGCAGACCTCCCACAGCGAAAGACATGAGGGCAGCGGCTCTACCTGGGCGGCTCGGTGTCTTCATCTTCCTACCTCCGGCTCGAGTTGCGACTGTCCCCCACAAGAGCAATCGCCGTGCCTGAGTTACAACTCTCTGTAATCATTGATCCGAGCAGCAATAGGATCTGTCGGCGACAGAGGATCCGTGGCAGGCGTGTCACGGTTGGTCGCGCCGCGATGGCCCGGCGCGATCGGGCCCGATTCTGGCGAGACTCTCGGCACCTACGCCTCTGCCAGTGGGCCCCGGCAATGGGCGCCGTCCCTCCCCGCGCCATGGCGAAGTCCAGCCCTTATCCAATCCAACATAAAATATACATGTAATGAGATATTATCTTGTATTGAGCATATATATGCCTCAAACGTCTTGTATCATAAGTTGTTCAGGCTCGGCATCCTCCTCTGTGAGCCGCCGTGAGCCCAGCTCCTCCCGGCCCCAGGGCTCGCTCTCCCTTCTCGGCATTCTCCTTTCACCTCCCATCCGCCAGCTCATGGAGGCCATGGGCTCCAAGGCGTAGCGGCCTTGCCACTACTGTGGTGAAATAAATACATGACGTAGCCCCGCACTGGCCGAGATAGGGTCATGTCAGGCGACCATGACCAGGCTTTCCTTCCCCGCCCTGGCCGTGGCATACCCAAGGCACGTGTCCGACTACCGAGGATGAACCCAGAGGAGGCAAGAAGGCCATGAGCAAGACGCAGGCATCACCGACCGGCGGCACCCATCCCATGCTCGGAGGCCTGGCGCCTGGCCGCGCCCGCAAGGGCAAGATCGTGTCCGCCGAGGAGGCGGTCCGCATCCTTCGGGACGGCGACACGGTCCTGTCCGGCGGCTTTGTTGGCAGCGGCTACGCCGAGCTCGTGTCCATGGCGCTCGAGAAGCGCTTCCTCGAAAGCGGCTCCCCAAAGGGGCTCACCTTCTTCTGGTGCGCCGGCCAGGGGGACGGCAAGGGCCGGGGCCTCGATCAGCTCGCCCACGAGGGCCTCGTAAAGCGGGTGGTGGGCGGCCACTTCGGCCTCTGCCCAAAGCTCGGCCGCCTCGCCATCGAGGGCCGGATCGAGGCCTACAACTTCCCCCAGGGCACCCTGTCGCAGATGCTCAGGGACGCGGGCGCCCACCGCCCGAGGACCATCACTCGGGTGGGCATCGGCACCTTCGTGGACCCGAGGCTCGGGGGCGGGCGAGTGAACGCGAGCACCACCGAGCCCCTGGTGGAGCTCCTCGAGCTCGGCGGCGAGGAGTACCTCGCCTACCGGCCCATCCCCATCGACGTGGCCATCCTAAGAGGCACGACCTCGGACACCCAGGGAAACGTCACCATGGAGCGCGAGGCCCTGGAGCTCGACGGGCTGGCGGGCGCGATCGCCGCCAAGAATAGCGGCGGTTTCGTCATCGTGCAGGTGGAGCGCATCGCCGAGCACGGCGCCCTCAGCCCGCGGGACGTGGTGATCCCCGGCGTGCTGGTGGACTGCGTGGTGGTCTCCCCGCCCGAGCACCACTGGCAGACCTTCTCCGAGGCCTACAACCCGGCCTACAGCGGCGAGCTGAGGGTGCCCACGAGGGACGTCGCGCCCCTCACCCTCGGCGACCGCAAGATCATCGCCCGGCGGGCCGCCCTGGAGCTGAGGCCCAACAGCGTGGTGAACCTGGGCATAGGGATGCCCGAGGGCATCGCGTCCGTGGCAAACGAGGAGAAGATCCTCGAGTACCTGACCCTCACCGCCGAGCCCGGCACCATAGGCGGCATCACCGCCGGGGGCCTCAGCTTCGGCGCCGCCACCAACCCCGACGCCATCATCGACATGACCTCGCAGTTCGACTTCTACGACGGCGGCGGCCTGGACGCGGCCTTCCTCGGCATGGCGGAGGCGGACCAGGCTGGCAACGTGAACGTGTCCCGCTTCGGGCCCAAGCTGGCGGGCTGCGGCGGCTTCGTAAACATCTCCCAGAACGCCAGGCGCGTGGTCTTCATGGGCACCTTCACCGCGGGCGGCCTGGAGCTCGCGGTGGAGACGGACCAGACCTCGGGCGAGCCCAGGCTCCGCATCCTGAAGGAGGGCAAGAGCCGGAAGTTCGTGGAGGCCGTGGAGCAGATCACCTTCGCGGGCCGGGTCGCCGCCGCCGCGCACAAGCCCGTGCTCTACGTCACCGAGCGGTGCGTCTTCTCCCTCGATCCCGGCGATGACGCTCTGGGCCTTACCCTCGTTGAGCTCGCCCCGGGGATCGACCTCGAGCGGGACCTGCTCGCCCAGATGGCCTTCCGTCCGGTCCTCGGCCCGAAGGGCTCGGGGAAGATCCGGGCGATGGATCTTCGCATCTTCCGGCCCGAGCCCATGGGCCTCTCCGAGGAGCTCCTGAGGGTGCCCCTTGGCGACCGGCTCCGCTACGACCCCACCGAGAACCTCTTCTTCCTGAACTTCGAGGGCATGAACGTGAGGAGCATGGCGGACGTGACCGCCATCGAGGAGGCCGTGGCCGCGGTGCTCGGCCCGGTGGGCCGCCGCGTCCACGCCATCGTGAACTACGACTCCTTCCAGCTCGCCCCCGACCTCCTGGACGCCTACACCGACATGGTGAAGCGCGTGGTGGAGCGCTGGTACTCGGGCGTCACCCGCTACACCACCAGCGCCTTCCTCCGCATGAAGCTCGGCAAGAGCCTCGCCGACAGGTCCCTCAGGCCCCACATCTACGAGACCGCATCGGAGGCGAGGCTGGCCCTGCACAAGTAAACCAGCCTCGCTTGGCGGTCGCGCTAGTCCCCGACCCTGCCCGAGACCTCGAAGCCCAGGTGGCCGTCGAACCACCGTGAGGTCGCGCTAGTCCCCGACCCTGCCCGAGACCTCGAAGCCGAGGTGGCCATCGGCCTGCAGGTCGAGCCTTTCCGCAGGCAGCGGCCCCACCCGTTCCTTGGCCAAGGCGAGGATCTGCTCCACCGAGGACGAGCGAAGCGCCGCGGTGCGAAAGGCGCCGCCGTCCTCCACTGCCCTGCCGAGGTAGCTGACTAGCTCCTTCAGGTGCCCTGTTACGCCCCTTTGCATACGAAGGCCCGCCTCGAGCTTCCTGGCTGCCGCCTCGAGCCACTCCACCAGGTCCGCGCCGCAGGGCCGGACTGGCTGCCTGCCCTGGCGCAGCGCCTCGATCTGGGAGAAGATCCATGGGTTCCGGAGCGCCGGCCTGCCGATCATCACGGCGGCGCAGCCGGTCTCCTCCATCATCCGGATGGCGTCCTTGGCGTACCAGGCGTCGCCGTTGCCCACCACCGGGATGGGCAGGCGCGAGGCGATCTCCCGGATGTGCCGCCAGTGGGCCCGGCCCGCGTAGTAGTCCTTCTGCCTCCGGGGGTGCACGGTCACGAAGTCAGCCCCGGCTGCTGCCACTGCCTCTGCCACGCCGAGCGCGCTCTCCGTATCCCCGAGCCCGAGACGCATCTTGGCCGACAGCGCGCATGGCACCACCTCCCTGAGCCTGACCATCAGCCTGAGCACCAGGTCCGGATCCGCCAGCAGGCCCGAGCCCGCCCCCCGTGACACGGCGTGCTTGGCCGGGCAGCCGAGGTTCAGATCCACCACGTCCGCCCCTGCCCTCGCGAGGGCCGCCGCCGCGTCCGCCAAGTGTCGCGGATGTGTGCCGAGGAGCTGCGCCGAGAGGGGATGGCCCGGGACCTTCACCACCTGGCGTTCGATCCTGGAGGCGACGAGGGGCACCTGTCCGATGGACAGGAAGGGGGCGCAGACGAGCCCGATCCCTCCCTTCTCGGCAAGGAGCTCCCTCAGCCAGGGCTGGCCCACCCCCTCGAGGGGCGCGAGGGCCGTGGGGTGCGCCCACCTGTCGGGCGTCATTGGCGAGGTGGTCATTGGAGAACGCCGTGCGGCCGCAGGGGCCCCCAGGCCTGGAGCCCACTCGCACGGCCTGGGGCCATCCAGGTCGGGCCACCCAGGTCGGGCCACCCAGGTCGGGCCATCCAGGTCGGGCCATCCAGGTCGGGCCATCCTTCAGGGCGGCGCCCGAGGGAGAGGCTACTTCTCGGTCATGTAGCGCTTTAGCTCTGCGGCGGGCTTGAAGGCGACCGTGGAGGAGGCGGCGATCTTCACGGTCTCGCCGGTGCGAGGGTTCCTGCCGTCGCGGGCGGCGCGGTCCTTCCTCTGGAAGGCGCCGAAGCCACTCAGGGTGACCTTGCCTTCCTTCTTGATGGCCACTCTCAACTGCTCGAAGGTGAGCTCCAGCAGCCGCTGGGCGTCCTTCTTGGTCATGCCCTCGGGGGCGTCTGCGGCGTTGACGATGGCGTCGATGAGCTCGGCCTTGGTCATTGGTATTCCTCCTGTGGGATCACTGTGGCGCCACGAAGCCACTGTGGGTTCAACCTGGTTAGGCGAGGATGGAGCCCCTCCTCGCGGGCTGTGAAGATGTAGGCCGTCGCGGGGTTGATGTCAACCTTTGCCATGCCGACCCTTGCCACCAACACCCTGAGACACCAACACCGGGACGCAGCCAACACTCGGACGCAGCCAACACTAAGGCGCGGCCAGCACCAAAGGCTGGCAGGAGCTCGCCTCAGCCTCATTCGACAGCAATACTACCTTGCCTGAGGCTTTGCTCAGCCGGGTCTCGAGGCCACGAGCAGGAGGTCCAGGTCCTTTGCTGCCTGCTGAGCCGATGGATGGACGACGAAACCAAAGAGAATCGAGACCAGGGGCAGCGGCCCGAGGGTGGCCTCGAGGGCCTCGGCCACCCGGGCGGCCTTGGCCGCGAACCGCCTGGCGTCTGCCTCGTAGATCCTGCTCTTCACCTCGCCGACGATGGCGACCGCCTCTCCGCCCCGATCCCCCTCGGAGAAAAGATCCAGCTCCTCCTCGCCCAGCTTCGTCTGCACGAACCTGCGGACGAAGCCGCCCTTCACGGTCACCCCCGCCTCCTTGGCGAGAACTCCGGGCAGCACGATGGAAGCCAGCTCCTCCAGGCCGAAGCCCACGTTGTCAGAGAGCGCCCCCACGGTCTGACGGAGCTCCTTCTGGCCCACCTGAAG
>JAVEWA010000025.1:0-23776 GCA_034004785.1 Polyangia bacterium
CCCCGGGCCCGGATCCCAGGGCGCTGACGCAAGGTCGAACGAGTGGCCCGCAGCCCCTTCGATCACGCCCCCTTCACTCTGCATGAGGGTGCCTGCCTAGGCGTAGGAGAACACTATCGCGGCGAGGGTGGCGGCAACCGCAGATGGGGTGCCCACCTAGGCGTAGGAGAGCACTATCGCGGCGAGGGTGGCGGCAGCAGCAGACAGGCCGAGGGCCACGAGGGCGAAGCCCCTGGGAGCCTGCCGTCCCGCGATGACGTAGCCGGCCACCGCGAAGCCCGCGCCAGAGCCGGCGCTGGCAAGAGCCAGGACTGGGCCTCCGCCCACGAAGGGATCGAGCTGGACCCAGAGGGAGAAGACCGCCGCCGCGAGGGCGAGCAGCACGAGCAGTGAGGCTCCCAGGATTCGTTTCGCCACGGACAAGACTTTTCGGCCTCCCCGGCCGGTTGTCAAGCCGGGTTCGCATTGGTACAGGATCGCATGAGGCCAGGGGCATCGAGCCGAGGACCTCTCCGCGGCGGTGGAAGCCTGGGAATCAGCGGCTCGTCATGGCGCCCCGGACCAGCTCGACGAGGTGCTCGCCCACGAGCGGGCTCGTGAGGACGCCGTAGTGCCCGGTGGAGGGGAACACCCGGTAGCTGCCCACGGCGGCGAGTGGATCCGCCGGCCGGAAGAGGGCCTCCCCGAAGGCGCTCCGCTTGCCCACCAGGCCGTCGCCGAAGTAGAGCGCCAGGGGTGACCCTTCGTCCTTGGCGATCGTACCCACCACCAGGTGATAGGCCACGCCGGGCAGGGGCGGGATGCGCGTGCGCGTCGCCCTCAGGCGATCGTCCATGGGGTGATCCTGCCAGTCCTCGTCCGCCATGAAGCCGAACCTGAGGTCCCTGATGCCGCTGCTCCGCTGCTCGATGACCTGGCCGGACAGGAAGGTGTAGAAGTTGCCGATGCGCCCGAGCACGTGGGCGCTCAGGTTGGCGAGCTGCTCCAGGAAGGAGCCCTGGGTGGGGACCCCGATGAGCACCACGGTGGAGAGCTTGGACACCCAGCCGAGAGCGTCCATGGCCCCGTAGTAGCCGGCGCTGCGCGCCACCAGGCCGCCCATGGAGTGTCCCACCAGGATGAGCCTGTCCAGGGAGGCGCCGCAGCCATCCACCAGCTCCTCGAGGAGCGAGGACAGGGCGCGGCCGTTCTGGGAGATGTGCAGACCCGAGTTGTAGCGCAGGTAGAGCACGGTGACCCCGAGCTCGCGCTCCAGGCGCGCCCCTAGGCCCGGCCTGGAGGGCGATGTGGACTGCAGGCGGGTCTCCCGAAAGATCACCTCGTCCCCCATCAGGCCGTGGATCATCACCACCAGGGTCCTGCCCGCTCCCTCGAGGCGGGCTGGCAGGCCGAGCTCGCTGGGGAGGACATCCCGCCCCCCTTCCCTGAAGGACATGGTGAACGCCGTGGGATCCCGGGCCTCGGCGAGCCTGTCGCCGAAGAGCCCGTTCAGGGCGGCGGCGAGGTAGTGGCGGTTCTCCGCCGTCACGCGGAAGGCCGCGCCCAGGCCCCGCCCCGCCGCCGTGGCGGCGCGCCCTAGGGATGGGAGCCAGCCGCCCGGAGGAGCCTGGCCCGGTACAGGCGCCATAGGGGCGTCGCCTTGCTCGTCTTCGCTCGTCCGACTCTCCACTTGACTCCTCCTGCCGGCGCCGCCCAGGGCCCGAGCCCGACCTATTGGCGCCGGCGAGTACGAGATGGCGTTCTCTCGACCTCGGTGCGGGGCATCCCAACTCTCCCCAACCCCCCGAGCCACAGGAGCATTCTTGCCAGATGTCCTGCAAACTCGCAAAGCAATGGCCCGTCGAGCTCGCGATCCGCGGAGCTGCGCCGCGGAGCTGCGCCGCGGAGCTGCGCCACGGAGCTGCGCCGCGGAACTGCGCCGCGGAACTGCGCCGCGGAACTGCGCCGCGGAACTGCGCCGCGGAACTGCGCCGCGGAACTGCGCCGCGGATCTACGGCGCCGCGGATCTACGGCGTTGCCAGGAACGGTTGATCGCGCTAGAAGGCACCGCTCGTCCCGGCTGGCCGACTGGCCGGGGCGCCCAATGGGATCCCTCGATCCAGAGCCTCGAGGACCGTGAGCCCACCATCGCCTCTCAAAGCTGCATCGATCGTCATCTGCCTGCTGACAATCGGTCTCGAGCCGGGCTGCCGAGGCAAGGATGGCGGCGTGACAGTGTGGGAGGCGGCTCACAAGGCCACGGCTGTCGCTCTCCTCCACCAGGGGTCCCGCTTCCCACCAGCCACCACGGGAGAGCCCGAGCAGGGCAGCGCCGGTGAGGACCGCTTAGGAGAGGACCGCTCCGGCGTAGGGCCCGAGGATGCCGCGCCCGGTGCGTCTCGCGAGGCCTTCGGCAAGGCCCCGGACGTGCCCTTCGCGGCCACGCCGCAGGCAGCCGTCGAGAAGATGCTGGAGCTGGCCGAGCTCAGAACAGACGACGTGCTCTATGACCTCGGGTGCGGAGACGGCCGGATCGTGATCACCGCCGCCAAGAAGTACGGGGTCAGGGCCATGGGCTACGACATCGATCCCGTGCGGGTCAAGGAATCACGGGAAAACGTCCGCAAGGCGGGCGTCGAGCACCTGGTGACCATCCGGCGCGCGGACGTCTTGAGCCTGGACCTGTCGGGCGCGACCGTGATCACGCTCTTCATGATGGAGGCCATCAACGTCGCCCTCATGCCCAGGCTTCGGAGGCTCAAGCCCGGCTCTCGGATCCTGTCGTACCGGTTCGGCATGGGGGCCGCCATTCCCCATCAGACGGTCCGGGACACCTTTGGCGCGGGCGTGGGGCGCACCATCTACAAGTGGGTCGTCCCATGGGAGGAGCGAGGAGCGCCTCCGAGGAGGCCTACTGGAAACGGCATGTCGCACCGATGACCAAGGCTCGTCCGGTTGACGCCCTCGCCTGCCTCGGGCAACCTCTTGGGCGCCGCATCATGCGGCCCGGGTGACGCCGCCATGGGAACCCTTCGATTCGATCTGGAGATGGAGCTCCCCAGGCCCACTGCCTTCGACCTGCTGGACCAGCACTTCAGGGGCCTCGGCTACCGCGTGGAGGAGTCGGATCGGATGAGCTTCCGGCTGGTGATGGACCGGGGCTGGATCGTCTGCGCCCTCCTAGGCGGCCCCGTGAGGCGCCGCCACGTGTGGCTGCGGGCCACCCTTCAGGAGATATCCAAGGCCAAGTGCTCCATCTGGATCATCTTCGACGGCTACAACAAGGCCGTGGACGTCAAGGCCGCCGCGCTCTACTTGCAGGAGATAGAAGGCTTCAAGGAGGCCTGCCAGAGACACCAGGCCGAGGCCGCCGAGTCGAGTGGCACGGCCCCTCCCGCCGTGATAAGAGAGGTCGTGATCAAGGAGGTCGTTCGCATCCCCTGCAAGTACTGCGGCAACCTCGTGGAGAACACGGCGAAGAAGTGCAGCGACTGCGGGGCGCCCCTCGCCTGACCCAAGCCCAGGAGCAAGATGATCACCCGAACCCTCACCCTCGGCCCGTTCCAGACCAACTCCTACCTGCTCGGCTGCGAGGCGACTCGCGAGGCGGTGGTCATAGACCCCGGCTTCGAGGCCGAGGAGATCCTCGCCCAGGTGGAGACGGACGAGCTGCGGGTGGTGAAGATCCTCCTGACCCACGGCCACGTGGACCACGTCTCGGCGGTCTCCGGCGTGAAGGCCGGCACCGGGGCGCCGGTTTACATCCACGCCGCAGATCAGGACCAGTACCTCGCGGCCCCGAGCCTGGCCCGCTACTTCGGCCTTCGGACCGAGGCCCAGCCCCCGCCCGACCACATCCTTTCAGACGGAGACGAGGTGACCTTCGGCCAGGAGAAGCTCAGCGTCATCCACACCCCGGGCCACACGCCTGGCGGCGTCTGCTTCCTCTCGGAGTCTGCAAAGCTCCTCGTGGCCGGAGACACGCTTTTTTGCCGCGGCATCGGCAGGACCAACCTGCCCGGCGGCTCCATGCGGCAGCTCTTCGCCTCCATCAAGCAGCGGATCTACTCCCTGGACGGCTCGATACGGGTGCTCCCGGGCCACGGACCGGACACCACCATCCGGGACGAGATGTTCCAGAACCCCTTCGTCACCCTGTAGCTCATCCCCCGGCGCCAAGGGGCCGGCGGCGCGGCGGCAACGCAGGGCCGCGGGCGCGAACCCCGCTCGGGACAGCCCGCAGGCGGGCGGTCCTAGTAGCGGATCACCGGTGCGCTGCCCGGGATGAAGATGGGATTCGGAGGCAGGAGCGCCACCTCGGTGTAGGGACAGCCGAGGTGGGGAAAGAGCTGTCGGCAGGCCTTCAGCACCTGCTCTGCGCGCTTGCGGAGGCCCCGGTGGTGGTACAGGGTGCCCAGCTTGTCGAGCGCCATGGCGCGATACACTGGAGCGCCCCCCGTCAGGTTCAGGGCCCGCTTGTAGGCCCGCTCGGCCTCCTTGTGCAGGCTCATGGCCCAGTAGGCGTCGCCGAGGACCGTCTCGGGAGCGGGATCGCCTGGGGCGAGGCGGCAGGCCTCCCTGAGGCTCTCCACCGCCTCCCGGGCCTTGTTCCTCTGAAGGTAGGCCCTGCCGAGGGCGATGCGCAGATCCACGCGGGTCGGGGCCAGCTTCACCCCCTCCTCGAGGTGCGTGCAGGCCGCGGCCCGGTTGTTCGCCGCGAGGAGGGCGAGGCCGTGCTGGAGCCGCGCGTCGGGGTCCTTGGGGTCCCCCTGCACCGCGAGCTTGCCCCACTTGACCGCGGCGTCCACGTCCGAGCTCCCCCGGTGGATGCGGGCCCGGAGCACCCTGGCGGCCTGGGCGTGGGCAGGCTCCTTCAGCAGGATCTCCAGCTCGGCCTGGGCCGCGGGCAGATCGCCCCGTTCCACCAGCAGGCGGGCGAGCCGCGCCCTTGTCCCATGGTCCCCCGGGTTGGCCGCGAGGGAGGCGCGCAGGCGCTCTCCCTCGTCGGGAGGCCTCGGCGGCGGCAAGGGCGCCTCGCGGCCATCTGGCCGAGAGGCCTCCACAAGCGGAGGGGCCATGGGCTCGCTTCGGGGCTCCACCGGCCTCGGCGGGCCTTGCCTATCCCTCGGCGGGAGGCGCATCCCCCTGCCAGGAGACGGGGGATCCGCCCCGGTGCCCGAGGAGGAGCAGGCGGCCAGGGTCCAGAGGAAACCCAGGGTCACCAGGGAGGCCGAGAAAATATGGGATGGTCGGATGCTACTTCCCATGACGCGACTCGATAGGACACCATAACCGGAATCCCGGGGAAGGCCAATCCAGCCCGACATCCAGCGCGACATCCAGCCCGACATCCAGCCCGACATCCAGCCCGACATCCAGCCCGACATCCAGCCGACAGGAGCTAATGAGAAAGGGGAGCCTCCTCCCGAGGGCTCAGCCGAGGGCCCATATCCCGCGCCCTCGGCCCGGTCCACGTGATACCTTCTCGGTCCATGTGATACCTTCTTCTGACATCGCCAAGGTGACGGCCTCATGCAAGCCACGCACACATCCAAAGCCTCCGCCCGGCCCTGCGCTCCGAGGCGGCTCCTGGCTCGGCCCAGCCGGCTCTCCGACAGGCCCCGACTACACTCGTTCGCGCTGCTCTTCTCCCTGCTGTGCTCGGGGGGCCTCTGCCTGCCCGGCTGCGGCGGCCCCGAGGAGCCCTTCAGGTTCACGGGCGAGGGCGGGATAGCCACCCCAATCCAGCTCCGCTCGGACGTCCCCCTCGTGGAGGTGTCCCTGGACGAGGGACCGCCCCGGGCCTTCCTCCTGGACACTGGCTCGCCCGCCACCCTGCTCTCTCCCTCCTCCTACGGCCTGGAGGAGGGGATCCACAGGCCGGCCTCGGTCGGGATGCTCGGCATCACCGTGCTCGAGCCCACCATCGGCGCGCTCGAGCTCTTCGCCGGTGAGCTCTCCATCTCGGGCATCCTGGGAGGCGATCTGCTCCGGCGCTTCGCCCTGACCCTCGACTACCGCGACGCCCTGGCGCTCCTCTGGGTCGATCTCAAGGGCGGGGTTCCCGCTCACGGCGAAGGTCTAGAGGAGGCGACGCAGGTCTCCCTCTCCCTCCTCGGAGGCGGCTACCTCTCCCTCTCCTCCACCGAGAGGCTGCTCGTGCCTGCCACCCGCCTGGTGGTGCCCATCCTGGTGGAGGGCGAGGAGATCCTGGCCGTGGTGGACACGGGCGCCTCGATGCTCGTGCTCGACGAGGACCTGCTCGACTCGCTCCTGGCATCGAGGCCCACAAGGCCCCGCCTCCTCGGTCTCGAGGTAATCACCGCCGACGGCGCCCGCCCCGCCGAGATCTCCAGGGCGGCCCGGGTGACCCTCGAAGATGCCGAGGGGCCAGCCGAGCTCGCCTCGGTGTCCTTCCTTTCGGTGCGAGGCTCCACTGCCCTCGCTGGCCTCTCGGCCGAGGTGGGGCGAAAGGTGGAGGCCCTCCTCGGCGGGTCTTATCTTCGGAGCTTCCAGGTGACCCTCGATTACCCCGCGAGGCGGCTCACCCTTCAGCGCTACGCAGAGCCCACCCACATCCACCCCAGGGAGTGGATCTCGGTGGGCTTCACCTTCGCCCAGGTCGCCATCGGTCACGTGGTGGTCGAAGCCCTGTTCCAGGGCAGCGACGCCGAGGATCGGGGCGTGAGCCCTGGCGACCGGATCCTCTCCGCCGGAGGGCGGGACATCACCTCCCTCGGCGCCGCCGCGGTGCAGGCCGCGGTGGACGCCTCCGAGCTTGGCGACCGCGTGCCCTTCACCTTCGCACGGGGCGCCTCCACCTATGATGCATCAGTGCTCATCGAAGACCTGCTGCCGGAGTTCAACTGAGCCCCGATTCAGGGAGCCCACTTCCATGCTGAGCACACCGACCATTCCATCCCGTCTGACTGTCGAGCGGAGAAACCCCGCGGCTCGGGCCCGCCCCGCGGCCCCGGCCGTCCTCATCCTCGTCCTCACCGCCAGCGCCACCGCCAGCGCCACCGCCAGCGCCACCGCCAGCGCCCCGGGCCCGGGCGCCAGCCCCCGGGCCGACCGGCCCCCGAGGGCCCAGGCCCCGAGCCCGGGCCAAAGCGATCCCATGGCCCTGCCCCCCTGGGCTCGCATGCCCCGGCCCAAGCCAGCCCTGCGCTCCCTCTGGCCGGCCGAGCCAAGCGGGATCCCGCTCATCCTGCCCGATGGCAGGAGCGCGAGGATCGCCGGCGCGATCAGGCAGATCGCCCCCCTCGGCCCCTTCGGCCCCACGGGCTTGCCCCTGGCCCAGGTCCGGGTGGAATGGGCCACGGGCTGGGTGGAGGGGCGCGCCGCCCTCGGGGACCTCGAGCTGCCCCTCGCGCCGGGCACCGAGCTGAGCGTCGGGGAGGCGGGGCCGGCCCAGGGAGTGGCCCTGGGTCCCCTGCCCGTGCGGCCCCAGCTCCGGCGCGGGGATCGGGCGAGGGTCCGCCACAAGGTCAAGGCTGGCTGCGGCGCCGCCCTCGGGCTGTGGGTGGACATCCGGGCCATCTCGGAGTCCCATCGCCCACCGCCGCCCGCCGAGGCCTGGAGACGCCCACCGGGCCAACTCATCACAATCGCCTGCCCGAGCACGGCGGTGGCCCTGTCGTCCGATCCCGAATCCGCACCCTTCCTCGTCATGCCGCTCTGCTCGGTGATCGGCTACGAGCTCCTGCCCATCGAGCGGCGAAAGCGCTTCACGCGCCTCTGGTACAAACCCTCGGCGGCGAGCCCCCTGCTCCTCACGGGCTGGCTCCCGGACATGGCGCTGAAGCGGGCCCGGACCACGGCCTGCCCATGCCAGTGCAGGCAGGTCACCACCGGCCTGCCGACCCCGGGCCCGCCCACGCCGGTTGTCCTGAGAAGGGATCTCCCTCTCTACGCGGCTCCGAAGGAGTCGGAGACGCCAGTGGGGCTCCTCGCGCGGGGCCACAGGGTGGAGCCGCCGGAGACCATGCCCAGACACCCGGGCTGGGCGCGGGTGACCGTGAGCGGCCAGGGCTTCTACCTGCCCTACCGGGCGGCCTACTTCACCCGCAAGCCCTGATCCGACGCGCCCGAGCGATGGGACTCAAGGGGGGGGTTCGTCACCTCGCCCGCGAGGGCTCAGCCCTCCCACAGCGCTGACACTGGCGCGGACCACAGCCTCTCGCCGAAAGGCAGGGCTTGCTCGCCCAGGCACAGGACCACCCCCAGACGAAACCTCGGCCCGAGCCGGTCCCGAAGCTGGCGCATGGCGGAAAAATCGGACGCGCCCACGGAGGCTCCAGCCTTCACTTCCAGGGCCACCAGTGCGCCGTCCGCCCTCTCGAGGACCACGTCCACCTCCGCACCTGCCGCCGCGCGGAGGTGATGCATCCTCACCGCCTGGCCGCCGAAGGAGATCTGCTTGCGCAGCTCCCCCACCACGAAGGTCTCGAGCAAACGCCCGAGGATCTGCCGATCCGTCGTGATTCGTGGCACGTCGACTCCCAGAAGGTGACAGGCGAGCCCGGTGTCCGCGAGGTGCAGCTTGGGCGCCTTGACGAGGCGCTTGCCCAGGTTTGGCGACCACGCAGGCAAACGCTCCAGGAGAAACAGCGACTCCAGCAGAGCCAGATACCTGGTGGCCGAGGTGTGGGGGAGGCTCGCGTCCCGACTCACATCGGCGATGTTCAAAAGACCCGACGTGCGGGCAGCCAGAAGGCAGAGCAGGTTCGGCAGCGAGTGGAGCGCATCGACCCGCGCCAGCTCTCGCACGTCGCGCTGCAGAAGCGTGGACACGTAGGAGGCGAACCAAGCTGATCGGCGGTCGTCCGAAGGGCGGCGCGTGGCCTCTGGATAGCCACCACGAACGAGTCTGGCGCCAATGTCCTCTGCCTCCTCGACGTCGATGCTCGCTCTCGCAACTCCTCCAGCTTCGTTGATCGTCCCCGAAAAGAGACCTGGCAGGAACCTCTCCTTCTTCCCCGCGAGCTCTCCCGCCGAGAAGGGATAGAGGGTGATCACCTCCAGACGCCCCACGAGACTCTCGGACAACTTCGGCAAGGTCATGACGTTTGCCGAGCCGGTCAACAGGAAGCGCCCCGGCTGGCGATCTCGGTCCACAGCGATCTTGATGGCAGGAAAAAGCTGTGGAACCTTCTGAACCTCGTCGAGCACCACCTTTCCCTTGAGCGACTGGATGAACCCGCTGGGATCACTGCCTGCGGCGGCCGCGGTGGAGACATCGTCGAAGGTCAGGTACGCGTGGCCCGTTTCGCTGGCAATGGCTCGGACAAGGGTCGTCTTCCCCGTCTGGCGAGCCCCATTTAGCAAGACGATAGGAGTGTCCGAAAGAGCCGCCCGAACACGATCTTCAATGTTTCTCCTGAGCATGGTGATATTATCACCACTATCTGGTGAATTTGCAAACCGCCCGCCTGGTGCCCGCGGGGCACGGCGGCGCGAACCGGTTCCTCCTTGCAAACCTCATGGGGTGGAGCCCCTTGGACGCCCAAGGCATGCGTCAGGGCAACACGCAGGACTTCCGCGTGGGTGGCGGGAGGGCTGCAGGCCTCCGTCTCCCCCGCAGCGAGTGAATAAACGTCGGTCGGCCCGCGGCGCTCGAGGCAGACGCGATTGGCCTGGGGGGAGATCCGCCCTCCTTCAACTCGACTCGATACCTATGGGACACCGGGAACGACCTCGACGGTTCCAATCACTAAGCACACCATGCCTCTCGTAGCATCGCAGCGGGGAGACTCATCCCACCCCTCCATCACCCCGCGGTGTCCACGCCGATGCCGCCCCGGAGTTCGGCGCTCCTGCGGAAGGCCGGTCAACGGGGACAAGATCCCGCCCGGTCGCAGAAGTCATCGCTTGGCGATAACTTCTGCGAGTCTGACGCAACAAGCGCTCCGCAATGTATCATTGCAAATATTAGCGTTACATGCTAGTTTTTGTGAACGTTGTGCATGATTGCGTTGCCCAGGAGCTTGGAATGTCATCGAAGTACGCGATGGCGCACTGGGTCGAGCAGCTCCAATCCAGAGGCCGCTACACCTTCACGCGCGCCCAGGCGGAATCCGACACCGAGCGGTCCTTCGTCGCGGCGCAGAGCGCGCTTAGGCGGCTGAAGCAGCAGGGTCGTGTGGCCTCGCCACGGCGCGGGTTCTACGTGGTGGTCCCACCCGAGTACCGGGCCGCGGGTTCACCGCCGGCGAGCTGGTTCATCGACGACCTGATGCGCTTTCTCGGCCAGCCCTACTACGTCGGGCTCCTGAGCGCCGCCGCCATCCACGGCGCCGGGCACCAGCAGCCGATGGTGTTCCAGGTGGTGACCAGCAAGCCGACCCGCGAGATGCGCGTCGGCAAGGTGGCCATCCGCTTCTCGATGAGCGGCCTGGTGGAGAGCTTGCCCGTGGTCGATCAGCAGACCGAAACCGGGACCATGCGCCTAGCCGCTCCCGAGACCTGCGCCTTCGACCTGGTTCGATACCCAGAAGCTGCCGGTCACCTGAGCAACGCGGCCACGGTGCTCGCGGAGCTCGGCGAGCGTCTCGAAGCGCGCAAGCTCGTGGCCGTCGCGCCTCTCGTCCGGCTCCCGGACGTACAGCGCCTCGGATTTTTGCTCGACACCGTCGGGCAGAGCGAGATCGCAGCGCCGCTGGCCGAGTGGCTCGCCACGAAGCAGCCGCGCGCCGTGCTCCTGCAGCCGGGAGAGGCTAAGGACGGCGAGGCCGATCCGCGATGGCGAGTAGTGCCGAACGCCGAGCTGGAGGTGGACGTCTGATCCCTCGCGCCAACATCACGGCCTGGCGCGCCGTCGCGCCGTGGCCCACAAACGAGCAGGTCGAGCAGGACCTGGTGATCTCACGCGCGCTGGTCGACATGTTCAGCAAGAGCGCCGTGGCCGACCGGGTCGTCTTCCGTGGCGGCACCGCCTTGCACAAGCTCTTCTTCGGTGCGGCGGGTCGCTACTCCGAGGACATCGACCTCGTGCAGCGCGATGCCGGTCCGATCGGCGAGCTCATCAACGCCATCCGAGAAGCTCTCGACTCGTGGCTCGGCAGCCCGAGGTGGAAGCAGGGGCAGGGACGCTTCACGCTCTACTACCGCTTCGAGACCTCCTTCGCGCCGATCTCCACAAGGAGGCTGAAGATCGAGATCAACACTCGCGAGCACTTCGCGGTCCTCGGGACCGACATGCGATCGTTCACCGTCGAGAACCCGTGGTTCACCGGGACGGCCGCGCTCACCGTGTATCACCTCGACGAGCTCCTGGGCACCAAGCTGCGCGCCCTCTACCAGCGCAAGAAAGGGCGCGATCTCTATGATCTCTGGCTCGCGCTCCGAACGGGAAAGCCGAGCCCCGACCGCGTCGTCGAGTGCTTCCTGCGCTACCTGGATCACGACGGCGCCGCCGTGTCGCGCGCCGAGTTCGAGGCCAACCTCGCGGCCAAGCTCGCGAGCGCCGTGTTTATCGGGGACCTCCGTGTGCTGATCCCGCCCGAGGTCGAGTACGACCCCGCGAAGGCCGCGGAGGCGGTGAAGGACGAGCTCATCGCGAAGCTGCCCGGCGAGCCGTGGAAAGGAGAGCAAGGCTCATGAAGGTCATTGATCTGCCATTGAGGCGATATGGGGGCGCACTCCCCTTCGTCGGGGTAGTCCTTGCGCCGGTTGAGCTGCCGGACGGAAGGTGATTTACGGTTCGATTCCAGGTAATACGGCCCGTGCGCGAGACCGCCAGGGCTCCTTGACACCCGAATGTCATCCTGTCACCTTCGGGTCCGGAGGTTACGATGGAAGCACTCTCGAAAGGTGAACACGGCCTGCTCTACGGCGTCCGGGTGGTGGAGCTGGGCACGGATCTCGCCCCGGCGCTCGCGGCGATGATGCTGGCTGAGCATGGCGCACAGGTCGTGCGCCTCGTCGATGACGCACATCCTCCCGTGGACCCTGTGCTCGACGCCGTGACGGCCCGAGGCAAGACGGAGCTGGAGGTGTCGGGAACCCGGGGTCTGCCAGAGCTCCTCGCCCTGGCGGACGTGGTGATCGCGCCGCTCGGGTCGTACCCCGAGACCGCGATCCAGGCCG
This sequence comes from Polyangia bacterium, assembly GCA_034004785.1. Taxonomy (GTDB): domain Bacteria; phylum Myxococcota_A; class Polyangia; order HGW-17; family JAJRWW01; genus JAVEWA01. The sequence goes on from JAVEWA010000025.1 coordinate 12,071, forward strand.
CCCGGAAGACGAACCCGGGCCTCGTCACCTGCCGCGTGGCGCCCTTCCCCGAGGGACATCCCCTCGCGGGACTGCCTGGACACGAGCCCATCCCCAGCATGGCGGGCTACCTCTACAACAAGATCGTGGGCCAGCCTTACTACCACACCTTCGCCATTGCCTCGGTGCTGGCGGGACAGTACGCCGCCATCGGCATAGCCGCGGCCCTCGTAGCCCGGGAGTCGACGCGGCGCGGCCAGCACGTGGAGACCTCCCTCTTCGAGTCGTCCATAGCGGCCCAGGTCCTGCAGGTCCTCATCAAGGCGGGCATTCCCCGCGGTTTCGTACCCCTCCGCATGGTGGGCTCGCCGTTCATGCGGGCCTGGGAGTGCAGCGACGGGCGCTACGTCTATCTCCACATCACCATGCCCAAGCACAACGCGGCGATGCTGGACCAGCTCGAACGCAACGGCTACGGGCCCCAGGTGGCCAGCCTCCGAGCCCTGATGTCCGAGCAGACGCGGCGGGATCCGAGCATGGTGGGCAGCATCTCGGAGGCAGAGCAGCTCAAGGCCATCTACGCCGATATCTTCCTTTCGAAGCAGGCCCACGAGTGGGAGACCCTCTTCGGGGACCACCTCTGCTGCATCAAGATCCGGACCATCGACGAGTGGCTGGAGGCGAGCCGGGAGGCGGGCATGTCCGACGCCACCCTCGTGAAGGACCCGGTGTTCGGCGAGCTGGTCACGCCCGGAGCCCTGGTGGAGCCGCTCCACGCTCGCGTCTTCGTGGGTCCCCGATCGCCGGGGCGGCTGGAGGAGGTCCTGGCCAGGTGGCAGGAAGGTCATGGGGCCCGGTGGGAGGACTCGCCACCCGAGAACCTGAGTCACCCCCTGGCGGGGGTCCGCGTGGTGGACCTCTCCCGCATCATCGCCGGCCCCTGCGCCGCCCGGGTCCTGGCGGAGCTCGGGGCGGACGTGCTCTCCATCAACAGCGAGTCCAGGCTCGACTGGTCCCTCTCCTTCCACCTCATCTTCAACGCCGGGAAACGCTCGGTGACCCTGGATTTCACGGACGCGGCCGGCAAGGAGAGGCTCTGGGCCGTGCTGCGGGACTTCGGCCCCGACATCCTGGTGCACAACTACCGCCACCTGGATCTGGCCCGGTCCATCGGCGTGGGGCCTGAGCAGGTGCGGGAGCAGTTTCCGGCCATCACGTACACGCACGTGAACGCCTACGGAAACCACGGGGTCTGGAAGGAGCGGCCCGGGTTCGAGCAGGTGGTGCAGGCTGTCTCCGGGATCCAGGTGGGCTACGCCCGCGGAGGGCGCCCGACGCTCCTCCCCTCCCCAGTCATCGACATCGGCTGCGGGCTCCTGGGGGCCTTCGGATCCCTGCTGGGGCTCTACCACCGCCACAGGACCGGAGTGGGGGCGGCGGTGACCACGCACCTGACCAGCGTGGCGGTGCTCCTCCAGCTCCGCCAGGTCGCGGCGTACCAGCGGTCCGCCTGCCTCGCCCGGGCGAAGCAGGCGGGTTCAAAGATCGGCTTCGACCCCAGCCGCGAGATCCTCTCCGGCATCCTGCTGGCGCGAGGCGAATCGGTGTGCGTCGCCGGCTCCCGGGGGGACCTGACGCGCTGGCTCGCGTTCCTTGGGCATCCGGGTTTTGCCGATCGGGTGGCGGCGTCCATCGGAGGGCGCATTGGCCGCGGCGTGGCCGACGAAGCCCCCGAGCTGGCCGCTCTCCGCGTCACCCTGGCGTCCCGCTCCCTCGCGCGCTGGAAGCAGCTCCTGGAAGAGGCGGGCCTGTCCGGGAGCATCGGGCTCGTGACCCAGCCCCCCCTCGGCCACATCGTCGAGGACATGGCCAAGAACGACAGACGCCTCATCCCCCTGGTGCGCCAGCGAGCCCACCCGGGCACGTCCAAGCCCCTGGCCTTCGTCGCCAGCCCCGTCACCCTCTCCGAGACCCCGCTGAACGACGTGTATCCGACCCCACTTCGCGGCACTCACACCCGGGAGGTCCTAGGCCGGGTTGGCGTGGAGGCGCCCGAGGGCACGGGCATCGTCCCCTACCCGGTGGAGCTGCCCCTGTGGAAGCACGCGGTGACCTTCGTGCGGTGGGGCTACTTCGCCTGGAGGTCCGGCAACATCTAGCGGGATCTTCTTTCGATTAGATTGGATTGGATCGAATTGGATTGGATCGAATTGGATCAGGCCAACCCCATGGACAACGAAAGAAACAGCGACAGCATCGAGCTCGAAGACTTACCGGGTCCAGTGCTCTACTACAACGACTTGGTGATCGAGCACTTCTCGAACCCGCGCAACGTGGGCGAGCTATCCCCGACCGAGACGGACGGATTCGGCCTTGTCGGCGACCCGTCCTGCGGCGATCAGATGAAGCTGTGGATCGCCGTGCGAGACGAGCGCATCGCCAGGATTGCCTTCAAGTCATTCGGCTGCCCCGGGGCCATCGCGACGAGCAGCATGCTGACGGCCCTCGCTGAGAACAAGACGATCGAAGAAGCGCTGCGCATCACCGACGACGACGTCATCGAGGCCTTGGGCGGCATTCCGGAGAGAAAGCGTCACTGCTCCCTGCTCGGCGTCCGCGCGCTTCAGGCGGCCATCGGTGACTGGAAGAGCAGGCAGGAGGCGCAGTGATCTACCTCGACCACAACGCGACCACTCCCATTGCGCCTCGGGTCCTCGAGGCGATGGTTCCCTATTTCCAGGAGCTGTGGGGCAACCCCTCGAGCCCGTATCGTTTCGGCCACCGTGCCAGGACGGCGGTCGAGAAGGCCCGCAGGCGGATTGCGGATTGCATTGCTTGCCGGCCTGCCGAGCTCGTCTTCTGCTCCAGCGGGACGGAGTCGGACAATCTGGCTTTGCGCGGCGCAGTCCGCGCGCTCACCTCCAAGGGAAAACACCTAGTTGTCTCCGCTATCGAGCATCATGCCGTGCTCCACACCTGCAAGGCCATGGAGAAAGAGGGCTGCCCGGTCACCTATGTGCCTGTGACCGCTGATGGCGTAGTGGACCTTTGCGCTTTGGAGAGTAGCCTGCGCGCGGACACCGTCCTCGTGAGCGTGATGCACGCCAACAACGAGACCGGAGTCGTCCAGCCGGTCGATGAAATCGCCCGGCTCGCGCACGAGCGTGGTGCGCTGTTCCACACCGACGCGGTCCAGTCAGCCGGCAAGCTGGACCGCGAGCTCGCCAAGCTCGGCGCGGACCTGGTCACCTTCTCGGCGCACAAGCTCTACGGACCCAAGGGCGCGGCGGCTCTCTACGTGCGAAAGGGCACCTCGCTCTCGCCCATTACCACCGGCGGCGCGCAGGAGCTGGGGCTCCGCGCTGGTACGGAGAACGTCGCCGCCATCGTCGGGTTCGCCGAGGCCGTGGCGCTCGTCTTCGAAGGAGTGGAAGGCGAGGGTCGCCGTCAGGCAGAGCTGCGCAATCGCCTGGAGCAGCAAGTGACATCGGCGATCCGCGGGGTCCGCGTCAACGGCTCGCGCGCGCTGCGCGTGCCCAACACCTCCAGCCTGAGCGTCGAGTCGGTCGACGGCGAGTCGATCGTGCTCGGGCTCGACGTGCTGGGGATCTGTGTCTCCACGGGCTCGGCATGCTCGACCGGCGAGCCGGAGCCCTCCCACGTGCTCCGCGCCATGGGGCTCCCGCCCCAGGAGGCGCAGGGGACCATCCGCATCTCCCTCGGCCGGGCGTCAGGCCAGCAGGACATCGACTCCGCGGTCAAGGCGCTTACGGAGACCGTCGCTCGGCTGCGGCAGATCTCGAGCGTGGGTGGCGGAGGCGAGTGAGAGCCTGGCTGGGCTGTGTGCGAGGTGAGGGGCGATCATCTCGGTCTCCGACATCCCCCGGTCGGGTCGAGCGCCGGCGCGGCAGCCTGCGAGTCTTCCCTTGGCTATCTCCGAGCCGCCCGATGCGCTTGGTGCATGCGATGAAATGCCCATGCTCTGCGGCCAGGGCTTCTACCTGCCCTGCCGGTCGGCGTGCTTCGCCCGCCAGCCCTGATCCGACGCGCCCGAGCGAGGGGAATCAGGCGGTCTCGTCCGGATCCCCCTTGGCCCCCGTGGTGGGTGCCTGATCATGGGAGAGCCTGAGGCTCTTCTTGCCGAAGAGCCCGAACTCGAGCCACTCGTAGCCAAAGTGCAGGAGCTCGAGCTCGTCCTTCTGCAGTCGCTCAACCCTTCCCGCGGGCAGGGAGAAGCGACTCAGGAAGGAGGACTCGAACAAGAACTCCCGAAAGGCGTCCAGGTTGTAGGTGGCCATGAAGACCATCTGGAGGATGGCCGGGTTGTCCACCTCCAGGGAACCGAGCCTCGGGTCGCCGGTGACGGCGCCCCAGAGCCGCTCCTCGGCGAGGTAGGGCGCCACTCCCTGGGATCCGAGGTGTGCTCGGACGCGCGTGGGCTCTCCCTGGCCGAGCCCTGGGCAGCGCTCCCTGTCCGCCGAGACCCGGTAGCCCCCCTGCTCTCCCAGATCCAGGGGGAACATCCGGCAGGCCCATGGCCTGTCGTCGTACACCGAGCACCCGGCGGGCGTCACGAAGGGGCACCGCCTCTCGTCCTCCTCGTTCATCCCGAGGAGAACGAGCGGGACGAGCTTTGCATGAGACACCAGGGCGTAGCGGTCCAGGAAAACCCTCGAGGAGAGGCCTAGCCCCTGCCGGAGCCGGAGCAGATCATAGGGGGTGAGGTAGATGCTCACGTCCCGGCAGCAGCTCGACGAGCAGGCGAGGCCTCCCCGGCAACCAAAGCTGAGGAGATCGTCCGGGCCAATGAGCTCCCCCGGGCTCGGGACGGGCTGCCCACTCGATAGGTCCTCCTTGGGAGAGCCCTCGCTCGCGGGGCCATCCTCGATGGGGCCATCCTCGATGGGGCCATCCTCGATGGGGCCATCCTCGATGGGGCCATCCTTCGCGCCGCCGCCGCCAGGGTGGAGATCTCTCATCGCCGCTCCCATGGGCCGTCTGCTGGCCCAGGCCCATTGAATGGACCAGGAGACCCCTTCGTATAGAAGCCTGCGAGCCCGGTCAAGGGCACGGCGTACCGGGAGCGCCAGCCCAACCCCGGGGCCTCAGGCCACGCGGCTTGGGGAGCCATGAAAGAAGGCGCCCTAAACACTGGCATAGAGTGGCCGCGCCATGTTATTCCCCTTCGCATCGTTGGCCGGCGATCCTCCGGCCTCTCTCAGGGTCCCCATGTCGCAGCGCCCCAAACCCCTGGTTTCCGCCCTGCTCGCCGTGGCTCTCCCCGCCCTAGTTGCCCTCGTCGCCCTCGTGACCTTCGCGGCCCCGGTGCCCAGGGCCAGGGCGCAGGAGATCTCCCGCAAGGAGCGGGCGGCCTTCCTCGTGCCAGAGCGGGACAGCCTCAAGCCCATAAAGAGCGCCGATAGATACCTGCGCTCCAACGAGACCGAGCTCCAGGTCTTCGGCCCGCACATAGACGACCTCGGAGGCGGCTACGTGGGAGTGGGCGCCGACCAGAACTACACCCTCGCAGCCATGGCCAAGTCGCGCTTCGTCTGGCTCATGGACTACGACCCCTGGGTGGTCACCCTGCACAGGATCTACCGCGCCCTCATCCTGGAGTCGGACTCGCCCGCCGCCTTCGTGACCCGCTGGGGCAACCAAACCGAGGTGCAGGCGCTCCTAGGCAAGCACTACAACGGCGACCCCGACCTGAAGGACATGCTGGAGATCTACCGCCGATACCGCCGCTTCCTTCAGCCCTACCTGGGCTGGTCGCTCAAGAGGAAGCGGGGCGGGGCGGGCACCACCTGGCTTTCGAGCTCCGTCATGTATGACCGGGTGCGCGCCATGTGGCGCGAGGGACGCTTCCAGCCCGTGCCCGGAGACCTGCACGGAGAGCGGGTATTCCAGGGCATCAGCCGAGCGGCCAGGCGCCTGGGGGTCCCGATGCGCATCGTGTACCTGTCCAACGCGGAGATGTACCTGCCCTACTCCAAGGCCTTCGTCGCCAACATGAAGTCCGTGCCATCCGACGCTCGCTCCCTCCTGGTGCGCACCGTGCGTCACGACCGCTACCCCATGCTCGGCGACAAGTGGCACTACAACGTGCAGCCCTTCTCGGACGACTACCTGAGGCGCCTCGAGTCGGGGCGCTATCACCGCATCTACAACATGATGGAGGACTTCCTGCGCTCGCCGAGGGCGGTGCAGCAAAAGACGATGACGCCCCGGGGCTTCTCCCGGTTCAGCCGCGAAGTGCCCACCTTCGATGAGCTCCTCCAGCGCGCCAGGGAGCGGCGCCGCCCCTAGGCTCGAGGCCTCGAGAATGGCCCCAGACGAAACCAAACCTTTTGCCCGGGGCCTCTACGCCATCCTGGACCTGGCGTCCCTGGGACCACGCGATCCCCACGAGGTCGCGGTGGCCCTGCTCGGAGGCGGCGCGGTAGCGCTACAGCTCAGGGCCAAGGGACAGACGGACGCCCTCGACCCCCTCGGCAGGCTCGCCCTCGCCATCGACCTCCGCCGCCTGGCCCGCTCGCGCGGCGTGCCCTTCTTCGTGAACGACGATCTGGATCTCGCCCTGGCCTCGGAGGCCGATGGAGTGCACCTGGGCCAAGGAGATCTCCACCCGGGGCTGGCCCGCTCCCGCCTATCCAAGCGCCAGAGGATCGGCCTGTCCACTCACAACCTCGGCCAGGCCAGGGCGGCCCTCTCGCTCCCGGTGGACTACCTCGGGTTCGGGCCGGTGTTCCCCACCGGGACAAAAGCCAACCCCGATCCCGCGCAGGGCCTCGCGGCCTTGCATGAGGTCTGTAGGAGTGTGGCCCTGCCCGTGGTGGCCATAGGCGGCCTCACCACTACCGCCGCGGGCGAAGTCGCCAGGGCCGGCGCCCACGCGGCTGCCGCCATAGGCGCCATCCTGGGAGCCCAGGACCCGGGCACAGAGGCGAGGCGCTTCCACGAGGCCTTCCAGCGAGCCGCCCCAGGCATCGCCGCTCCCTGAGACTCAGCGCCTATCATCTTGATTTGGAAGGGAAAACCCGGCCCGCCCTGACCGCCTGGGAGGAGGCCCGGGAAAGGGCGAGCCGGGTTTGGAAAGAACTCGCGTAGCCGTTCTTCCAAGTTTCCCAATCCCCCGAGGGACCTTCGGTCCCCGGGCCAGCTCTGATAATACCTAGTATATTAGTCGGAATCAAGGATAAAGGACCAAATTCGTCTCGAATCGCCGCAAGAGCCCTCATTCCAAGAGATATGGTTGAATCGCCGGGGCTCCGGGGTACTATCCGGCCTCACTCCGCCGGGTGGACGTACCCTTGGCCTTGGCCGGGTCGAAGCCACTGGCCGGGGCGCCGACCATGAGCGCAGCGAAAGAACGAGAGAGCCCACCCGCCAAGGCTCGGCAGGGTACGCGAGAGAGCCCACCCGCCAAGGCTCGGCGGGGCACGCGAGAGAGCCCACCCGCCAAGGTCCGGCGGGGCACGCGAGAGAGCCCACCCGCCAAGGTCCGGCGGGGCACGCGAGAGAGCCCACCCGCCAATGCTCGGCAGGGTACGCGAGAGAGCCCACCCGCCAAGGCTCGGCGGGGCACGAAGACCCTCTGGGTGCTCCTTGGCGCCCTGGTGATGGGCGGCATCGGTATCGGGGCGGCCCTTCTGGTGATGCGCACCGGAATCCTCCATCGCTTCGAAAGCCCGGTGACCCAGTTCTGGATCTTCCAGCTTGGCACCGGAGTGGGCTACTTCCTGGGGGGGTTCGGCCTTGCGGCCCTCTCCCCGGGCCGCACCACTCGAGAGCCGATGATCGCGGCGGTGCTCGCGTTCGTCGCGCAGACCCTGTTCCTGTGGTACTCGGAGTGGGTGGCCATGACCCCCAAGGTGTTCTTGGCCATGCTGGGGCTGGACGGCGCCCTGGCCTGGTTCGGAGCCTGGATCGGGGAGAGGCTGACTGGAGCCAGGTGAGATGCTGCTCGTAATAGACGTAGGTAACACCAACACGGTGATCGGGATGTACCAGGGAGAGCGTCTGCTCGCCGACTGGCGCATAGAGACCAGGCCCGGGCGGACCTCGGACGAGCACGGGATGCTCCTGAGGCAGCTCATCTCGGTGCGCAACCTGAGCCCGGATCTCGTCTCCGCGGGGATCATCGCCTGCGTGGTCCCCCCGGCCCAGGCCGCCATGGAGCGGGCCATGCGCCAGACCTTCCGCATCGAGCCCATGGTGGTGGGTCCCGGGGTGCGCACCGGGATGCCCATCCTAATGGACAACCCCAAGGAGGTCGGCGCCGACCGCATAGTGAACGCGGTGGCTGCCTGGCACCAGGAGAAGGGCGGGTGCATCGTGGTGGACTTCGGCACCGCCACCACCTTCGACGTGATCTCCCCGACCGGCGACTACCTTGGAGGCGCCATATGTCCGGGCCTCGTCATCAGCGCAAACGCGCTCTACCACGCCGCTGCAAAGCTCCCCCGCGTACCCCTCGACAAGCCGAAGCGGGTGGTTGGCAAGGGCACGGTGGAGTCGATGCAGTCGGGCCTCGTGTACGGCTACGTGGGCCTGGTGGACGGCCTGGTGGAGCGGATGCGCGCGGAGCTGGCCTTCCCCCTCAGGGTCTATGCGACGGGCGGCCAGGCTCTCATCGTGGCCGAAGAATGCAAGCACATCGACTGCATCTCCCCCAGTCTGACCCTGGACGGGCTACGGATCCTATACGACATGAACCGATAGAGAGGTCACGGCACTTTGCCCTTGAGCCGCCTAGGGCAGTTCCTATAGAGTGCCCGCGGGTTGCAGGAGAAGAAGCCATGAGAATGTTCATCCGCTGCGCTGCCTCGGTCCTCCTCGCCGCGGCCCTCCTCGGGCCCGCGGCCGGCTGCGCTGACAAGACCGACTGCAAGCGCCTGAACGAGCGCATGACGGCCTGCGCGGAGACCTTATGGGACACCCTGGAGCCTCAGATGAAAGGAAGGCTGACCGACGCCTTCCGCGTCAGAAGGAACGCGGCCCACTACCAGTACTGCCAGCGCATCAAGGGCACCTACAAGCAGTCCTCCAAGATCAACAAGTGCCTGGGCATCAAGGACTGCGCCGAGTTCTCCGACTGCTTCTGCCGCGCCGTGAAGAAGCCCTCCGAATGTGGTCGTGCAAAGTGAGCTGCCAGTTGGCAAAAAGGAGCTCCATTAATCTACTCGGCCTGACGGTGCTGGCCGCCTGCTTTGGAATGTCCCTGCCGGCTTGCGTCCGGGTTCAGCACTCCTCCGAGGGTGAGCGCTGCGCCGAGGACTTGCCCTGCAAGAAGGGGCTCCGCTGCTCTTTCAAGAAGAAGAGGTGCTTCAAGCCAGTTGACTGCGACCTCCTCGGCAAGCGGCTGAATAGCTGCACCAGGGAGCTCATGGAGGCCTTCTCCCCCGAGGCCAAGAGCCTCGCGGAAAAGGAGCGCGCCAAGCTGATCCCCCGCATCCAGGAGCACCTGCGGAGAGACGCGGTGGAGCACTGCAAGTTCGACGCCTCCGAGCACAAGCGCCAGAAAAGGACCAAGCCACCCATGGAAAAATCCTGGGGCGAGGACGCCAAGGGTGAAACCCTGAGCGGCTGCCTGGCCAAGGCAGCCTGCTCCGACTTCGCCGCGTGCTTCCTCGTTGCCGCGGGCGTGATGACCGATCGCACAAAAGACCCCGGCTACCATCCAGTCTTCCCGCTGAAGCTCGCCCGGCCCGCGGCGCAGCCCCGCGACGCCGCCGAGGGCGCTCCGAGCGTTCCCAGCGAGCCAAGAGCCGACGCCCTCCTCGAGGAGGGGCGAGTGATGGATGCCCCTCGCATGGACGCACCGGCGATGCCACCTCCCGAAGCGCCCCGACCCGAGAGAGGCTCCCCGTCGAAGGCTCCTGCCGAAATGGCAAGACCATAGAGAGCCTCCCCGTCGAAGGCCTTTGCCCGCTCGGCAGGGTCTGGCAGCATGTCCCCGTCGAAGGCTGCTCCACACGGGGCCCCATCCGAGAGAGGCCTCCTCGGGTCGTCTGCCCGTGAGATACTCGGTGCGCCAGCCAAAGAACCCGCGCTGAAGTGCGGCTGGGCCGACAGACCCTACCCGCAAATTCTACGCACCAGGACACATTGGCCTTGATATGCAGATGCCCCTGGGATGGTGCTCAAGGCGCGACCTGGCCGCGGGCGGCGGATTCTCCTTGGAAGGGGCGCAAATCCGCCCCGAAAGGGCCTCTCGCGCGATCCACGCGCCCTGGTCGTGATAGCCAGGCGAGCTGGAGCCTGAGGATGCGCACCCATTCCTGGTCAAGCTTCTCCTTCCTGTACCGCCGGACCGTGCGCGCAGACACGCCGAGGAGCCTTCCGATCTCCGCGCACCCCAGGGTGGGTTCACCGAGATGCACCAGGGCTCGCCTGGCGGCAATCAACTGCCTATCGGAGCCATCGAGCTCGGGTCTTGCGAGGGCAGCCCTGGCCGCCCGCCCGAGAAGGGTCACAGGACCATCGGAGGGCATCAGGCCGTCAACCCTTGCCCAGGACAGGATCTCATCGCAGCGGAGCCGCGGGAGCCAGCGTCGAACTCGATCCGCAGTGAAACCTCCCATGGGCCGAAGCCCGAGGATGTCGGGTAGATTGGTGCCCTCGAAATCAGGATCCCCACTGGCGCCGTGATGCTCGGATTGTCCAATTGAGTATCTCAAGGCGTTCTGAAGGTGTTTCGAGGAGTGGATCGGCTCCAGGTGCGCTGGCGCAAAGCCCCCAGGCAACCCGAGCCGCTTGGTGACGGCAATAGCTACCCGTCGGGCGAGCTCCTTGGCCCGCACCTCGGTCTCGACGGCTACGAGATGCAGATGATTGTCTGGCACGCCGAAGCCCAGCAGCTCGAAGCTTCGACAAACATCGAAAAGAGTCCGAGCAAGCAGTCGCCGTTCATCCAGCGTGGGCGCGATGACACGGTCGTTTCTAGGACGCATCACGATGTGAAATGCACTCGGCTCCATGTCCATGCCTCCATGGGCGCCTGTGTTGCGCCCTATCAGGTGCAGCTTCAATGCCCGCGCATTAACCAGCACGGAATCCCACAACGCACCAATGGCTCCTTCGCCACAGCATCCAGACCGTCCCTACCAAGCTGACGACTCATCACAACCCTTGTTCTCGGCGGTTCCGGCCACCTGTTGCCTCCAAATCTCTCTCCACAAATTTCTCTCCCCATTCCTCTCCACACTTCTCTCCCCATTCCTCTCCCCATTCCTCTCCACACTTCTCTCCACAGTGACCCCCGCACCCGGCAAGGACGGTCAGGACGAGGCCTACACCTCAGGTGTCACACCAAACTTGGCCGCACTGCGACCTCCGCACCCGGCAAGGACGGTCAGCACGAGGCCCACACCTCAGGTGTCACACCAAACTTGGCCGCACTGCGACCTCCGCACCCGGCAAGGACGGTCAGGACGAGGCCCACACCTCAGGTGTCACAACAAACTTGGCCGCACTGCGACCTCCGCACCCGGCAAGGACGGTCAGGACGAGGCCCACACCTCAGGTGTCACACCAAACTTGGCCGCACTGCGACCTCCGCACCCGGCAAGGACGGTCAGGACGAGGCCTACACCTCAGGTGTCACACCAATCCTGGCCGCACTCGCCGGCTCGGGCACCACCGCACCCGGCAAGGACGGTCAGCACGAGGCCTACACCTCAGGTGTCACACCAAACCTGGCCGCAATCGCCGGCTCGGGCACCA
>JAVEWA010000542.1:0-4876 GCA_034004785.1 Polyangia bacterium
CCGAGCCGCTTGGATCTCAAGACTACCGTCGGGCTGCAGTACTACTTCCTGTCGCACTCGCGCTTCGCCCCCTTCCTCAGGGGCTCCCTGGTGTATCAAGCCGTCAACTTCAAGGATCCAAACGACCCCGAGGCCGAGGCCATTGCACGAACCTCGCAGCTCGGCGGTGAGCTCGCCGCGGGCCTCGAGTGGAGAGCCTTCAGGTGGCTAGTGTTTGGCGCGGACGTCGCCTACGTGGGTCTGAAGCGCCTCGGTGAGGACCAAGAAGGGGCCATCCCAATGGACGTCGGGAAGGGCGTACCCACCGTCGGTGGCTTCGAGCACGGCGCAACCTTCCGTTTCAGCATGGCGCTCCGTTTCTAGCCTCCTCTCGCCCCGCCCCGTCTCTTCTCTGCATTCGTAGTTAGGGAGATTGCCCCGAGGGGCCGCGTGCCTGTATAGTCACCGCAATTCGCCGGGCGGAGCCGGCAAGGGATTACCGCATGACGCGCAGGAACTATGAGCAGGAAGACTTCGTCAGCTATGACGGAACCCGGATTCGAATGCAGCGCTCCGGGCAGGGCAAACCCATCGTCATGGCAAATGGGCTCGGTGGGACCTTCGACGCCTGGCGCCATGTGGTTAGCGCGCTAGGGGACCGCTATAGGATAGTCTGTTGGGACTACAGGGGGCTCTACGGCTCCGCACGACCTCGGGATCTTTCATCTCTGACCGTGCCCAACCATTGCAGGGATCTCGAGGCGCTCCTCGAGCGAGAGGGCATTGGCGAGGCGGTGTTCATGGGGTGGTCCATGGGGACCCAGGTCAACTTCGAGTTTCACCGTGCGCATGGCTCGATGATGAAGGGCCTGATCCTGCTCAACGGGACATGTGGTGCGCCCTTCGACACCGCCTTGGGAATTCCCGGGTCCAAGAAGATAATCCTGGCTGGCCTGGAGCTGATGCGACGCTTTCCTTCTCTGATCTCCAAGGGGACATCACTCGCAACGGGTTGGTCCCAGCTCGTCCCCGTGCTCCAGCAGCTGGGTCTGGTGGGTCAGACCCTGGACTTGGAGGTGTTCGGCGATCTGGCCGGGGAGTTCGTCAAGCTGGATTTCGAGGTTTACTCGGCAACCCTGCGTGCCCTCGGAGACCACGACGCATGCGACGTGCTCTCCCAAGTGCGATGCCCGACCCTGCTGATAACGGGGGATAGGGACGTCATGACTCCGGTGTCAACCGCTCGTCATATCAAGGAACAGATAGCCGACTGCGAGCTCGTCGTCATCCCCGGGGCGACCCACTATGCCGCAGTGGAGTTCCCTGAGGAGGTCGTCGGGGCCATCGAGGCGTTCTTGCGAAGGATAGGCTACTGAGAATGGTGGCGATCCATACGCGCCTTTCGGGATCCTCGAGAACCCTCGACTAGGAGCGCCGGGATGCCCGCTCACTGTCCACAGTGCGGTACGGAGAACCTGGATAGCGCTCAGCTCTGCTATGCTTGCGGCGCATCCATCGAAACCGCCTGTGTGGATCCTCTCATCGGCACGGTGGTGCTGGATTCCTACGTCTTGAAGAGGATGCTCGGTTCGGGGGGCATGGCGGTGGTGTACCTGGGCGAGAACCAGCTCACGGGCCAAGCCGTTGCGGTGAAGATGTTGCCGCCCGAGCTAGCAGCATACGAAGAGATCAAGGTCCGGTTTCTCCAGGAGGCCCGGACGCTCGCCAAGCTCGAGCACCCGGCCATCGTTCACCTGATCAACTTTGCCGAGGACTCCGGTCGTCTCTGCCTGATCATGCAGTACGCGGAGGGTGAGACCTTCGAGGACATGATCGAAAGGCATGGCCGGATCGCGCCCAAGGAAGCGGTGTCCGTCTCGGTGGGTGTGCTGGAGGGGCTCGCGCATGCACACAAGAACCAGATCGTGCACCGGGACATCAAGCCCTCGAACATCATCGTCCGCAAGGACGGTTCCGTGAAGGTCACGGATTTTGGCATCGCCAAGATCATGCTCGACAACAAGATGACGCAGACGGGGCAGACCATGGGCACCGTGCGCTACATGGCTCCAGAGCAGGTGCGCGGCAAGGGGGTGGACGAGCGCACGGACCTGTATGCGATGGGCATCTCGCTTTACGAGGCTGTGTTGGGGGCGCCTCCCTTCGACGCGGAGAGCCACTTCGAGGTGATGCAGATGCACCTGACCACGGAACCCGCTCCGCCGCGGCGGGCAGGCGCCCCGATATCGGCGGAGCTGGAGGCGGTGATACTCAAGGCCATCGCCAAACCACCAGAGGATCGATACCAGACCGCCGATCAGTTCCGTGAGGCGCTGCTGGCCACACCGGAAGGGCAGGGCTCCGACGTGCTCGGCCCACCTCAGGCCGTCGGGCTGGCCCCGACTCGTCTGGCTGCCTCGTTGGATAGCGAGGGCGCCGCGCGTCCACGAAGGTGGCGACTGCTTCTCATGCTCGGTGTGCTGGTGGCGATCGGGGCCGCGGTGACCCTCACGCTTCACTGGCGAAGCGAATCCGGCCGTGGGAAGGAGAGGACCTCCGTCTCCACGGACGACGGCGTCGTCGATGCACGGCCTCGCAAATCTCCTCCCAGGCTCCCCGCGAGCCACCCGGTACTCGCGCTGCTCCAGAAGCGCCTTGGTGCTTGGCCCTTGTCCGAGCTGCACGCCCAGGCGCCGCCACTCTTCGTCATCTCGGATGTCGCAAGCGATGGGTCGAGGATTGCGTCGGGATACCGTAGCGCACAGGCAGAGTACCGGCGCTTGCTCTCCGATCAGGGGATCGGCTACCCGCTGGAGATCCGGCCCTTGACCCTGGTTGTCATCTCGGACGCGCTTCTTAACGACGAGGAGCTCTGGGCCGATGTGCCAGGGAAGGTGAAGGGCCCCGACTTCTACCTGCCGGCTCAAGACGAGAGCCTGCTGTTCGTGGCCCGTGACAAGCCTTATTCGAAGCGCCAGGCCAGGTACTCGGTCGCTCTTCACTTCTGTCCACTCAAGGTCGCCAACGAGCGCTGCCTCGAGCTTGCACGGCTCTTCGAGAAGAACGAGCGGGTTGAAATCCTCCCGTGAATCAGCCTGACTCGACTAGCGACGGACGTCCAGCGAGCATGCGCATCGTGCGCCCGCTGGCGGTCCTCCTGTTCCTCTGCTCCGGCGCATCTGGCCTGATGTTCGAGACGCTGTGGATGCGTCTTCTGAACCCGACCTTCGGCGCTACCACCTTGGCCATCTCGACTCTCCTGACCGTGTTCATGGGCGGTTTGGCGTTGGGCGGTTGGCTTGCTGGGGCAATCGCCGACCGTCTCAGGCGGGAGTCCTCGGTGCTGATGGTGTACGGCCTCCTCGAGCTGGTGGTTGCCGCCTACGGCATCGCCTTCCCGGCGATACTGGGTTGGGTTCACGAGTTGCACGGCTGGATCTGGTCGAGCTTCAGCCCAGGCCCGGCCGCCTTCGCGCTCTTGAGGTTCGCGGTCGTGGGGCTGGTGCTGATCATCCCAACCACCGCGATGGGGGCTACCCTTCCGGTGCTGAGTCGTTTCTACGCCAGGAGCGAGGTCGGCCTTGGGCGCGAGGCGGGCACGCTCTATTCGGTTAACATCTTTGGCGCCGTTTCGGGCACATTCCTGGCTGGCTTCGTCCTGATGCCCTCCATGGGACTCGGCGCCACGAACCGTCTCGCCTGCAGCATCAATCTCCTGCTTTGCCTGGCCGCCGCTGGCCTCGGCTGCTGGCTCAGGCGAAGAGAGACCGAGTGGGAGGCCACGACAGTGGTTCCTGGCCGGGATGCCGCGCCATGGAACCTGAGTTGGACACAGAAGGCAGCACTCGTGGGCGTCGCCGTATCGGGCCTGGTGGCCATGGTCTATCAGCAGGTATGGACACGCATCCTGGCCCAGATAGTGGGCTCCTCGGTGTACGCCTTCGCCATGATCCTGATGGCCTTCTTGCTCGGGCTGGCTGTCGGCGGCGCCGCCTACTCTCGCCTGATGGCCTTGCGTCCGGGTCAGATGGCCCGTCTCGGCACCATCCACCTCCTGGTGGCGACCATGGTGTTGCTTGGCTTCATCTACGTCGATCGCCTGCCGGAGATCTTCCTCGCGCTGGCGCAGCGGAGCAGCGTCAGCCCAGGGAGCATCTTTCTCCTACAGTTCTTGATGTGCTCCCTGGTGGTGTTTCTTCCCACCCTGTTCATGGGCATGATCTTCCCCGCCACCATCGCGGTGTGCGCCGATGGAACCAGCGGGGTCGGCAGGACGGTGGGGCGGGTGTATGCGATCAACACCGTCGGTTCGATTGTAGGCTCATTTCTGGGAGGCTTCGTGATGCTACCACTGCTCGGCTCCCAGACCAGCCTGGCGGTGATGATCGTCGGGAACCTCCTGCTCGCCGTCTTTTTCTCGGGCCTCGCGCCTCTTTCCAGGCGGGCCCGCTTGCTGAGAGCTGGTGCCATGGGAATGCTCCTGATCGCAACGCTCGTAGGAGTCCAGAGCAGGTGGGAGCCCAGGCGCATGACCTCAGGGGTGTTTAGGCTCGCGCTGCACATGCAGGGCGGTAGAGACGCGGGATGTCCAGATGCCAGCAGCCCCATCGGGCGGCTCTTCGCCAGCGGCCCCGGGGCGGCCCACGTCAAGAGCGCCAGGGCCTTGCTGGGGCATCGGCCACAGCTTTGGCCGCGTTGTCCCGAGATTGCAGGCGCCGCGCTACTACACTACCGCGAAGGGCTAGTGGCGACGGTCTCCACCTGGCAGACAATCGTCGAGGGTCTCGAGCCGACCACCTGTTGGGAATCCTTGATTCTGCAGGTAAACGGCAAAGTGGACGCATCGGCAACGGGAGCATTCAGGAAGCCCCCTGAGGCACGCTGCGTCGAGTATGTC
>JAVEWA010000026.1:0-23664 GCA_034004785.1 Polyangia bacterium
CCGCCTTGGGCGGACAGTACGCCAAGGCTCCATTCCCTTGACGCGGCTCACGCCCTCGGAAGTGCGCCTACCGCCAGTCTCGGTCGCGGCAAGGCCCCTCGTCACCTCTCCCCTCGTCAGTGGCCCTAGCAGAGATAACCAGGTCGGCCCCGGCCCTGCCTCCGGACGGCTCCGGTCGGCCGAGAGGCTGGAGGCAACACGCCAGGAGCTCGCCCGCCTTCAGGATAGTCTGGCCCAGGACAGCCTGGCCTCGGACGAGCAAGACAGGATGATCGGCCGGACGGCAGAGGTCGCCGCATCACTTGGCGACATCTCCTATCTCCGTGGCAAGCTGGTGCAGATCCTTCTGGGCTGACCCGAAACCAATGGCGGGCGAACCGAGACCCAGCCGCCCGTGCGACTCACAGGTGTCTTGCCAGGAAATCGTACTGCGCGCGCCAGAATCGCTTGGCATTCTCTCGAAATACGAAGGCTTGGAAGGCGTGCATCTCCCCTGGGTAGTAGTGGACCTCGTGGGGGACGCCTATCTTGGTGAGCGCCGTGGCGAGACGCCTCGTGTCCGGTAGGAGAGGATCCTTGGTACCAACTCCCAAGAAGAAAGGCGGCAGCGGTCGGGCGGGCGCCTCACCCCGCTCGAGAGCCACGACAGTGTCCGCAAAGTCGATCAGACCAGGGGGCAAAGCCTCGGCGTTGGGCAGGTAAGATCGTGAGGTCTCCAGGATCCGGTCGCTCAAGAACCGCGCCATCCCCGGTCGCCTGCGTCTAAAACGCTCCGGATCCGTAACCTGGAAGAGGCCGCACGCCGGCGCTGCCACCAAGGGGGCCGGTCCGGCCTTGAAAACCTCCCTTGCGAAGGGTTCCTCCCGCTCGAAGCATGCCGCCAAGACCAGGGCCGTGACGAGGTTCGCGCCGGCGGACTCGCCGGCGAGGGCAATGCGCGCAGGATCCCCACCGAAGCGCGCGATGTGCTCGCGAACCCAGACGTAGGCCGCCGCGGCGTCCTCCACCGCGGCGGGGAAAGGCTGCCTGGGAGCCAGGCGATACTCTGGAAGCACTGTAAGGTAGCCCCTGCGCCCGAAGGCGAGGCCCATCACCCAGTGGGTCTCCTTGGACATAATCCGGAACCCACCCCCATGGAGGTAGAGCACCACGGGCAGCGGCGCCTCGTGGCGGCTCGAGCGGTAGATGTCCAGCCTGTGCTCCGGAATCCCCGTTGCTCTGTAGGGGAGATCCCGCAGCACCTCCAAGCCGTGCCTGGCAGGATCGGCCAGGGGGTGCAGCCGGCCCAAGCTCGCCGAGCCGCGGAAGAAGGCCTCCGCCAACTTGGATCCGAGGCGCCTGTAGATGGTCTCAAGGGGTGTGACGGAGTTTTCCACGCGCTCACCATATCACAGGCAGGCTCGCCCTTGGGCCCAGGACGAGTCCCAGATGGGAGGGACCGATAGGGCCCCAAGGGGCAGGGCGACTCCCAAGGCGCGGGCCCAACCACCTGCTGAACCACCACAACGGAAAAGGAGGCTTCCCACATGGGTGCGAACGAGCCAAGATGACCTGGCGATGGACAGGGCTGGAAATATTCGTAGGCTGGGCCCCCTTGCTCTCGGCGCCCTCCTCGTTGCGCTCGCTCTTTCGGTGTTCGCCCGAGGCCTCAGCCACGGCTTCGTCGTCTTGGACGACTACGACAAGATCGTGGAAAACCCCACTGTTGCTGGCTATGGCAGTTCGAGCACAGCCGAGCGGATTCTGACTCCTGGGCAGGGATACGTCATCCCCGTCACTGTCGCCGCCTGGGCCCTGCTCGACGACTTTGGCAGCTCCAAGGCATTCCACCTCGCCAGCCTCGCGACCCATCTCGTGGTCGTGCTCTTCCTGTTTTGCTTCCTTTGGCGTCGCTCCTTGCCGTGGGCCGCTTTCGGCGCTGCCGTGCTCGCCGTGCATCCCCTTGTGGTCGAGCCGGTTGCCTGGGTTACAGGCCTCAAGGACCTGCTGGCGGCGGCCTTCGCCCTGGGCGCCACCTGGCTCTTCGTCGCAGGGGTGGAGCGGGGCCGGGCTGGACGCGTCTCTGTCGCCTTGGCGGTGTTGGTGTTCCTCCTCGCGGCGCTCTCCAAACCAACGACGGTGCTCCTTCCAGGGGCCTGGCTGGTCTGGCTCCTCGTGAGGAAGCGAGCTGGGGCCGAGCCGCCCAGGCAGGCCTCGATTATGGCTGGGGCCGCCCTGCTGCTCGGCTTGTTGCTTGGGCTCCTAAGCTGGGCGGGACACGAAACCATCGTAGCTGACTATCAGACTCCGAGCAGACCTGGTGACGGCCGGGCGCTCCTGTCGCTAGGGCACCAGGTGTGGCACCTCCTTTGGCCGCTGGACCTCCACCCCCTCTACTTCCTCCCACCTGGGTCTGCCTGGTCCGAGTGGCACACCTGGCTCGGAGTGTCGGCCCTTGCGGCCACGGGCTACTCCATGTGGAGAGCTCGCCTGCGTCCATTGACCATGCTTGGCCTCTCTGTGATGGTGGTCTGCTACCTGCCGGTATCGAATCTGGTGGTCACTCCACGTCAGATCGCCGACAGCTACCTCTACCTTCCACTCGCGGGGGCCATGATTGCACTCGTGGATTCTGTTGCCGACCGCACCAAACAGACAGGGCCACTCACCTTGGGCGCGCTCCTTCCAGGGGTGGCGGGAACACTGACCGTGGCAGGGCTCACCCTCCTCGGCGGGCTTCAGGTAGAGCGCTGGGAAGGGGGCAGCGCTCTCTGGCAGCCAGTCATCGAGAGGTGGCCAGGCTGGCACGTCGGGTTCAACGCACTTGCTACGCGAAGGCTCAGGGAGGAGAGGGATGCCGAAGCCGCCAAGCTCTACCGCGAGGCCTATCGCCGCGGATATCGCGCCGAGCATCTGGCGGACTTCGGTGTCGCCCTGGCGGCATCAGGACAGCTTGACGACGCGGAGTGCGTCTTGGTCGAGGCCGTCCGCCATGGGAACCGCCCCGAGGAGGCGCTCCGGAACTATGGACGCCTCCTCGGCGCAAACCCACGACGGGATCCCAGGTGGCTCCTCGCGGCGCAGCGCCTCATCCCAGCAGCCATGGAGGCCTTGGAGAAGAAGGGGAGCCCCGAAGCCCGTCTCATTGTCGCGCGCCTCGACACACTTCGCAGGCGCCTTGGGCCTCCCAAAACCCCGCTTCATTGGCCTCGTGGCTCCTGCTACGTACTTTCGCCCTTTCGGCAATGAGCCCTCCAAGGTATCCTGTGGGCCTCCCGCGAATACATCGCAACCGGGAAGTCGAGCTCGCCCCGTGGGAGGAGCATGGCAGATCGGCGAGAGCCGCCACGTCATCAACTATGAGGACCGCCGCAGGCATCACCAAGACTCCCCCCTTTGGACCATGAGCTCTCAACCCCGAGCAGAGGCGCCGCGCCACGTGCGCGTGTCGATAGTCCGTCTGGACCTCGGACTCCTCACCTACCGCGTCCCTCCAGCGCTGAACGATGCGGCTCAGCCTGGGGTGCGGGTTTCCGTGCCCCTCGGAAGGTCCCGGGCGATCGGCTATCTGATCGAGGACGACTCTGGCCCCCCCGCGAAGGGAGTCAGGGACATTCTGGAAGTGCTGGACCCGGAGCCCCTCCTTGGCTCATCGCAACTCTCCCTGGCCCAGTTCGCGGCGCGCTACTACCATTCGCCCATGTCCGAGGCACTTCGCCTGCTCCATCCCTCGGGGATGGACCTCGTGGAGCGCCGGCGCCTGGGGGTAACCGACAAGGGACGTCTTGCCATCGAACATGGCGGAGGCCTGTTGTCGGTGCAAGGGCTCGAGCTGGACCCCCTGGAGCAGCAGGTGCTGAGCCTGCTGCTTGCGGGACCTCAGGAGGTCCCTCGCATCCTGAGGAGGGCCGCGGGCGCTGATCACCTTCTCCTTCACCGGCTGCAGCGGCGCGGCCTCGTGTCCGAGGTCGAGATTGACTACGCCTCGCGTGTGCGCGCAGTGACGGAGGAGATCGCCACGCTGCTGCCCGACGCACCCAAGGGAGCAGAGCTCGAAGCGCTCGCGAAGACCGCAAAGACCCAGGCACGCCTGATTGGCCTCTTGCGGGAGGCCGGCGAGCCCGTGCCGCTGTCCGAGCTGCGTCGGCAGTTGCCTGGCCTGAGGAGCTCTATCGGGCGAATGAAGGAGCGGGGCTGGGTGAGCTTGGAGGCGCGGGAACGCCTTCGTGACCCATTCGCGGGGAGGCCACTCCTTCCGCACCCACCACCTGAGCTCAACCTCGATCAGGCGAGCGCGGTGGCGGTGCTCGGCGCGGCCCTCAGGGAGAGGAGGTTCGAACCCTTCCTGCTTCACGGAGTGACCTCCAGCGGAAAGACCGAGGTCTACCTGCGCCTGATCCGCGAGGCCTTGGATTCTGGCCGCGGCGCCGTCGTGCTCGTACCCGAGATCTCGCTCACTCCACAGCTCGCGGGACGCTTCAGGGCCAGGTTCCCCGAGGGGGTCGCGGTGCTTCACAGCGCCCTGGGCTCCGGTCAGCGCGAGGACGAGTGGCGCCGGGTCCGCAGAGGGGATGTGCGCCTCGTGGTGGGGGCCCGGTCTGCGCTCTTCGCTCCAGTTCAACACCTCGGGGTCATAGTCGTGGACGAGGAGCACGACTCGTCCTTCAAGCAGGAGGAAGGGCTCCGCTACAACGCCAGGAGCCTCGCGCTGGTTCGGGGCCAACAGGAAGGCGCCGTCGTGGTTCTCGGCTCGGCAACCCCTTCGATGGAGACGTTCCATAACGCCGAGACGGGGCGAACTGGGATGCTCCGCCTACCCAGGCGCGCGACGCCGCAGCCCCTCCCACTTGTCGAGCTCGTGGATCTCAGGCGATACCAGCTCGACGCTGAAGGGGTGCTCACCGCACCCCTGTCCGCGGCCCTCGCGGACACGCTCTCGAAGGGCCAGCAGGCGATCCTCTTCTTGAACAGACGCGGATTCGCCCCATTCGTGCTCTGCCTCTCTTGCGGCCAACCGCTCCGCTGCCACGACTGCTCCGTCTCGCTCACCTTGCACAAACGCAAGGACTTGCTCCTCTGCCACTACTGCGGTCACGAACGAAGGCCGCCGCCCATGTGTCCCAGTTGCTCGGCCGCGGCCCTCAAGCCCATGGGACTGGGCACCGAGCGAGTGGAGGAGACCTTGCGCGCGCGATTCCCGCAGGCGCGCGTTGCCAGGCTGGATCGAGACACCGCGAGGGGCACGAGGTTACAGCGGGTGCTCGACGCCACCGCGGCTGGCCAGGTGGACATCCTCGTGGGTACGCAGATGGTCACCAAGGGCCACGACTTCCCGGGCGTTACCCTCGTGGGTGTGGTCAACGCAGACCATGCCCTGCATTTGCCAGACTTCCGAGCATCGGAACGTACCTTCCAGCTCCTGTCCCAAGTTGCGGGGCGTGCGGGGCGCGGCGGCGTTGCGGGGCGCGTGATCGTGCAGACCTATAGCCCAGAGCACCACGCGATCCAGTGCGCCCAGACCCACGACTATGTGGAGTTCTACCGCAAGGAATCCCGCTTCCGCCGAGAGCTGGGCTACCCCCCCTTTGGACACCTCGTCGCCCTGCGGGTGGAAGGCGCCGATGAAGGGGCAGTCATAACGGCGGCCCACTCCCTCGCGAAGAGCTGCCAGGAGGCCGCCCGGAAGCCTTGCGCTCATCCAGTCCAGGTGCTGGGCCCAGTGGAGGCGCCACTCGCCCGGCTTCGAGGCCGCACGAGGTGGCAGATCCTGTTGAAGTGTGCGTCGCGAGGTCCGATCCAGGCGGTGGCTGCCTCAGCAAGGTCCTGGAAGGAGGAGGGGGGACGCCAGAGTCCAGGCAGTCCGCCCCTTCTGGGCAAGGACCTCCGCGTGATCATAGACGTGGACCCGCAATCCATGCTGTAGCGCCTCCGGCCCCCTCCATTTGCCCGGGGCTTGCCTCTCCAGCCCAGGGTGCGGCGGCGAGCGGCAGGGGTATCCTCCCGAGACCCGCCAGGGTAAACTCGCCACCATGGTCAGGCCCTTGGTCATCGTAGGGTCCAGCCCCGATATCGGCCCGCTGGAGCAGTTCCTTGCGGATCACGGTTGGGTCTGCCTCCGTGTTCGGGAGGAAGAGGTCACCTCGACGCTGGCCAGGACCAAGCCGCCGCTCTTGCTGATCCCCCTCGAGCCCGGAACCGAACGTCTGGCGTCCGCAACGAGCCTCGTTCAGCGGATCAGATCCACAACCTACGGAGCACTGGTGCCGATGGTGTTCTTCGGTTCCGGGCCGGCTCCGAACCCCGTGGAGGTCATGGGTCTAGGAGGGGACGCGTTCCTCGTCTGGCCTGGGGATCCCGAGCCAATACGCAGTTGCATCCTTCGCCTTGCCGGAAACCCATCGGCTCAGACGACTGGAGGCTCCCAGGGGCAGCGCGCCTCCGGCATTGCGCAGATGGTTGGCTCCACACCGCAGGGAGCCCAGGAGACCTCCGAGCCACTAGCAAGGCGAGCCACTTCGGGGGGGAACCTGGACCCGCTCGTGGATCTACCATGGGACGATTTGCCGGGCATGGGCACCAGGCGACGCCGGATCGTCACGAGCCCCGGTGATGATGCGTTGGACCTGGACTTGGCCATGGCAGGGGATGCTCTCCTGGATCCTCGAGCCCTGGCCGCGAGGATAGCCGAGGAGGCCGCTGGGCCAGCCCCCGCAAGAGGCGTCTCGATCCCCCATTCTGAATCCCACGACCAATCACCACGAACATCCACCAGCAATCCCGGACCCTCCGGGGAAGGCGCTCCCCCCAAGGAGACTGGCCACGAAGCTGACGTATCCCAGGCTGCGGAGCTTCACGACCTGGTCTCTCACTTCCAGGGCCGTGGACATGACGCCGACACTGTGGCGGTGAAGATTCAGAAGGTGATCGACTCATACGACGCCGCTGGCCCGGCAGTAGAGAAGCCAGGCGTCGCCCCTAATCCAGGTCAGACGCCCTCCGACATCGAGGCTCGTCTCCCTCTCCCGCGCTCCCCCAAACCACCCCTCCCCGTTGACGATTTCGATCTTGGGGCGCTGGACATGGACACCATCGCGGGAGTGGAATCGGCCAATCCTGAAGCGCTCCTCGAGCGCCTTAGCAGCTCACCCAGCCACCCCCCCACCTCGGCGCCTGGCCCGGTGACTCACGTCACCACTTCGAGCGGCAGCCTGCCATCCGTCCCCGGACGCTCTGTGACGGGCTTCGGAATTCACCTCGGCGGGCTGGCCTCAATCCCTGGCCCGGTGACCTCGTCGCTGCCTGGCACGCTTTCCGGCTCTCTCGCGGGCCTGGCCATTCAAGACGACGAACCAACGCAACCACCGCTCGGCGCCCCCGGGCCGGCTCACCTCGCCGGGTTCGCCGGGGAGCCGTCTCAACCAGCCTCGGCGCCCCTGGTCTCCCCTTACGATCTGCCACCAGTAGTTGCTGGCACAGCGCCCTCTCCTGGCATTGCAGTGCGGTTCCGCAGTGACAGGCGGGATACTGTGCCCGGACGTAAGACAGCGATCTACCTGGACGTCGCGCCCGGCCAGGGTGAGGCGTCGGGGCCCGATGATCCCAGTCCCGTCGCCGAGGTCACCCAGCCCGAAAGCCCATCCTCCCGCCGCGGCAAGGCGCTGGCGAGCCCGCCGGCCTCGCCGCGCGCCGAGCCGACTCGGCCCCCTGGCGACGGGCGGCTGCCCGACGAGCTCCGCGAAGGTAACCTGTCTGCTCTCGATCCCGCCCGGTTGCTCTTCAGGCTCGCCGAGCATGGGGCCACTGGTACACTGCGGGTAGAGGCGCCGGATGGGACCATCGAGCTCCTCTATCGTGAGGGGAGCATCCGCTTCGCCTCGTCCACGCGGCCGGGAGATCGCATGCTCTCCCTCCTCGCCCGACAAGGCCTGATCTCGGAGCTCCAGGCCGAGGAGGTCGAGAACGAGCTATCCGAGAGCGGGAGGCGCGCTGGCGCCATCCTGCTGGACCGTGGCTGGATCAAGCCCGCAGAGCTCATCCCGAACATCCGGGAGCACCTGGAGCATCTCGTCATGGAGGTCTTCGGGCTGGAGGACGGGGCCTACGTCTTCCGCGCGGAGTGGCCCACCTCGGAGGAGATCGTCTGCATCGAGCGAGAGCCCGCCGCCCTCGTCTTTGCGGGCATCAGGCGAAAGTACGAGCCAGAGAGGGTGAAGCGCCTCCTCGGGGCCTCGGAGGTCCGGCCCCTCTTGCGCCAGCAGTTCGACGAGCTCCAGCTCGCCGGCTGCCCCCTCACGGGCAAGGAGTGGCGCCTGGTGGAGGGGATGGACGGCAAGAGGACGCTCGGCGAGCTCGGGGAGTCGCTTGGATTCGAGGCGCACACCCTCTGGTCCCTGGCTTTCGCCCTCCATTGCCTGGGGTTGGTCTCCCTGCCAGCCGAATCCGCCATGGAGGATGCTGACGCCAAGGAGGCCAGCCCCTCCGATTGCCAGGTTGACGAATCCGACTCCATGAACGTGGAGATCCATCGGATCCTCAGGCGGTTGAGCACTGCTCGTGATGGGAGTTACTTCGAAGTGCTGGGGGTGAGCCCTGATGCAACCGCCGCCGAGATCGGCGAGGCATACTGCCGCATCCTGGGAGGCCTGTCCGCCCCGCCCCTTCCAGTGATCCTGGCCAGCCGCTTCTCCGCGGAGCTGGAGGAGATCCGCATTGCTTTGCAGGACGCCTTCGACGTCCTCGGCGATCACCGCCTCCGCGAGCGTTATAGTCGCTTCAACGCTTCGACCGATGACACTGAACCGTGAGGCAGAGATTTCCGCCGGAAGACCAGATGAGAGCGGATGCTTCGTCGGCCAGAAATGATGTGGGCAGACAATGCAGGATGACCGTCGCTACCGTGTGCTGTTCATGGGCTCGCCCGAGTTCGCGGTGCCTCTCTTCGAGGCGATGGTGAGAACCGAGAACGTAGTAGCTGCCGTCACCCAGCCCGACCGTCCGGCGGGTAGAGGGCGCCAGGTTCGCCCGCCCGCGGTGAAGGTTCGCGCGCTCGAGCTCGGTATCCCCGTGCTTCAGCCTGCGCGAGTGAGGACACCCGCTTTCCGAGATGAGCTCGCATGCCTTTGCGCTGACCTCTTCGTGGTGGCCGCATACGGCAGAATCCTCACCAGGGATGTCCTGGCTGTCCCTCCCTTGGGGTGCTGGAACCTGCACGCATCACTGCTGCCAACCTGGCGTGGAGCCGCCCCCATCCAGTGGTCCCTCATTGCCGGCGATGCCGAGACAGGCGTGACGGTGATGCGGATGGATGAAGGTATGGACACGGGCGACATCGCGCTGCAGCGGAGGACCGCCATCGCCGAGAGCGACACCGCCTCGACCCTCTCCGCCCGCCTCGCGCGGATCGGAGCAGATGCCATGATGGAGGCCCTGTCCCTGATGCGCGAAGGGCTCCTGGTGACGCGGCCACAGGACGAGAGGCTAGCGACGCACGCCCCGCCGCTCCGGAAGGAGGATGGTCTGATCGACTTCCGTGAGCCCGCGCAGCGCGTCGTTTGCAGGGCCCGTGGTGTGGACCCATGGCCAGGAGCACATGCCCTGCTCCATGACGAGCGCGTCCCATCCGGGGCCGAGGGCGCCCAGGTGGTGGTCAGGCTTTTCGGCCCACGGGCCGACTCCTCGATTAGTGGATCCCCCGGAGTCGTCCTCGATGTCTGCGAGGACGGCCTGGTAGTTGGCTGCGGCCAGGGCGCCGTGGTCTTCGCGGAGGTCCAACTCCCCGGGAAGAAGAGGCTCCCCGCCAAGGCAGTCCTCGCTGGCCGCGGGATCAAGCTGGGCGACCACCTCGGGACCAATCCAAGGGATGCGCCGAGATGAAGCCTGGCCCCATCGACGGCAGGCGTCTGGCTCTCTCGCTGCTCGAGCAGGTCGAGCGCACCGGCATCCGCGCCGCGGCCGCCCTGGACAAGGCGCTCGACGCGGCTCCAGGCCTCCCCCAGCCCGAGAGAGCCCTCGCAACAGAGCTCTTCTACGGCGTCCTCAGGCACCAGGGCCGCCTCGACCGCGCCCTCGCCGCCTACGCCCAGGGCGGCGCCCGCGGCCTTCGAAAGGTCCACCCCATGGCCCTGCGCGCCATGCGCCTGGCTGCGTACCAGATCCTCGTCATGGACAGGATACCCTCCGCCGCGGCCGTGAACTCAGCGGTTCAAAGCGTCCGTCAGGCGCGGCAGGGACATGTCTCCGGCTTCGTGAACGCAGTGCTCAGACAGCTCGCATCCCACGGCGAGCCTCCCCTCCCCGATCCTCGCTCCGACACGCTGGCTTTCCTCGTGGAGGCCGCCTCCCTTCCATTCTGGCTCGCCGAGCAGCTCCTCCTCTGGTTCGGCCCCGTGACCGCGGTGTCCCTCGCGCTATCCCTGCTCGAGCGCCCCCCGACGGTGCTCTGCGCCAACCTCCTGAGAGGCTCACGGGATCTCCTCGCAAGGGATCTCGCCGCTCTCGAAGTGCCCGCCGAGCTCTGCAAGCACTCCCCAGAAGGTTTGACCATGACTGGCTCGGGCGATCCTCGCCGCCTGGCATATCAACTCTACGCCGCAGGGCGTTTCCACGTGCAGGATGAGGCCTCGCAGCTTGTCGCTCACCTGGTGGGCCTCGAGCCCGGGGAGACCCTGCTCGATGCCTGCTCTGGTCGTGGCGGCAAGCTGCATCACCTCTGCGCCCTCTGCCCCGATGCAGGCCTGCTCCTCGCCCTGGACCGCAACCAGGGCGCCCTGCGCCATTTGAACGAGCGCGCCAGGCGGCTGAGCGCGCGCCACGCGTCGCCCCTTCGAGCAGACCTCTGCGCCCCCCTCCCTCTCGCTCCATCCATGGTCTTCGACGCAGTGCTCCTGGATGCTCCCTGCTCTGGGCTCGGTGTGCTCCGGCGGCATCCGGAGTCCAAGCTGCGCCTCCGTCTCGAAGACCTAGCAGATCTGAGCGCGCGCCAGGCAGCGTTGCTGGATCGTCTCGCTCCCATGGTGCGTTTCGGAGGACGCCTCGTATACGCTGTCTGCACCTTCTCCCCAGCCGAAGGGCCCGAGCAGGTCGAGGCCTTCCTCTCCAGGCACCCCGAGTTCGACCTCGAGCCTCCGCCAGCGGGCCCGGTGGACTGGAGCAAGGTGCTTGGCTCCGACGGCCTCACGGTCAGCCTCTCGCCTCACCGGCACGGGACGGACGGCTTCTTCATGGCGCGTCTGCGCCGCCTCCCTCGGGGATGAAAGCCAGCTCCGCCCCAATGGGCCCTTCCCTGCCTATCCAGGGCAAAGCCAAGTCAGTTCATGCCTGTTGTGGTGAAGGTGGAGCAGCCTCGAGCCGGGGATCTCGGCGAAGCGTTGCGCAATCCCATGATCTGTCTCTCCCTGAAACTTGATCGTACAGACCATTCGAGGCGGGGAAGCGAAAGGCACTGCCAGCCAGCGCTCGACGAGCCCAAGGAGCCTCCCCGGGTAGCAGGCCAGATCAGAGAACACCCAGGACACGTCCTCCATGTCCTGCGGCGAGATGGCGAATGCGCTCACCCTGCGGTGCTCGACCCCTGGCATCGCGGCCACCCTGAGATCAAGCGGCGCCTTGTCCACGCTGATGACCCTGGCACCAAGCCTTGCGAGCGCCCAAGTCCAGCCTCCGGGCGAGCTCCCCAGATCCAAGACGAGCTCACCCGGGGAGGGCCAGCGACCCGTGAGGGTGAACAGCTCCCATAGCTTCAGGTAGGCCCGGCTGGGAGGTCCGACGTGGTCCTCCTGGAAGCGCGCCTCGCCGTTGGGGAAGGGGCTCGAACAGCGCGCTGAAACCAACATCCTGTTCCTGTCGAGGAGCGAGAAGGAACCCAAGGGCGCTCGTGGAAGCTGCGAATAAGGTGCAATGGGCCTGGCCGCGACGTAGGGGAGCGCCTCCCTTATGAGCGCCGAACGGCGATGCTCCACCACCGAGTACATGGACCAGTTGCGGCCGAGGATGCGAAGCTGACGGACTGCGTCGCCAATCGAACGGAAGGTCATCTCCCTTGGCTCGAGCCACAGGTTCTGGGCCCAGGCTGCCGATCTGGCTGGTTTTGGCGCTAGCAGCAGCCGGCCGTGACGCAGCGACACGTCCCCGAGCTCGAGCTCCAGCTCCCGTTCGAAGCCCTCGGCGGCCAGGTATCCGATCAGATCATCCCGCATGGGGCAACAGGCGCCAGCGTCTTTTCCTCATGCCATCTTTTGCCCGGCAGTCGCACGGGTTGCACGGGTGCGACCCTCCTTCGCTGGCACCGCCAACTAGTCTCACCGCTCGGGCCACTTGTCGAGAGGGCGGGGGCGGAGGTAGAAACTGGGGCGGAGGTCAACAATGTCACCCGATGTCATGATCTGTCCGTCCATCCTGAGCGCCGACTTCGGCGTCCTCGGCGCCGAGGTCACCGCGGTCACGAAGGCAGGCGCCGACTGGATCCACGTGGATGTCATGGATGGCCGATTCGTTCCGAACATCACCATCGGGCCGGACATCACCGCCGCGGTTCGCCGAGCCACGACCGCCAAGGTGGACGTGCACCTGATGACAGTGGAGCCAGAGCGACTTGTGGAGGCCTTCGCACGCGCAGGCGCCGATATCATCACCGTGCACGTCGAGGCAACGCTCCACCTGCACCGCACGCTTCAGCTCATCCACGGCCTGGGCTGCAAGGCCGGGGTCTCCCTGAACCCGGCCACTCCAATCGACACCATAGGACATGTACTGGACGAGCTGGATCTCGTCCTGCTCATGACCGTGAACCCAGGGTTTGGAGGGCAAGCCTTCATCCAGGCCATGATCCCCAAGATACGGGCCGCCAGGGGGATGCTGGACTCCTCGGGCCGGGAAATACACCTCCAGGTGGACGGCGGGGTCACGGTCGAAAACATCGCGAATGTGTGCGGACCTGGAGCCAACGCGGTCGTCTCAGGCACCGGGATCTTCAAGACTCCCGACTACGCAGCAACCATCCGTGAGATGAGGAGCAGGGTGGCGGCGTCCCGGGACGGCAGCTAGTCCTTGCGCCTCGCGCCCTTGCTCCTCTTGCCATCCCTCGGCAGGGCCCAACTCAACGCTTCGCCCTGGCCTGTGGAGCCACCTCCGGCACTGGCTCGACGGGCGGAGGGAGCACTCCCGCAGCTGTAGGCAGTGCCCCGGTCGAGGGACTCACCCTCGAGGACGCGAAGACGGTTGGATCTCTCAGCCAGAGGAGCCGCCTGACCCAGAAGATGGCGAGCAAAGAGGACGCCAACCCTCCAGCGACGAGCGAGGCCCAGATCGCCTCTATCGGCGCGTCAAAGACATAGACCGCGACGTACGATGAGGGAACGGCGATGGCGAGCACGCGGAGCGTCGTGATGACGAGGGCGGGAAGCCCGAGACCCAGGCCCTGCAGCAGCCGCCCCGTGGTCACTCCAAAGGCCATCATCGGGTACATGGCCAGTCCGAACAGCAGGTAGGTCTGTCCCACGGCCACGGCGAGGTCGTTTGTCACGAAGATCCGCATTATTGGAACCGAGCCTAGCCAGGCCCCCAGGCCGGCCAGCACCGCGAGCCCGATGGCCCAGCGATAGGCGTACAGGGCGGTCCGTCTCACGAGATCCTGGCGACCAGCTCCAGCGAAGACTCCCACGAGGGTCACCGCCGCTCCGGCGATGCCGAACACTGGGATGGCCACGATCATGTCGACGCGGGAGGCTGCGCCATATCCGGCGAGGGCGTGGCTGCCGAACGAGGTGAGGAGCCGGTTCGTGGCCGCTCCACCAATGGCCATGATGAGCTGCCCTAGCGCCGCGGGCAAGCCGATGTGCCACAGGCCGTCGAACAGGGCCCGCTGGAACCCGAGGGAGCGAGCCTTGATGCGCACGAGAGAGCTCCTCCGGACGAGGATGACCCAGGCCAGGCTCAGCGCCGAGAAGCTCACCGCGGCGGCGGTTGCCAGCGCGGCGCCCCTCACTCCCATGCCGAGGCCGAGAATGAACACGGCGTCCAGGCCGAGGTTGAGCGCGGTGGAGATCACCATCACCAGGGTGGGAGTCTTGGCGTCGCCCTCGCCCGTGAGAATGGATCGGAGCGCACCGGACAGGAAGAACACCGGCATGGTCGCCGCTATTATCTGAAAGTACTCCCAGGCGGCGCTGTGCAGAGCGCCCCGAGCCCCGAGGAGGCGCAGCAGCTCTGGCCCGGTCGAGATCCCCGCCACGGCGAACACGAGACCAACCAGGAGAGATACCCCGATGCTGCCCGAGGCGACCCTGGAGGCCTCCTCCCGGTCATCCCGACCAAGAGCCTGCGCCACCAGGGCTGTCACCGCGATACCCACGCCGTTCAGGACGGCGAAGATGACGAAGTAAAGGGGCCCCACCAGGGTCACCCCTGCCAGGGCCTCCTCGCCAACCTGTCCTATGAAGGCAAAGTCCCCGATAAGGTAGAGCGTGTGGACACTCATGCCCACGATCATCGGGCCTGCCAGACGCCACAGGCCTAGCTTCGGGCGGTCTATCAGCTCCTGGATTCGGCCTTCAGTTTGGGTCTGTGGGCTGCTCATGACCTTCGGCTTGCCCCAGGCCACCAGCCGCAAATTGGCCGGTGGCCGCGGCACAACATAGCACTTGTCCATGGAAGCGGAAGCATGCTGGCCCACTCGTCGCTGATGCACGGACCTTTGCCATCCGCCTGGGTCGTGATAACCCTGGGTCATGACGCGACACTCCCATCGAGGGCGGCGCAAACTTTGCCGGGCGGCCGCGCCCGCTTTGATCGGCGCTCTCCTTTCGCTGCTCGTCCTGCCGGGGCGAGCTCGAGGGGGTGATCGTGAGTGGGTGCTTACAGCAGCTCTGGGCTACGAGGCCATGCGGGCCGCTGGTCGCACGGCCCATGGAGGGACGTTGCACCTCGAGGTGGACTATGGCCTCTCCGACTCCTGGTCGCTGCGGGCCACAGGACGCTATGTAGGTTCCAAAGCCCCTCCTCCGGAACCTGGTGTCGTGCAGGTCGGGAGTCTCTCTCTTGGGGCGCTTTACACCTTCGACGTCCTCAAGGTCGTTCCATGGGCCGGCCTCGCCCTGGGGGCCAGCTTGATCCATGGAGCGGGCGAGGACCACCGTGTAAACGCCGAGCTACAGGCCTTCGTGGGGGCTGACTACCTCGTCAGGAGGGACTTCTCCGTAGGCCTCGCCCTGACCTATGCTCTGCAGCTCCCCGACGCGACGCGCTTTCCCTGGGCGCTCGGCATCGTCCTGCGGTTCTCATTCCGAGCCCAGTAGAAACATGACTTCGTGGCCTCGCGTGGACACGCTTGCCTGGTGCTCTCTTTCAAATAAGAATCCAATCTCCAACCCATAATGGCCGCTCACCGCCGGCCCCCAAGGAGACTCCCAAGATCATGCAGATCCGAAGCTTTTCGCCCCGCTCCCTGCGATCGATCTTCAAATGGGGAGCCCCCGACGTCTTCTACACGCTGGATGAACGCCTGCAGTCCTTCATCCGGGAGAGATTGGATCTTCCCGAGGAACGATTCCAGGCTCCCTTCCTCCCCGGGCTCGACCAAGTGCCAAAGCTCAGGCCGCCGGTGCTCACTCCCCTCATGCTTCGGCGCATCGAGGAGATAGTCGGCGGAGACAACCTCGCCCAGGACGACTACGAGCGCGCTCGACATGGCTCTGGGTCCACCTTTCTCGACCTGATGCGCCTGCGCCAAGGGCTCGTGGCCAGCCCTCCTGACGCGGTCGTGTACCCCAGAAGCGAGGAGGAGGTGGTCGCCCTCGTGGCCCTCTGCCACGAGCTCGGCGTACCGCTGGTCCCCTCTGGTGGCCGCTCGTCGGTCACTCGCGCCCTGGAGTTCCCTGGTGGTGGGCTCTGCCTGGACCTCACACGCCACCTCAACCGGCTGCTCGACGTCGATGGCACCGACCTCCTCGCGAGGGTGCAGCCCGGGCTCTATGGCCCTGCCTACGAAGCATCCCTCAATGATCGCGGCTTCACCTGCGGGCATTTTCCGCAGTCCTTCGAATTCTCCACGGTAGGCGGCTGGCTGGCGGCTAGAGGCGCGGGCCAGCAGTCGACCTACTACGGGAAGATCGAGGACATGCTGCTCGCCCTCCGCGCCGTCACGCCGATGGGAATCCTGTCAACCCAGCCATTTCCGAGAGCTGCCCTCGGCCCAGATCTGAATCATGTATTTCTGGGCTCAGAGGGCGCGCTCGGCGTCATCACCGAGGCCACACTCCGGATCTGGCCCAACCGCCCAAAATCGGTCCTGCCCCTCACCTTCATGTTCAAGAGCTTCGAGGAGGGACTGAACGCCATCCGGCGAATCCTCCAGACGGGTGCTGGCCGGCCTGGTGTCTGCCGGCTCTCGGATCCAGAGGAGACCGAGGTGGCGCTCACCCTGGATGGCCTCGCTGGTGGAGTCGTGGACCGAGGGCTTCAGCGCCTCGGCTACAAGCCCGGAGCCCGCTCCCTCATGATCGCTGCCACGGAGGGCGATCACGCTGCGGCACTTCAGGCCCTTCCGAGGGCCCACGCCATCGCCCTTCGCCACGGAGGGCTGCCGCTCGGAGGCAAACCGCTCCGATCCTGGTACAAGCGGCGTTTCCATGATCCCTACCTGCGGGACGACCTCATGGATCTCGGAGTTCTCACGGACACCTTGGAGACCTCCTCGACCTGGTCGAACCTCCCCAGGCTCTGGCGGGCGGTGCGCAACGTCATCAAGGCGCGCCCAAACACGGTGTGCATGACCCACCTGTCCCACGCATACGACTCCGGAGCGAACCTCTACTTCATCGTGCTGTCGCCAATGAGGCTCGAGGACCCCATCTCCGACTACACCGCCTTCCATGGGTCGATCATCGACGCAGTTGTAGCCAACGGCGGCGCGCTCTCACACCACCACGGGGTCGGCCGCCTGTTCGCTCCCTGGTTCCGGCAGCACGTTGGTCCAGTCTCCTTCGACGTCTTCCGCGCCATCAAGGATCACCTGGACCCTCACCACATCATGAACCCGGGCGTTTTCGGCCTGACGAGCTAGGCGACAGGCCCTTCCCGCGCCCGATGAGCCGGATGGGTCCTGCTGTCCCACTCATCCTGGGATCGGGCCTCGATCCCTTCGACCCGTATATGCAAAGCCCGTTGGCCAGCGGGCCTCGTCTCACCTCGAAACGCAGCACCGCTGATCCTCTGGAGAGCGTTGCGATGGCAGCGCGATCCTCTATTCGCAAGGAAAGGCCCTGGCCCATGCCGTCATCGGGGGGCGCTGTGAAGGCTCCGATGAGCCGCCCCCCGAGAAACGCCCTCACACGGGAGAGGCCGTTTTTCGGAGCAGTGGCGCCTGGGAACTCCGAGGAGACCCGCAGCCAGAGCTCCAACCGCTCGAATCTGGAGGGGCTCGCGGGCAGCCTGTACTCGATGAAGCCTGGTCCGGCTCCATAGACGTGAGCGAGAGCCCCGCCTCTGTACACTCCCATGTCCTCGAACCGTCCGCGAACAAAGGCCTCGACCGGCAGCTCCAGCTCCCATCCATCGGCCGCATCTTGCCAGACGAGCGCGGCGAGCTCACTGGGATCCTGGGTCACCTCTACCTCCGTCGGGTAGAGGGGCCGCCTGCCCCTCGATGCCCCGAGCCGAGGATTTGTCCGGGCAGGCGGCCCCTCCGCCAGGGCCCTCGCCCATCTTCTGAGGACCTTTCGAACGGGCTCGGAGGATTCCCGGTCAATCCAGATCGCGTAGCGGCGCTCCGGCCTGGCGTAGGGCACGTATATCCACGGCAGAGCGCCCGCAGCGCCGTTGAAGTGTACGCGGCCGAGGAAGGCGTCATGCCATTGGGCCTCGTCCTTGCCTAGCCACTGCTTTGCGACCGGCCGTTTGGAAAAGCCATACTCGCCGAACACGATGGGTTTTCGCGCCACGTAGCGCGCTAGCTGCACCCTGTCATCGATGACCGAGAGCAGATCCTCCCTTCGCTGCACCCTCAGGCTCTCCTCGGGGTAGAGGTGGCCATCACAGTAGGAGAACTCGGGCATGGAGCAGACCGCCAACCACTCGTCTCGATCCTGGACGCGGCCATAGTCGGTGACTCCGGCCGACACGAGCTGTCGCGGAGCTCTCGCTCGCACCAGCCGGGCCATCTCTCGCAGGAATGCCCGGCGACGTATCCTGCCCTCCTTCGTGACCGCAGATTCGTTGAAGAGCTCCCATCCAAGGATCGTGGGGTCTTCGACGTACCGCAGGCCGCTCACCTGACTAGTGCGCCCAAGCAGGCGTTCGAGGTGGGTCCGATACCAGGCCCTCGTGCGCACATCGGAGAAGAACCTGTCGAGATCGCCCCAGCCGCCTCCGTCGCCAAGCCCTGCCCAGCGGAGGTACTGCGGGATGCCTCCGTAGTCGCTCCAGTTGTTGGCCAGGGTCAGGATGACCCGGAGCCCCAGCGCCCTTGCCTGCTCGAGCACGAGGTCCAGGTGCGCCATGGCATCGGGGATCCAGCCATCTGGACCGGCGCGAAAGAGCTGCCAGCGCCGATGCCACGAGTCGGCGTCCCGTGGCCCCTCCCCCAGAACCCAGATGCGGATGACCCGGAGCCCATCTCTTGCGGCCTCACGCAGGGTGGCCATGGCATTCTTCCGCTCGGTCTCACCGTGCATCACCCCTGCGTTTGCTCCAAGGAAATGGAAGGGTCTCTCACCCTCGTAAAACACCGTGCCGCGAACTCCTACGAAGGTTCCCCTCGCCAAGGGAGCACCCCTGGCCACCTGCCGAGGAGCAGCCGCCTCGGGCGCCGCCGCCTTGAGCTCGGGAGCAGGGGAGCGCGACGGGACAGGACGTGCCTCCGCCCCTGCCCTCTCCGAAGGAGAAGCGCCCGCAAGCTCGCCTGGAGACGAAACAGTCACGAGCAGAGCCAAGAACCCACACGGGGCTCGCCCATGGCGAAACGTTTGCAAGCCTCGTCTTGAATTTCCCGAGGAACCGTTACTGCTCGAAGCCCGAAGACCCATTACGGGAGAATAACCCAAGGCGGCTGGCTGATCAGCCCCGCCAGCTCGCGCTCCGATTTCCGCCCGATCGCTCACTCTCGCGCCGAAAGCAAGACGACTCGGCGCCTTACCCAACCAAATCTTTCCTGTGGCAAAGAGCGGGGCGGAAGTGGTAGAGGCAAGCGTCACCGCTGGCGCGGCTATTTTCTCTCCAGACAGGAGATTCGCCCATGTGGATCGGCGTCTCCATCTTCGCCCTGACCTACCTGGTCATCTCGGCGCGGCGGCTTGGATGGATGCCCATTGGACGGCCAGGCGGAGCGCTCCTGGGAGCAGTGCTCTGCGTGGCCGCGGGAGTGCTCGGGCCAGAGGCGGCATTGAGAGCGGTGGATGGCCACACTCTTCTCCTTCTCTTCGGAATGATGGGCATGGGGGCCTTCTTGGCGAAGGAGGGGTTCTTCGACAGAGCCGGCGAGAAGCTCGCAGCCTGGGCCCGCACTCCCGCCCGCCTCCTCGGAGCGCTGATCTGGTCCTCGGGAGCGCTCGCCGCCCTCATCACCAACGACGCGGTCTGCGTGCTCGGAGCGCCCTTGGTTGTAGGTCTCATCAGGCGTCACAGCCTCCCGCCGCTCCCATTTCTGCTGGGCCTTGCCACGGCCGCCAACACTGGCAGCGTGGCAACCCTCGTAGGGAACCCCCAGAACATGCTCTGCGCCATCCTGGGCGGGCTTTCGTACCGCAGCCACCTGGTGCTGATGCTCCCTGTGGCCATCGCGGGCCTCGCAATCAACCACGGGCTGATCTGGTGGATGTTCCGCCGTGAGCTGTCGGCGACGTCCATGACCTTCGGCGAGGAAGCTGCATGCCTCGCGTCAGACTGCCCGCCCGGCCCCTCCATGTGTGCGGCCATGGGGAGCAACGCCGGAAGGCTCTTCACGGCTCGCATCATAGTTGCCCTCGGGGGCATCCTGATCTCTGCCCTGCTCTACCTCTTGGGCGCAGACCTCGCCTGGACCGCGGCTGGAGGCTGCGCCTTCCTGCTCCTCGCGCTCCGACCAGATCCCGAGGAGATCTGGAGCCGCGTGGATTGGTCAGTTCTTCTCTTCTTCGCTGGCCTCTTCGTCGTGGTGGAAGGCCTCGTACAGAGCGGAGCTCCGGCGTGGTTCTTCGAACGATTTCCCCTGTGGGCGGGGGACGGCAGCGAATCATGGTGGCGTCTGTCCGGCCTGTTCCTCCTGGGCTCCAACGTGGTATCCAACGTCCCCTTCATCCTCGTGGTGCGCGAACCCGTGACCGCCCTGGCTGACCCACGCCTCGGATGGGAGCTCCTGGCCATGGCCTCCACCTTCGCGGGCAACCTCACCCTCATAGGCTCCGTTGCCAACATCATCGTCGCGGAAAAGGCCAGAGAGGTGGGCGGCCTTGGGTTCTGGGAGTACCTCCGGGTGGGCGCCCCGCTCACGCTCCTCACGACGGCGCTGGGCACTGCCTGGGTTCTGCTGGTCTGGTAGGCAGGACCGATAGGGTCCTAGCGGTCTCTCGACAGGGAGCCCAATCGGTATTGGCCTATCTGAGCTTCTGGATTAACAAGGCAGCAATGAGAAGCAATAGAGGGATCCCCCAGATGATCATCATGAACCGCCTGGGGCTGGTCATCTCCTCTGTTTCATTTCGAATGGGGCCAGGAGCGACGGCCACCGACTCTCCACCTCCCTCGATCCGCAGCTCGTCTCCCACCTGATTTCGTCCCTTGTCTCTGATTCGCTTGCTCATTCTCTTCTCTCCCTTGATGGTTGGGGCATGAGCCCCGCCTGGACTTGATACTCCCCACGCAGGCATGGTCCCGTTTGGGCCATGCCGGCGCGCCGCGCCAGTGCCGTACTAGAGAGTCGGAGGTCTATCCATCCGGGAGGGTTAAGGGGGAGGTAGAAGCGACCGGACCGGGGTTGGCGCCATAGGCGCCGAATCGGGGCACAAAAGCTCTGCCAGGGGCCGGCCGAGGGGGAAGGTCGAGATGACCTCGGTCTCGTCCATGGCTGCACCCGGGCCCAGAGGCCCATCTGTGGCCATGAGGCAGGGCGCTTCACAGTCCAGCGGCGGCACCGAGGCGACCGCTACCGGGAGCACCTGGAGCAGAGAGACGCCCACTATCCACAGCGCCATGCCGATTCTGAGCCATGCTCTCCGTGAGCCCATGAAAAAACCTCGATCAAGAGCTTAGCAACTCCAGCCCAAAGCTCAACCATTTCCGGCCAAAAACCCTCGAAAATCGGCTCTGGAGCCCACGCTGGCCCTCACTCGATCCACAGCCCTCGACCCTGGAGTGTCCTAAGCAATCGATGACACTGCCATTTGGAATGCTCGACCTTTCGCGGCATCGCCTTTCGCTGCGATTCCGGCTAGAGTTCGAGGCCATGAAGAGAGCCATGGTGCCTTCTCTATGGAGCCTGCTCGACCGCGCCGCTGATCTCTTTCCAGGCTACCCGGCAGTGGTGGAGCCAGGGCGGAGGGAGACCTACGCCGAGGTGCACCGAGCCGCCCTCGCGTTGGCGCGTCATCTCTACAAGGATGGACCGGGCCGGGGTGAGCGTGTGGCCTATCTGGGCGTGAACTCCGGGGCCTTCCTCGCAAGCTACTTCGCCGCGGCCGGGGCCGGCCTTGCTCTGGTGCCGTTGAACCTGCGCCTTGCCCCCAAGGAGCTGTCGGCCATCCTGAATGACTCGGAAGCCCGTTTCATAATCGCGGACGTGGGGCAAGCTGCCTCCCTGCGCGACACCGCCAAAGCCGGGGCCCGGATGGATCACTTGATCTGGACCGGCATGGATGTTCCCGAAGCGGACCTCCCTAGGCCGGGTGGGGCAAGTACTACCTCCTTGAGAGAGGTGCTCGATGGCTCGATGGCAGCGCTCGAAGGGGAAGACGAGCGCCTGGAACCACTAGTACCAGGAGCCGGCGACGAGGTCGCACAGCTCTACTACACCAGCGGCACGACGGGCGCACCCAAGGGCGTCATCTTGACCCACCGGAACGTCTGGAGCCACTCCCTCGGGGCCATCGCCGAGCTGGGGCTCGGGCCCGAGGACAGGTGGGGCCACATGGCGCCGATGTTCCATCTGGCGGACGCCTGGGCCACCTTCGCCGTTACCTGGGTGGGCGGATGCCACGTTATGGTGCCGCGTTTCTCGCCCGAGTCCGCGTTCGAGGCCATTGCCAGCGAAGGGATCACGGTGACCAACCTGGTGCCCACCATGCTCAACCTCATGGCGAGGCACCCCCAGGCGAGGAGCTACGACCGATCCTCCATGCGCCTGCTGCTCTCTGGCGGGGCACCCATCGCACCGTCCCTCGTGGGGGAGCTCGCCGAGCTCTTCGGCTGTGAATACGTGCAGACCTATGGAATGACCGAGACGAGCCCATACCTCACTCTGAGCATTCCCAAACCACACCTGCGAGCCGGGCAACCCGACCGCGAGCTGCGCGTGAGGGCCAAGACCGGGCGCGCCTTCGCCACGGTGGAGCTCCGCCTGGTGGACGATGCGGGACACCTCGTACCCCGCGACGAGCGCAGCGTCGGCGAGATCCAGGTTCGAGGTGAGTCGGTCACCCCCGGGTACTGGCGCCGCCCGGAGGAGACGGCCTCAGCCTTCACCGAGGGCGGGTGGCTGCGAACAGGGGACCTGGCGGTGTGGGACTCCGAGGGCTACGTGGACATCGTGGACCGCAAGAAGGACATGATCATCTCTGGAGGGGAGAACATCTACTCGACAGAGGTGGAGCATGCCCTGTACGAGCACGATGCCGTGCTGGAGGCTGCGGTTGTTGGAGTACCGGACGAGCGGTGGGGCGAGGTAGTGCTGGCTGCGGTTGTCCTGCGTCCTGGCCGTGAGGCTTCGTCCGAGGAGTTGAGGGCCTTCTGTCGCCAGCGCCTCGCGGGCTACAAGACCCCCAAGTACATCGAGTTCCTCCCTGAGCTGCCGCGCACGGGGACCGGGAAGATCCTCAAGGCCGGGATCAGGGAGCGCTTCGGACACCCACGCAGCGGATGACTTGACATTGACGGTGGATCTCGGAGTCTATTACTCGATCCGGTGATTCCCGCTTCAATGGGTGCTACCCAGAGCAGCACCGAGGAAAGGACGAAGCTGATGAGCAGACGCATCGTGGTCGGGCTGGATCCCAGCGAGTACTCCAAGATGGCCGTGAACCTTGCCTGCGACCGTGCGAAAGAGCACGGCGGAACCGTCGTCGGCGTGGGGGTGGTGGATCTTCCCGGCATCGAAAAGGCGTCCCATGGAGCCGGCGTGGGCGCCAGCCACTTCGCCAAGAAGGCCCGCGAGAAGCACATCACCGCCGCCGGGGAGGACGTGGAGGCCCTCATCTCGAGCTTCCAGAAGACCTGCCAAGCGGCGGGCGTCGCCTTCGAGACGGAGCTGAAGTCGGGCAGCCCGACCGAAGAGATCGCGGACGCCGGGAGGAGCGCCGACCTAATAATCATCGGCACGAGGACCTTCTTCCATTTCGAGACGGACCAGGCGCCCGGAGAGACGCTCCAAGAGCTACTCAAGGAGCAGGTCTGCCCAATCCTGGTCGTGCCCAAGGAGCTCGATCTCCCACTCAAGAAGGTGATCTTCCCCTATGACAGCTCGGCGAAAGCAGCCAGAAGCATGAGGGATTTCGTGGCATTGGCCAG
>JAVEWA010000543.1:0-4885 GCA_034004785.1 Polyangia bacterium
CGGCCGAGAAGGCGATCTCCTTCCGCGCGCCGTGGAGCTGCTCCCTGAGCTCGCGCGCGCACACGGCGAGGGAGAGGGCCTGGTCACCCTGGGCATCGCCCCCCACGCCCTGCGGCTCCAGGCGGGGCTCCTCCGAGAAGAGCTCCCCGGCGATGGTGAATACGGGCTCGCGGTCAGGGCTGATCGTGCCCCATGCGCCGCTGGTCCTGACTCGCCTGGGCTGTGCCCCCTTTTCACCCGCGGGCCCGAGGAGGTTGACAGCCATCCCCGCGAGCTGGCCCCGCAGCTTCAGGAGATCGCGGCAGAACGCCGCCGCGGTCTGGTAACGCTCCTCGGGACGCTTGGCGAGGCATCTGAGCACGATGCCATCGAAGGCGGGCGGAATCAGACGGCGGGGCATCCGGGACGAAGGCGTCGGGGGAGGCTTCTGGACCTGCATCCGAAGGACCTCGGAGCCCTCCCCCACGAATGGTACATCCCCTGTGGCGAGCTCGAAGGCCAGCACGCCCAGCGAGTAGATGTCCGATCTGCCATCCACCTCCAGGTCCATGGCGCCCTCGGGAGAGATGTACTCCGGGGTGCCGAAGATCTGCCCAGAGAGGGTGGAGCGCTTGCCCCGATGCTCGGGCGAGAGGAGCTTGGCGATGCCGAAGTCCACCAGCTTCACCACGTCCCTTCGCCCCCTCACGTCGCACAGCATCACGTTCTCGGGCTTGAGATCCCTGTGCACCACCCCCGCGGCGGCGCTGGTGTCCATGGCGTCGGCGAGCTGGATCATGATGCTCAGCACCCTTGAGAGGGGCTGGGCGCCGCTCGCGTCCAGGACCTGATCGAGCCCCACCCCCTCCAGGTACTCCATGACGATGTACAAGGCGCCGTCCTCGAGCTGCCCGAAGTCCATGATGGCCACGACGTTGGGGTGAGCCACCTGGCTGGCGGCCACGGCCTCCCGGCGGAAGCGCTCCACGAAGGCCTCGTCGGAGTCGTAGTCCCCCTTGAGGACCTTGATGGCGACCTGACGGCGAAGGGTCAAGTGCCTGGCCAGGTACACCATGCCCATGCCCCCCTCGCCAATGACGCTCTCTATACGAAAGCGACCCGCCACGACCTGTCCGGATGTTAGCTCGCTAGACATGGGCGCATTATACCGATCCAAGGAGAGCGAGCACCCTAGGAAACCCGGCAGCCCGCCGGGGATGTTCGCCCTAGAGAAGGGTCACTGCGAGAGTCCCGACAGCAGCGATCACAGCCACCACGACCGCCGCGCCGAGGAGCCAGCCCGAAACCGGACGCATGGCCGCGCCCCGAGGACGCCTGGGACGTGTGAGCAGGCGGTGGGCAGGCGGACATGCCGCAGGACTCGCCGCGGCCCCGGCCCCGGCCAGAATGGGGGAGCTCTGGAGGCCCCTGTCCCTCAGAGCCTGGGCCAACCCATCCGAGAACAGGATCTCGCCCGGACCTGCCTGGCCCAGGAGCGCCCTGGCAGCGATCACCGCGGGGCTTGCCAGCGGAACCTGCTCGCCTCCGAGAGCTCCGATGTGGATCGAGGCCCGCAGCCGCGTGGGGCGGCTCCGCCGGGGCTCCGATGGGCTCATCAGCTCCGACAGGGCCGCTAGGGCATCGTCCAGATCTCCAAACCGGCTGACGCAACCCCGCCCGACGCGCACCAGCACCGCGCCCCGGTTGGATGCAGCCAGCGCCCCCGCCCTCTCCTGGTGCTCCCGCGCCAGGGACACCGCCGCCTGTGACCCGGCCTCGGGAGGCGGGAGGACCTCGGTTGCGAGCAGGATGTGCATCTGGGCTACGCTCATGATCAGAGAGGGGGCGACTGCCCCAGGACATCTTCTCAGAGGGCTCAGGAGCGGGCAAATTCCTAGCGCGCTGTCGCTCGTCGAGTGTAGAGTCAGCCATCGGAGGTGTGGATGTCGCTCAGATGTTTTTTACCGGTTTTGCTCGCCACGCTGCCAGCTTGGGCCGCCTGCGATGGTTCGAATGGCCAAGGAGGCAAGACCGGGGAGAAGAACGGGACCGAACCTCGGAAGAGCCAAGGACCGAAGCTGAAGGAGGCCCTGCTCGCAGACTTCAACCTCCAACAGCCCATGGAGACCCGGAGACAGGCCCTGGACACCCTTATCGCAAGATGGCCCGAGTCCAGGCTGGCCTTGCCAGGAGTGCTCGAGATCACGAGCCTCGATGATGAGAATAGGGCCTCCATCGCAGTCGGGTTGGCTCGCCTGGGCATGCCCCTAGTCGAGCCCCTGCTGAGCTTCGTGGCGGCAGCCCCCTCGAGCGAACGGAAGCTGCTGACAGCGGGAGCAATCGCCTACAACTTGGTCCACCCATTTGGCCTTGTAAGGCGCTCCCCATCCCAGAGACACGAGATTCGAAAGGCCCTACAGCCCCTTTTTCAGCACCTGTGGCTCCTTTTCGTCTCCAAGGAGACCCACGACCAAGCAATGTTCATGGGGCTGTGTGTCTTCGGACCTAGGACCATCGACCGTCTGCTGAAAGGCCCCTTTCCGCCCGGGACAGTGACCCGCGTGGCGCTGGCCATCTACCTGATGCTCACTGGCGAGCCGGAGCAGTCCATCTTCGACGAAGAAGAGCGGCTGAGCCTGCGTAGGATGGCCGCTCCCCTGGCCAGGGTGCTGATAGCGGCGATACTGGCTGAGCCAGTCGAGGACAAGGAGGAGCAGCCGATGTCTCTGAGGGCAGGGCTCGAGGTGCTCGGGGAGGCCGCAGTCAAGGCGATGCTGGATGAGCCGCGGTTGCGGACGCCTTCGGGCTGCGCCCATACGATCGACGTCCTTTTCAACCTCCCCACGCACAGCGGCGCGCCCTCTGCCCTGCCGGGCGCCGCGCTGCTGGCCCACTGCACTGCCAGGGCTCGAGACGAGGAGTCGGCCGGGCAGGGTGCCCTCGCGCTCGGAAAGCTCGGCGCCCCGGGGATCGAGGCGGCGCGGCGCGAGCTCTCGGAGGCTACGAAGGCATTTGGCGCCCCTAAGGC
Source organism: Polyangia bacterium (assembly GCA_034004785.1). Classification (GTDB taxonomy): domain Bacteria; phylum Myxococcota_A; class Polyangia; order HGW-17; family JAJRWW01; genus JAVEWA01. The sequence goes on from JAVEWA010000543.1 coordinate 3,008, forward strand.
GCCGAGCCTCCAGGGCACCTGGTACGTCACGCTGGCGAAGCAACCTGGGGCCGCTGCCATGCACCCCGAGCTGGCCGCGCTCTTCGACGCGGCAAAGCGAGCGCGCGACGTGACGCACCAACGCGGAGCCCTGGAGGCGATCCGCAGCCTGCCCCCAGATGCGAGGGCAGCCCTCGTGAAGTCCCATCCGGCCCTTGGCGCCCTGATCGACCAACCCGGAAGCAAGCCCTGATCCCGGCTCCGACGACCCCTTTGTCCTTTTGCAGCGCCAGAGGTCTCCGCGGCCCCAGCGCCCGGTTCCACGAGCGGCACACTCTCGTCTCGAAATTCATATTTCGTTTATGATTACAATCATATACAAGCAGCTTGCATGCGGGCAGGCTGCTTGCTAGAGTCCCCCTCGACCTGTTCCCACAATCCAGCGGAGAGGTTCCCAAACAGCAACCACAAGGAGTTGGTCATGTCGAGAATCAAGAGCCTGCTTGTTGCAGTCACAACAGTTGCCGTGCTCGGCGGATGTACGAGCTACAAGACGATCTGGATCAAATCCTACGAGGGCCAGATCAACCCGGAGCAAGACAAGCTCCTGGTGCTCCCCGTCGCCACTCACGGCTTCAGTGAAGGCGTGGCAATGACAGTTGGGATCGAGGGGGCCCTCATGGCAGGCTTCATGGCGACCTTCGGCGCCAAGAACGCCATCTCCTTGCAGCCGATCAAGGAGGCCCTCAAGGCCCTCGGGCTGGAGAACCTGACCTACTGGATGGCCTGGGGAGTCTATGACTACCTGAACTGGTACGGCCATCGCTACGCAGGCGACCTCACTCAGGGCCTGCGCGGCCACCTCGTGAAGGCCCTCCCGCTGATCGGCACCCTGACCAACAACCTTGTGAACATCCTCTCCAAGATCCCCAACAGCCCGGTGCCGGCGGACTACAAGTTCCGCTACATGGTGGTGATGGACGTGATGAACTATGGAAAGCCCTGGTACGGTTTTGGCAAGACCAGGCGGGTGCGCTTCGTGGGCGGCATCGTGGACATCCAGAACAAGCGCGTGGTCGGCGCCACCTTCATGACCAAGAACGTCATGGCCAACAAGCTGGGCACCCTCGCCGCGATGGGAACCCTGGCCAAGGACGTGAAGAAGCGCCTTAAGGCCCTGTTCCCCGCGCCGCCCGCCAAGGGCTGACGGCTAGGGGCTAGCCCCGCCGCGACAGACGTTTAGTTCCCTGCCCCTCACTTTGCCACAGTTGAAAACGGAACGGAGGCCACTGGCTAGCTGCCTGCCGGTGATGGCCAGGGCGACAAGGATCGCAGCCTTGTTGGCCTCCGTGTCCTTCTCGATCCACTTGGCCGCCACGATCTCCTTCTTCTCGACGTCCACGATCCCGCCAACTACGCGCAGTCTCACAGGTCTTCCACGAGACCCCTTTCCCAACTTCTCCACGGAGACGACCAAGATGTATCTGAAGATCGGAGCGCCGCCGACAGGAGCGCCGGCGGCCTGGAGGGCTCCGATGGCCCAGGTGACGAATCGTCCCAGGTACCCCACCACGCGGGCCGCTCCGTGCCTGCATCTGTCCTGGACGAGGTGTGGGCTCCTGTGAACGCTCGCCACGTGGAACACCAGCTGGGCGAGGCGCCATGTGATTCTGCCGAACCCAGCCGCCTCCATGCCGAGCTTGACTGGTTGCAGACTCACGCCAACATCGCCGAAGGTGGCCATGTACTGGGCGTGAGCCACATGCTCCAACTCGGTCTGCACTGCCTCGGGGAAGCCGTGGAGCTCGAGCGGCATCATGAGGAGCTTGTCTTCGTCAGGCCTCAGCTTGCTGGCATAGTCCCTGTTAACGAGCAAGGTCGAGGCGCAGCCTGCAAGAG
>JAVEWA010000544.1:0-4877 GCA_034004785.1 Polyangia bacterium
ACTGCCAATTCCGAGCGCCCGCATTGGCACGTACGCCCGCAATGCCACCTTCGAAGTGGAACTCGACTCCAGGCTCTGGCTTCAATGTCTCGGGATCTCGGAGTGCTGGGATGACGAGTTCCAGCGCTCAGCCGCTGCCGTCACCGAATTTCTGCGTGATTCCGTGGAAGAACTTCTCCAAGTGGCACCCTGGCCGGTCTGGGCCCTCTGTCTCCTCGTTTCGCCGTGTCATGTTCCTGGCCCGGTTGGGCTTTGCTGCAGGGCCTCCATGGGTTACCCTCGCCGGGACGTTTTCGCAGAGGCGTCTCGAGGCGCCCCGTACCCTGGAGAAGGAGATGATCGGTCGTCATTCGCTCCGCGCAGCTCTCGCCCCTCTGGCTCGTCCTGTTCTCCAGCATGGGATCCCTCCCTGGTTGTTCGGCTGGTTCTTCCTGTTGCTTGCCCTTACGAGCCACTCCGCGCCTGGCTGGGCCCAGGTGAACACCGAGCGGCTGCGCTCCAAGAAGACCGAGACCGGCCTGCACGGCCACTTCGAGGGCGCCCTGACCATGCAGACCGGGAACACGGACCTCGTTCTCGCCACCCTCGGGGCCCGTCTGGAGTACCTCCGCGGGGTTCATGGGCCTTTCTTGCAGGGCAGCTACTCGGTAGGCGAGAAGGATGGGTCCAAGTTCATCCACAACGGGTTCATCCACGGGCGCTGGACCGCCATGTGGCACCACCGGGTCGGCACGGAGGTCTTCACCCAGGTCCAGTTCGACGACCTCCTCCGCATGCACCTCCGCTATCTCCTGGGGGCGGGATTGCGCCTGAAGATAGTGCGCAATGCCAGGCTCTGGATATACCTCGGCTCCGGCTACATGATGGAGTACGAGGATCTGAACATCGACGAGGGCGACCCCCACCCCAAGACGACCCTCAACCACAGGTGGACGAGCTACCTCCTCCTGCGCGTCTTCTTCACCTCCTGGCTCCGCCTCGTGGCCACCACCTACGCCCAGCCCCGCTTCGACGACTTCGGAGACTTCCGCTTCCTCGAGGATCTGAGCGTGGTCTTCAGGATCAAGAAGTGGCTCTCCCTGGACTTCAACTTCGTGGTCATGTACGACTCCCGCCCTCCCTCCACGGTCCACTTCACCGACACCAGGACCCTCGTGAAGCTGCGCGTTAGCTGGTGAGGACACAAGGGGAGAGCTGGTCAGAGGGGGGCGGTTTTCGTAGAAAGGCTGTCAAAACTTTTGCTTCTGGTGACACTCATCCTGAAAGGCGCCCATTGCACCCCGCAAGGAGGAAGGATGTCAGAAGAAAGGCTTGGCCATGTTCCGCTGGAAAGGCCCTGCAACGTCATCTGCAGCCCTGGTGCGAAGATTTTCGCCATCAGGCCTAACGCCCGAGTCCCTGCTCGTCAAGACAGGGGAGACACGTGGTTGGGCAGTTCTCCAGGTAGTGCTGGCTCTAGGGTTGAATGTTGATCCTGAGATAGGCCGGCTGGCCGGAATCCGCACGACCGGAGCACCATACATGGGCGCCTCGGAGTGCTCGTCCAGCTTCTCCACGGCCCATACGGCTCCATCATCGTCCGATCGCTCGTGGCTCACTGCTTTGGCGAGAGATCCTCCCTGCCCTCTAGCGAGGCTCCCCCTCCGAGGCCTGATTCGGGGAAGAGAGGAAGCGGGCGTTACTTGCAGACGACCCTGCGGACGTACACGTACGTCGCGTAGGTCACGCCCGACAGTGACACCCGGAACCTGCCCACATAGAGGGGCGGGTCCCACACCTCGAGGTTCCACTCGATGTCGATAGGGTAGTCGGAGTACAAGTTCCAGGTGCCGCCGTAGATGTTGTAGTAGTCATACACTTCATCCGCCCAGCCATCGTCCGCATACATCCGCCCGTCCACGAAGGTTCCGCTTGTGGAGAAGTCGAACCACATCGTGAACATGGTCCCGAGGTCCGGGTTGGCCCCTTCACAGTAGTCGGCGATGAACCAGCAATTGCGGTCGCCGTCGTCGCAAGAGACGTACTCGACGATGTTGTTCGCGCACCTCCACGCGCTGTTGTACCAGTAGCAGAACGTCGTCAGGTCAGGGGCCTTAGTCGCCTCTGCGGCCGCGCTGCCCATGGTGAGGAGCGCGGCCAGGGCTACCGTCGCCAGATGGTTGGGTCTCATCTATTCTCTCCTTCGATGATGGGGTTTCTGGAGGGACCATCCCTCCATCCTGGCCGCTAGGCTACCCCTGGCGACGCAGGGCGCGAAAGCCGGTGTTCACCGGGGTGCAGGAGAGTATTTCTCCGGGGGAGGAGTCGCTTTTTGTGAGTTTCCTTACGTCTCGAGCTCACTGTCTGAGCGACACGCCTCGAATCGCAGCATCAGGATGGACCCCTGGTGCAGACCAAAGTATTGTGCTCGACCGGAGCTAGCGGACGACGACGACCGCGCGGAGCTGGGTCCCGGTCATGTCGCTGTAGGTGTACGGCTGTTTCCCGATGGCGAGACTGAGGTGCTCGAAGGTGAACGGGTCAACCTTGAAGGCCATGCCGAAAAGAAAGGACACTGTCCACACGTAGCCGATGTGATCGACGGCGACACCAATCATTTCCAGCCGGGATGGCCCGAGGCGAAGACTGCCGATTATCTCCAAGCTCTCCTTGTCGACCTGGTACAGCACGCCGTCGGTCTCGGCTGCCCAGATGTAACCGGCGGAGAGGCCAACACCTGCTGCGATCCCACGCAGGAAGGGCTCCGGCTCGGCCGGGGAGGCCCGAGGGATTTCGACTATGTGCTCCTCGCCCGTGGAAGGGTCATAGCGGGCAGTGCAGGCGCCTTTCTCTTCCGGCGAGCTCCAACCGCCCGTCCAGACCCGGCCGAGGGAGTCCAGGGTGATCCCGTAGGCGCAGCTCGTTGGTCGGCTCTCCCACGCGAGCGTCTCCGAGTCGACCTTCACGAGCTTCATGGCATAATTGTCGAGGAACCACAGGCTCCCGGTGGCGTCGACCGCGCCACCATAGGCACAGTAGACATCTGGAATCTGGACCTCGTCCAGCACGGTGCCGCAATCTCCGTCGAGGCGGAAGATGTGGACGCTCGGTGTCCTATACGAGTTGCAAGTGCCGATCCAGACGCGCCCGCCGAGCCCGGTCTCCTCGTCCTCGCTCCCGTCCCAAGCGGTGGCGCGCGCGCCGTGGGAGTCGTCGCCAAAGTCCGCGAGGTAGGGCAGGTCGGTGCTCCAGACCATGCACTCGTCCTCGCCAAAGGGCCGAACGTCGGTCGGGCCGGTCGAGGTGTCGATGACGCCGTTGCCGTTGCGATCTACGCAGTCGCCCCTGCTTGCCGCGAACATCACCACCGAAGAGGCCGGCGGGCTGCACCCGGCGAAGTAGTCGGACGCCCGGTTGGTCACCACCGCGTCGCCGTGGAGGCTCACCGAGGTCCGGGACGGATCGCAGCAGCGGCTCTCGTCGGCGCAGGTGTTGTAGCGTGCCTCCTCCATGACGGTCTGGGTGTTGACCTTGCTCAGCGTACCCTCGCCGGTGTTCGCGATCCAGATGTAGGAAGTCACGTTTTCGGGGAGAGGTTGGCATCCCGTCGAGGCCAGGCAGGCCCCGGCACAGACCTGGGAGGTCCGAAACCTACCGAGCTCGCACTCCTCGAGCATGTTGACTACACATCGGAGCTCCCCGGCGGTGCACTCGGCGGGAAATACGTGCGAGGAGTCGACGAGCGGCTTCCGGTCAGCAGTTTTCGGGCAGCCCGTCCCCGAGACGAGCCCGAAGACGGCGAACAGAAACAGCACAGGCATTCCTGGCAGACGCGATCCTGCTCGACCTGGCCACCCCACAAAGACCGATGCTATCGAGCTCCACTCTCTCCGCCCGAACATCGCGACACCTCCATGTCGAGGTTAGCTTACAAGTGAACGGCCGTCATTTGCCAATACACCTCGGGTCTGACCTAGCATTCGCCAAGCGGCGTCATGCCGTTTCGAACGGCGTATTTGGTGAGGGAGGCGATGCCGTGCAGGTCGAGCTTCTCCGCGATCTGCTCGCGGTACGACGACACAGTCTTCTCGGTCACGCCGAGCATGCGAGCGATCTCGGCGCTCCTATTTCCCTCGGCGACGAGCTGGACGACGTGGCGCTCCCTCGGTGAGAGCACCGAAAGTGCACGTGCTGCTGGGCCGAGGTAGCTCGGTGGGAGAGACCGCTTCGCTCCGATGTCCGCTAGCATCCGCGAGGCGAGCGTGGGCGAGAAGTAGCGCGTGCCCCGCGCGACCATCCGGATGGCTTCGACGAGCTCCTCAGGGCTCGCATCCTTGAGCACGTAGCCCATGGCGCCTGCCTGAAGCATGCGAGCGACGAGCTGAAGATCGCCGTAGGCGGAGAGAGCCAGCACCTTCAGGTTGGGAAAATGCCGGATGAGCTCACGGGTGGCGATGTCTCCCGATATGGTCGGAAGGACCACGTCCAGAAGAATGACGTCGGCTGGGTATGTCTCCACGACATTGATCGCCTCACGGCCGTCGCCCGCATGGGCGACGACCTCGATGTCCTCTACTCCAGTGAGGAAGCGGGCGATGAGCCTTCTCATGAGCGGGACATCATCCACTACGATCACACGAATTCGGCGCGCCGGCATCTCACAGCCTCCCCTCGGCTGTCTGGCGGCGTCGCTTTTGCACACATCGCCCTAGAGGTCGCTGCCGACGCCCCCGGTTGCAGGCCGAGAGCACGCCGCACTCGGTCGAGAGTTTCTCGCCGGACTCGATTGCGTCGTTGGCGCCGCCCTCCAGGCTCAGCTTCGGCGTCGCTTGAGCCGGGACGGCGCCGATTCCGAAACTTGCTGCCGCCACCATGGCGATCGCCAGCCAGGCGGGGGC
>JAVEWA010000545.1:0-4876 GCA_034004785.1 Polyangia bacterium
CTTTACCTTGCCGTAGAGCTTGCGCACGAAGAGGTTATAGCATCCCTTCACCGGGGCGCGAACTTGTACCCGAGAGGTCCCGGGCCATGCGATCAGAGGCCCAATATGGGACAAGGCTATGCCTCTGGCGCACCCGGGGTCAGGCGCAGGGCCACTTGCCGGCGCTCCTTTGCCGTTGTACATCTCGAGCATGAACGATCCTGCCCTGCTCGAGGCGCTGATCAAACGCGGCGTGCTCATCCACGCGCCGGCGGCCACCATCCTAGAGGACCTGGACCCGGAGGCGATCGAGCCCGAGGTGCAGATCTTTCCCGGCTGCACGGTGAGGGGGCCGAGGACTCGGCTCGGCAGGGGGACCCGGCTCGGAAGGGCCGGGGGGGGCTGGTTCGAGGACGTGGCGACCGGCAGGAACGTGGATCTATACGGGGGGTATTTCCAGGAGGCGGTGTTCCTGGACGGGGTCACCGTGCGCGGTCACGCCGAGATGAGGGGCGGGACCCTCATGGAGGAGGAGTCCGAGGCGGCTCAGCACGTGGGCTACAAGATGACCATCGCCTTCCCCTGGGTGATCGCCGGGAGCCTGGTGAACTTCTGCGACGCCCTCGTGGCAGGAGGCACGGGCCGCAAGGACCACACCGAGATCGGCAGCTCCATCGCGCTCTACAACTTCACGCCGCGGGGGGACAAGTTCGCCTCTCTCTTCGGGGACGTGCCGCGTGGGATCTTCTTGCGCTCGCCCAGGATTTTCGTGGGCGGGCAGGCGCAGATCATCAGCCCGGTGCAGGTCGGCTTCGGCGCGGTCCTGGTGGCTGGTTCGGGAGTCCGTCGCTCGGTGCCCGAGGGCACGGTGCACGGGGAGCAGCCCGTGGTTCTCGACAGGCCCATGGAGCTGAATCGATACGGGGCCGTGGCGCGCCTGTTTCGCCTTACCGCCGAGTACGTCGGCCAGTTGCGAGCCCTCGAGGCCTGGTACTCCTTGGTCCGGATCCCCGGAGTCTCCAGCGGGCCTCATATCGATCCCCACGAGGCGGGAGTTTACCAGGCGGCCCTCGGCCAGATCCGGGCCGGGGCCGCTGAACGGGTGCGGAGGCTCGGGGCGCTGGTGGAGCGCCTGCCCACCTCGGTGGCTCTCCACAGAAGGGCCGTCGAGGAGGCCTCGGGCGATGGGGCGGCCAGGCACAGAGCGCACATCTTGGAGCAGGAGACCCTGGTGGCGGCCTGGCCAAGGTCGAGGCTTGCCCTGGAGGCGCCGGTTCCGGCCCATCTCCTCGCCCCGCTCGGGCCCTTGGGTGACCGCTACGCGGCCCATTGCGCTGCGAAGGGACGCACGGACTATCTGGGCTTCGTGACGAGCGCGCTGTCCGATTCCGAGGTGGAGGAGGGCAGGGCGGCCTTGCAGCGCGTCGTGGACTGGGTGGTCGGCGGGGCTGGCCTCGCCGAGAGATAGGTGAGCGGCCGTTCACTCCTTGACGAAAGCCTCCATGAACAGGGGCTCACCCTGGAAACAGTGAAGGTCCCATTTCTCAGCCAAGCTCGGGTTTCGGCCGCGGCGGCGCCGTCGGAGAGCGGCAATGGAAGCGCAACCACTCTGGAGTTCTTCTCCGAATTGCGGTATTTTCTTCGCCTGGTGGATTCTGGAACTGAGCGATGCGTACACGGTGTCAGGGCGCAGGATGTGGAGGGCGGGGCTTCGTAGGCCTCGCCTCTGTTCTCGTGTGCGCCTTTGGTCCTGCCTGCGTCTATGACTGGCCGACGGACATCCTGAGAGACGGCGGCGGCTACGTCTGCGGCAACGGGATCCTCGAGCCAGGAGAGGCCTGCGACGGGAGCGACCTCGGGGGCGAGAGCTGCGGGACCCAGGGCTTTGGCAGTGGACAGCTCTCTTGCGGCCTGGCTTGCGCCCTGGACACCAGCGCCTGTCATTCACAGGTGGTCTGCGGGGACGGCTGGATCGGGGCTGAGGAGGAGTGCGACGACGGCGGAAACTCGAATGGGGACGGTTGCAGCGCCCTGTGCCGGATCGAGGCAGGGTGGTCCTGCGCTGGAGAGCCCTCGGTGTGTGCCTCGGGTTGCGGCAATGGGGTCTGCTACGCTCCCGAGGGTGAGAACAGCGGGAGCTGCCCGGAGGACTGCGGGTGGAGCCAACTGGCCGCGGGACAGGCGCACACCTGCGGAGTCAAGGGCGACGGCTCGGTCTGGTGCTGGGGCGACAACTCCCTCGGGCAGCTCGGGGACGGCAGCGCCGAGGACAGGGCGAGCCCCGCGCGGGTGGAGGGGCTTGGGCGGGCGGTGAAGGTCGCCCTCGGAGCCGGGCACAGCTGCGCCCTGACGGCGGACGAGACTGTCTGGTGTTGGGGAGGCAACGCTCAGGGTCAGCTCGGCGATGGCTCCCTGGTGGATCGGCCCTTGCCGGTGCTGGTAGAGCAGTTCGAGCACGCTGTTGACCTCGGCGCTGGCGAGAGCCACACCTGCGCGGCCACCAGCGCCCTGGGCGCCTTCTGCTGGGGCCGGAACGCCGAGGGTCAGCTCGGCAACGGGGAGCTGCTGGACCGTCACGCGCCCGTCCCGGTGGCCGTAGGCGGAGGTCTGACATGGGCGCGAGGGGTGGCCTGCGGAGCTCGCCATAGTTGTGCCGTGGGAGGGGACGACTCGGTCTTTTGCTGGGGCCGGAATACCTCTGGCCAGCTCGGCACGGGGAACTACGAGGACAGCCTGGTCCCCCGGGCAGTGGCCTCTGGTGGAGGTCTTGCAGGCGCCCGGCTCTTGACCACCGGCGCCGAGCACAGCTGCGCCCTGGATCTCCTCGGCGCCCTCTGGTGCTGGGGCAAAGGCGGGCAGCGCCGCCTGGGGGACGGCGGCTCACAAAACCGTACCACCCCCGTGGCAGTAATGACCGTCGGTGAGGCCAGAGACGTCGCCGCTGGCGGCGCCCATAGCTGCGCGGTGAACGTCTCGGGCGGCCTCTACTGCTGGGGCTCGGGAACGGACGGGCAGCTCGGCATCACCTCGACGCCGCCCCAGTCCAACCCCGTGCTCGCGGCAGGGATCTCGGGCGGAGGGCGAGTAGCCGCCGGGAGCCTGCACAGCTGTGCTATTTTGGAGGATCGGAGCGCCTGGTGCTGGGGAGCTGGCGCCGAAGGCCAGCTCGGCCACTCCATCTCCACCGGGAGCGCCACGGCGGTTCCGGTGACGGATCCACTCTGAGGGGCGGAATAGACCAGGCAAGATCAGACGCCAAACCCCTCACCCGGCCAGAACTACGGGCGCTACGAACTCCTCCTCAAAATGGCCAGCGGAGGCATGGCCACCCTCTACCTGGCCAGGATCACCGGGCCCCAGGAGTTCGAGAAGCTCCTCTGCATCAAGAAGGTCCACGATCACCTGTCCGACGACAGGGAGTTCACCGAGATGTTCCTGGACGAGTGCCGGATCGCGGCCCTCATCCACCACCCCAACGTCGCCACAGTGTTCGAGATGGGCCGGGTCGAGAGCTCGTACTTCATGGCCATGGAGTACGTGCACGGCCATGATCTACGAGAGGTGCTGGCCGCTGCCAAGCGCCTGCCGGATAGCCTTTCTTGGATGTACGCGGCGCGGATCGTGGCTGACGCGGCGGCTGGCCTGCACGCGGCCCACGAGCTGAAGCGGCCTGGGGGCGCGGTGCTCGGGGTGGTCCACCGGGACGTGTCGCACCAGAACATCCTCATCAGCTACGATGGCCACGTGAAGGTGGTGGACTTCGGCATCGCCTTCGCCCGGGAGCGCATCAGCCACACGGCGGTGAAGACCCTGAAGGGCAAGGCCGCCTACATGTCCCCGGAGCAGGCCACCCAGAAACCCCTGGACCGACGCTCCGACATCTTCTCCCTTGGAACCGTGCTCTTCGAGGCCATCACCCTGAGGAGGCTGTTCAAGGCTAGCACCGAGGTGGAGACCCTCCTGAGGGTGCGGCAGGCCAGGGTGCCACGGCCCCGGACTCTGCGGCCGGAGCTGCCGGCGCGCCTCGAGCAGATCGTGCTCAAGGCCCTCGCGCCGGCGCCCGAGGATCGCTACCAGACCGCCGCGCAGCTCCAGGGGGCTCTAGAGGCCCTGCTGGTGGAGGAGCAGCAGGTATCTGGGCAGCAGCAGCTCGCCGATCTCATGGACAGGCTTTTTCACGCCCAGCGGGAGGATCGGGACCGGATCATCGAGGAGGCCCGAACCAAGGTAAACACCGGTGCTCTCTCGGTGGTCCGGTTCCGTCAGGTTGAGGAGGGGAGCCTGTCACAGCTCTCGGAGTCTCGTGGGCTGAGGCCTTGGTTGCACAACCAGCGCTGGCTGCTCGCGGGAGCTCTCGGCGGCGCGGCGCTCGTGATCCTGGCGGTGCTGACCGCCTTCCTCCTTGGCAAGGGCAGGGGAGGACCTCCGGCGGCGCTGGCCCCCCAATCCAGGGAGGCGGCGATGGAAGACCCGAGAATAGCTCGGGAGTCGCCAAGGCCTTCGAGGGACGCCTCCTCCCCCACCTCGACGAGACCCTCGGAGCCGGCCACCGTGTCCCTGGAGATAAGAGTGCTGCCCGAGGGAGCGCAAGCGACCCTGCGTTTTCGCGAGCGCAAGTACTCCGGGCCCGTTTTCAGGGCGCAGCTCCGGAGGACCGAGGCCGAGGAGGTGGTGGAGATCTCCGCCCCTGGGTTCAGGACGCAGAGCCTCATGATAGTTCCTCTCGAGGACCAGAAGCACGAGATCAAGCTCCAGCGCCTCCAGGTATTCTGGAGGAGGCCCCCCCTGCGGTGGAAGGCGCTGCCGGATTGAGCCGAGGTACCGCTGCCATGCACTCCTTCGCGTCACTCCTTGTCCTCGTCCTGGCGTCTGGCCCTGCGGATGCCGAGGCCCCGGG
>JAVEWA010000546.1:0-4876 GCA_034004785.1 Polyangia bacterium
GGCCGGCCCCTCGGGGCCTGGCTCGAAACTCCTCCATCGGCTGGCTTGCCAGAGGTCGTAAGGGAAGAGCCTTGGCCGATGGAGGGACGTTGCCCAGGGCGCAGCTTCTACCCCCCGGTCTTGGGTCCGCGTGAGCCCACGGTGGCCTGGAGCTTGCCCGGCGTGGCGCTTCGGCCTTTGCAGAGCGCGGTGGTGGACTCCTCCGAGCGGATCTTCTTGCTTGGCCGCGCCGAGGATCCGGACGCCAGCGGTGTCCTGTCGGCCGTCGACTCATCTGGCGCCTTGCTTTGGAGCCTCGACCTGGGAAGTCCGGTCGTTGGCTCGCCAGCCATCGGGGGAGGGGGGGAGATACTCCTGTCCTTGCCATACTCTATCCTGGCGTTGAAGACGGACGGCAGCTACTCGAGCGAGGCTCCATACGGAGCCCCGCCGCCATTCCCGGCGAACTACCTTGCCTCGGACAGCCCGGTGCTCTCGTTTACCGGAGGTGTGCTGGTCTCCACCTTCCGAACCCTGGCGACCATGGACTCGGACCTCGAGCTCTCATGGGAGCGGGAGCTCGATCGCCGAAACATCACAGGGCCTGTCGTGGATGCAAGTGGCAGGGCAAGCCTTCTAATGGACTACGGCTGGGACCTCGGTTATCCGGCCCTGAGTCTCCAGCGGTTCGACCGCCTGGGCTTGTTCGAGGAGCTTGCCATCCTGCAGGGCGATAGGATGGGCAGCCTGGCCCTGGATGCCAGCGGCGCCTTCTACATCGTCACGTTGCCCATCGTCAGACCCAACGACATGAAGGTTCGCGCCTACGGCATGTCCCCCGTGGGAGAGCTGCGCATAATATTCGAAGACGAGTATTCGGACCTGTCAATTCCGGCCCAGGCACTCGGCCCAGGCGGGCCAGTCCTGTGCCTCACCTGGAATGATCCATCGTGGCAGGGCAGAGTGGTCCAAGTTGGCCAAAACGGCGCCCGTCTTTTCGACACGCTGTTGGAAGGCGCGAGGACCCATGGGCCCATGATCGTCGATGGAGAGGGCTGGATCTACGTCGGAGGTCGTGTCCTCGACGAGCATGCCGCTGTGTTCGCCCTGGATCCTTCGGGCGCCCTGCGGTGGAGCATCCTCCTCCCTGGATCGTGGCGAGATCCCAACGCGAGGGCATTCCTTCTGGCAATGGGGGGACAGGGGCGCATCTATGCAGCGGCGGACGGCGACCTCTTCGCCATTGGCGAGGCGTCCGTGGCACCCTAGTGAATGGGTGCGTGCGTAACATGGGAGTTGGAATCATGGCGTTTTATCGAGTGCGTGCGTTGCTTGTGTGGTCTTCCCTGGCAGCCTTGGTTTGCTCGTCCTCTGCATGCGATGGGGCGCCGAGGGGAGATGGCGCTGCGAATAAATCCCAAGGCGCCGCAAAGGACGCCTCGGCCAGGCCGGCGCCAGCCCCGGCGCCGGATCTGCCCGAAGAGCGCTCGTCCTACAGCGAGGCCGACGCTCAGGCGGCAAACGAGCTGCTCATGCAGGCTCAAAAGGCCAGCCTCTCTAACCAGTATGGGGCCGCCATGAGGCTGGCCATGCAGTCCATCCGAAAGAAGCCCAGCAAGCGCGCCTGGGCGGTATACGGCGCCGCCGCGTGCGGCTCTGGCAACAAGAACGCCGCTAAGAAAGCCTTCAAGAACCTCTCGGGCGGCATGCGCGGGATGCTCGTCACTCTATGCAAGAACAAGGGCATCCAGCTTCCTTGAGCCACGCCTCGCTCCTTCCCATTGCGATCCGGGCGGGATAGACTCCTGTCTCATCGCTGTCGCGCGGTGCGCGGCCAGGGGCTCGGACCAAGTGAAAGAGGAGAAGACAGCCAGAGGCCCAGCGGAAGCCGAGGCCGGAGAGGCTCCTCGCAAGGAAGGAGCAGCCGGTTCTCAAGGAGCGGTCCGAGCGGAGGCGCTGGGGACCGAGGAGACCATGGTCGCGTCGTCCTCGACCACCCGTCGAGGAGATGCTCTGGCAGGTGATGAGCAGACCCTCATGGCGGGGGGCGGCGCGGCCCTCGGGGTGAGGGTCGATGGCCTCGTGGTGAAGGGCGGCTCTTCGGTGCCGGTGCCGGTGCCGGTGCCCGGGTCGGGGCTGGTGCGAGGGTCTAGGCCGGGGCCCGGGCCTGAGCAGGCCTTCGAAGACTCGACGCTCCTTGCCATGCCGGCCGGGAATGCCGAGCAGCCGGTGGTGGTGGTGCAGCGGGGTCTGGGCCCCGGGCCTTCTGGAGAGCCGCAGGGAGCGCCGCCAGAGCACTTGGAGGACCTCGGTGATCTGGTGACCGTGCCGAGGGAGCACTACTCCGTGGGCAAGGAGTTCGCCAGGGGCGGAATGGGCAAGGTGCTCGCGGCCCGGGACAGGCGTCTCGGACGTTCCGTGGCCATCAAGGAGCTCATCACCCCGAGGTCCGAGCTGCACCCCCGCTTCGTGCGGGAGGCGCGGATCACCGGGCGGCTCCAGCACCCCTCCATCGTGCCCATCTACGAGCAGGGCCGCTGGCCCTCCGGCGAGCCCTTCTACGTCATGAAGCACATCAAGGGGCGGCCCCTTTCGCGCCTTGTGGCCGAGGCCAGGAACCCCGCGGATCGGCTGGCGCTCCTACCACGGGTGACGGCCGTGGCGGAGGCCATAGCCTTTGCCCACAGCCAGAGGATCATCCACCGCGATCTGAAGCCGGGCAATGTTCTGGTAGGGGACTACGGCGAGACCGTGGTGATAGACTGGGGGCTCGCCAAGGAGCTGGACGAGCCCGGGGACGAGGCAGGCGAGGCGGGCGAGGCGGGCGAGGCGCCTGCTGGCAGCGCGGGGGGAGGGGAGGATCTCCAGCAGGGCGAGGGAAAGGACGGCCGCGGGGACAAGGCCAGCGCCGAGGCCCTCGCCGAGACGAGGCGGGAGCGGCCGCGTCGGCCCGAACGTCGGCTCGGTGACCTTCGCGATTCGGGGCGCGCGACCCTCGATGAAGGCGAAGGGGAGGCGACGGGAGGCTCAGGAGGCTCGCCGCCCGGCTCCTCGCCGCCCGGCTCCTCGCCGCCTGGCTCCTCGCCGCCCGGCTCCTCGCCGCCCGGCTCCTCGCCGCCTGGCTCCTCGGGGCGTTCTTCTCAGGGCGGGAGCTCACAAGCTGCTTCCTCCGGAGCTGCATCCACTACCGGCGGTTCCAAGGGCTCGAGCCGGGCCGCCACCCGGCGTCCATCCAGTGGGGCCGAGGGGCTCACCGTGGCGGGCGCCGTGATGGGTACGCCGGCCTACATGCCGCCTGAGCAGGCGCGGGGGGAGCCGGTCGACGAGCGGGCGGACGTCTACGCCCTGGGCGCAATCTTGTACAACTGCCTGTCTGGGCATCACCCCTACGAGGGCAAGACGAGCGAGCAGGTGCTGGCCGATCTGGCGACGGGGCCGCCGCGGCCTCTCGGAGAGCTGCAGCCCGATCTGGCGCCGGATTTGCTGAGCATCGTGGACAAGGCCATGGCCACGGAACCCGCGGCCCGCTACCCGAGCGCCGAGGAGCTGGCGGCGGATCTGCGGCGCTTTCAGCGTGGGCAGCTCGTGGGAGCGCACCACTACGGCGGGGCCGCGCTCGTCCGGCGCTGGGTGCGCCGGAACCGGGTGGCGGTGGGCATCACCGCGGGCTTCCTGGTGGCCCTCGGCGTGCTGGGCGTGGTCGGCCTCATGAGGATCGTCCAGGAGCGGGATAGGGCCGAGGCTCAACGAGGCCGCGCGGAGCGGGCCTCGGCCGAGGCCAGGGGCCGGGCGGTGGAGGCCAGGGAGCACGCCCGAGCTGCGACCGCCCGCCTGGCCACGTTCTACGCAGACGAGGGGCGGCGCGAGCTCCTGGCCGGTCACTCCCAGCGGGCCATCGCATACCTGGCGGAGGCTTGGCGGCTCGGGCAGCGGGGTCTCCCGGTGCGAATCCTCCTAGGCCTCTCGGCGCGGCAGCTCGCGCCCGCCCGCGCGGTGGTGGAGGCCCACCACGCCCCAGTGGAGGCGGTGTCGTTCTCATCTGACGGGCGCTTCCTGTTCACCGCCGGCCTGGACAGGCTCCTGAGGCGCTGGACGGTGCCGGAGCTGCGTCTCGAGAAGACCTTCGCCTTTGGAGGGTTTCCCCTCCGCTTCAGCCCGGACGGGACCCTCCTGCTGGTGGGGCAGCGCGATCAGCCGAGCCTGGCCCTGCTCGAGGCCGCCACCGGGCGGCAGCGCTGTGCGCTAAGGGGAGAGGGGCACGGCGCCATCCTAAGGGTGGCCTGGAGCGAGGACGGGCGGCGCCTGGCGGGGCACGCGCCGGGGGGCGCAGCGGTGGTGTGGGACCTGCCGAGCTGCTCCGTGGCGGCGCGGATCCCCGTTGAAGGCGGGCGCATGGCGGCGGGCCGGAGGCAGGCAGCTGGGGGGCGCCTTGCCGAGGTCCTTCACTACCCAACCAGCGCGAGCCTCCCTCCGGCGTCGCCCGGACCGGAGGTGACCAGGATCCTTCCCGGGAGCCTCGGCCTGGATGGGCGGCTCCTTGCGGTGGCGACCGAGCGGCGAACGGTCGAGATGTGGGACGTCGGCGCTGGCCGGCTCCTGGCGACCACCGCCCGGCCCCACGACAAGGCCATCAGCGCTCTAGGCCTGGTCCAGGGAGGAGAGACCCTGGTGACCGGCAGCGAGGACGGGGCCCTCGTGCTATGGGACGTCTCCACGGGCAAGGAGCGCGCTGCTCTCCCGGCCCACCGCGGCCAGGTCACGTCACTGGTGCCGTCGCCGGACGGCCGGCGCTTCGCCACCGCGGGGCTGGACGGCACGGTGCGCCTCTTCGACCCCACGGGGGGTGAAGCTCCTACGACGTTGCGGGGCCTAGGTAGGGCGGTGAAGCACCTTCGCT
>JAVEWA010000547.1:0-4862 GCA_034004785.1 Polyangia bacterium
CGCGGATGGCGTGGGCGGCGCTCTTGCCCATGGCGATGGGGTCGATGAACCGCTCTGCGGCCAGCACCTCGGGCCGGGGCGCCTGAAGACGCGCCGGCGGCTCCGGGGTCATGTCGCCCCGAGCGGGGGGCCCGGGTGGGGCCATCGCCCCGGGGGCCATCGCCTCGGGGGCCATCGCCCCGGGGGCCATCGCCTCGGGCCGGGGAGGCGCAGGCGCCGAGGGGTCGGGCGCGGCGCCCTCTGCCTCGCAGTCGAACCCCTTGGGAGGAGCGGCGCCCCAGAACACGCACCTGAGCTGATCCTCGTCGTAGTGGCCGTCCCCGACGAGCACCAGGATGGGCTCCTTGGCCTCCCGCAGGGTGTCGGCGGCAAAGCGGAGGCCGCGGCCGATGTCCGCCGAGGTCTCCGCCGCGGCGATCTCGCCGAGCGCCTTCTCGAGCACCGCCGCGTCCTTGGTCCAGGAGGTCACTGGGGTGACCTGCCCGTCCATCCGGACCAGCATCATGAGATCGTTTCGCCGCTTCTTTTTTATGAGCTTCCGGATCTCCTCCTTGGCAACCGCGATGCGGCTCCTCGGCCCCTTGGCCTCCTCCCCCGGCTCCGGGGGACCGTCCATGGCCTGCATGGAGGCGGAGGTGTCGAGAAGCACCAGGAGATGCCGGCCTGTCTTGAGCTCCGTTCGATCCCGCGGATCCGCAACTGCCCCGAGCAGCAGGGCGAGCACCACGAACTGCAGGAGCATGGAGAACAGGCGCTTCAGGTGGCGCCAGAAGGAGGTGGGCTCCTTGTCCCTGAGCAGCCTGGCCCAGAGAGGCGAAAACGGGACCTCTACCTGTCTCCGGCGGAGCTTCAGGATGTAGAGCAGCACCACCACCGCCGCGGCAGCCAAGATTGCCCAGGTCGGCGGGAGCTTGCCGAGGCCGGTCCACCGGAAGCGCTCGAGGAAGGCTGGAAAGAGCGGGCCGATGGCGGAGATGGGGGTCACTTGACGAAGCCTCCCATCCTGAAGATCTCCAGGATCAAGTCCTGGAAGGGCAGCCCCGTGTGGGTGCGGAAGAAAGGCACGGCGCGCTCGGTGCAGTACTGGTCTATCTCGCGGCAGAACCGCTCGTGCTCCCTTGCATAGTCGGAGAGGAGCTTGGGGCTGACCGTCACCTCCCGCGCCTCGCCGGTCTCGCAGTCCACCAGGTGGAGATCGCCCATGAGCTGCGGCTGCACCTCCTTGCGATCATAGACCTGCACCACGTAGGTCTCGTACTTGTTGTAGCGAAGGGTGTTGACGGCCTCCTGGTAGCCCGCCGGGTCGTAGAGGTCGCTGATGAGCACCGCGACGCCGCGCCTCTGGTTCTGGTGGATGAAGGTGTGCAGTGACGGCTCGAGCCGCGTCTCCCCCCCGACGGGAGTCTGCTTGAGGAACTCGAATATCTTGAAGATCTGACCCACGCCGCGCGTGGGCGGCAGGCGGCCCAGGGTCGTCTCGGCGAAGGGCACGACGCCGACCCGGTCGAGGTTCGAAAGGGCGATGTAGGCCAGCGCGGCCCCAATCTGCATGGCGTAGTAGAACTTGGGGGGCGAGCCCATCGTCATGGAGTTGGACACATCCAGGAGGATATAGACGTGCAGGTCCTCCTCCTCCTCGAACAGGCGGAGGAAGAGCTTGTCCATCCTGCCGTAGATGTTCCAGTCGATGTAGCGGAAGTCGTCCCCGGGGGTGTAGTCGCGGTGCTCGGCGAACTCGACTCCGCTGCCGAGCTTCTTGGTGCGCCGCTCTGCCCGGAGGCGGCCGGCGAAGACCTTCTTGGAGATGATGTAGAGCTTCTCGATCTCCTTGAGGAAGGCCTCGTCGAAGAGATCCTTGACCTCGCGGCCGCTCTTCACGAGCCGCTCCGCTGCGGTCTCCTTCCTCGTTGATCGTTTGGACGACGCCATGGGCGCTGCCTCCGCCAGGGTCAATCCCTGTGCTCGGGCACCAGGCCGAGGATCTCCTCGATGATGTCGTCCGCCGCCACCCCCTCCGCCTCTCCCTCGAAGTTGAGGATCAGGCGGTGGCGCATGGCAGGGGCCGCCACTGCGCGGATGTCGTCGCAGGAGGCGCTGAAGCGCCCGTCGAGCAAGGCGCGGATCTTGGCGCCGAGCAGCATGGACTGCGCGCCGCGGGGGCTGGAGCCGAACCGAAGGTACTTCTTGGTGACGGGCAGGGCCCCGGGATCCGACGGGTGCGTGGCCTGGAGCACCCTGATGGCGAAGTCCTGCACCTGCTCGGCGACCGGCACCTGGCGCACCAGGGAGCGAAGCCCGAGGAGGCGCTCTCCGTCCACGACCTTCTTCACCTCGGGGCTCTCGGCCATGGTGGTCCGGTTGAGGATCTCGTGCAGCTCCTTGCGGTCCGGGAAGGTCACCAGGAGCTTGTACATGAACCGGTCGAGCTGCGCCTCCGGCAGCGGGTAGGTCCCCTCCATCTCCAGGGGGTTCTGGGTGGCCAGCACGAAGAAGGGAGGCGACAGCTTGTAGGTCTGCTTGGCCACCGTGACGCTCTTCTCCTGCATGGCCTCGAGGAGCGCCGACTGGGTCTTCGGGGTGGCGCGGTTGATCTCGTCTGCGAGCAGGATGTTGGCGAAGATGGGGCCCTGCTGGAACTCGAAATGCTTGGAGCCCCTGTCGTCCTCCTGGATCATGTTGGTGCCCAGGATGTCCGCCGGCATCAGATCGGGCGTGAACTGGATGCGGGAGAACTTGAGGTCCACGGCCTCAGCCAAGGTCCGCACCAGCATGGTCTTGCCGAGCCCCGGCACCCCCTCGAGCAGGGCGTGCCCGTCGGCCAGGAGGCAGGAGAGCACGCCCTCCACGATGTGCTGATGTCCCACGATCATCTTCCCCACCTCGTCGCGGAGGGTCTGGATGTCGGAGACGAACTTCTGGACCTCGGACTCCACTGCTGCTGCCTGCTCTGTCATCGGGTGCGCTCCTTCACCTGACTTGCGCTTGCCGGCGCCAGTGCGTCGCTCCGGTTGTGGCCGGAGGAAGTGTCAGGGCTCCGCCCTCTTGCCGGGCGACCAGGTCCCGCCAAGGTACACCACCAGGTCGGCACTTGCCATCGGCTATCTGTTCGGGCTCCCCTCGGGCTACCTCGGCTTCACGAGCCTGAAATACCGCTCGACCAGGTAGCGGTAGCCGGGGGGGATCTCTTCCTGGTTGAGGACCTCCTGCCAGATCTTTTTGTACTGAACGTACACCTTGCGATAGTCACGGCTGGAGAACCCCTTGTCCGCGCCCCCCTGGAACACCTGCGCCTCGCTCGGGCCCGCGCCCTGCTTGGCGTCGGCCTTTTGCTCGTCGTGCTTGCCCGCGAGGTCCGTTGGGCGTCCCCTCAAGGTCTCGGGCTTGTGGGCCGTGCCCCACTTGGACCCGCCCTGCTGACCCCCGCCCTGCTTGTCCCCGCCCTGGCCTCCCTGCCGGGTGAGCCCGCCCTGGCGCCCACCGGCGCCCGGCTGGAGGCTCACCCCTCCTCCCTGTCCGCCCTGGCGACCCGAGCCCCCGCAGGATGGGCAGGGCCCCTTGCCGCCGGGCTTCTGCCCGGTGCCCTGGCAGCTCTTGCACCCCTTTCCCTGGTTTCCCTGCCGGGCCCTGTCCAGGTAGTCGGAGAGGGCGCCCTTTTGCCCCTGACGCTGGCTGCGGAGCCTCTTGAGCATCTCCTTGAGCTGCTCGAGGGTGAGCTGGGCTTGCCCTCTGGCCCCGCCCCTCGCGGCCTGGTTCTGGTACTTGGACATCTCCTTCATGAGCTGCTCGAGGGCGGCCCGGGTCTTGTCGTCCATCTTCTCGCGGGAGAGCTGGTTTGCGAGATCCTGCATGGAGCGGGAGAGCTTCTCCAGGGTCCTTCGCTGCTCGGCCTGCCTCTCGCGCTGCCGCTTGAGCTGCTCGAGCTGGCGCTTCTGCTGCTGGAACTGCCGCTTGAGGTTCTGGCGCGCCCCGGGATCCTTCTCCTCGTTGAGCCGCCGCTGGAGCCGCTCGAGCTGTTTCTGGGCCTGCTCGACCTGCTTCTCGAGCTTCTGCTCCTCCCTGCGCATCTTCTCCTCGAGCTGCTTGGCGTCCTTGTTCTGAAGCGCCTTGGCGGCCCGGTCGATGGCCTTTGCGAGCTCCTTCTTCTCGTTGGGGGTGAGCTTGCCCTGGTCCATCTTCTCTACGAGCTTCTTCAGCTCCTCCCGGGCAGCCGCCATGTCGTGCTTCTCGAGGGCCTCGCCCAAGGCTTTGGTGAGCTTGCTCTTGGCCAGATCCTTGCCTACCTCTTTAATTTGCTCGGCGATCTGTTTTTGGTTCCCCTGCTCCCTGTCACTTCCCTGGAAGTACTTCTGCATCAAGGCCTTGTAGGCCTCCTCGAACTGCTCCCTGGTCATGGTCCCCCGGTGGAGCGACTCAAGCAACTGCTTGTATTCCTTGAGGAAATCAAACATCGCCTGGTCTTTCAGGTGCTTGGCGAGGTCCTCGACGTCCTTGAGGTTGTCCATGGCCTCCTGCATCAGGTCGCTGTCCATCTTTATGGCGCTCGGGGGAGGCTCTGATGGAGGAATGGAGGCAAAGGTGCTCTGGACCGGGATGGACATGGCCACAAAGCCCGCCAGCGCCAGCGTCGCCACACCCAAGGCTGGGAGATCCCTGGGCCTTCTGAACCTGGAAGCCCTGCGAAGATCCAGGCGCGCGAGCCGCTTCTCGGCTTGCCGGATCTGGGCGCGCATGAGCTCGGCCTGCTGATCGCCTTGGGCAACCGAAAGCCGGCTCGTAAAATCGAAGGCCGAGCCCAGGGCGTCCCTGGTGTCGTTCGCCACGTCCAGGCGCTTGAGCACGTAGCGCGCGGACAGTGGGGTCAT
>JAVEWA010000548.1:0-4861 GCA_034004785.1 Polyangia bacterium
TCTTGGCACCCCCCTTGCTCTAGGTAGCTAGCGTCGCAGGAAAGGAGCCGCCCATGAGCCAGACCGAGAGCAAGCAAGCCAAGACAGCCGTTGCCAGTCAGGTTCAGGTTCCCGAGCCTGGCCCCTCTGTCCGGCGGGGTGGGGCGAGGACCCTCTGCGTCCTCGGGCTCCTTGGCCTGGCGGCCTTCCTGTCGGTGGCCACCTCGGCCCAGCGTCCGGTCATCGAGCGGGTGACCCCGGCCATGGGGGACTCGTCGGTGGCGGTGGACCAGCCCATCGAGGTGGTGTTCGAGCGGCCCCTGGATCCGGCCACCGCCAGCTCCACGACCGTGCGCATCAGGCGCCTCGGCGACGAGGCGATCCTCGAGGCCAGCATCGACCTGAGCGAGGGCAACAGGCGCCTCACCCTGAGGCCCTCGGCTCGCCTCGAGGCCGCGACGGACTACGCTCTTGAGCTGGATCTCGACTCGCTCAAGAGCGAGGACGGCGAGACCTTCGCTGGCCTGCGCTTCGACCAGGGCTCCCAGAGCGTGTGGGAGACATCCGGGGTCCTGTCGGTCCCCTTCACCACCCGCAGGGAGCTGACCGTGGCCAGGGCCTTCCTGCAGGCCGATCCGAGCGAGATCTGGATCTACTTCTCCGAGCCGGTGGATCCCGCGAGCATCACGCTGGAGTCTCTGTCCCTCGAGGCCGGTGGCGAGGGGCTGGCCTTTGACCTGCGCTTCAGCGAGGCCGAGAACAGGCTGCGGGTCATCCCCCTTGGTCCCCTGGGCGCCGAGACCAGCTACCAGATCCGGCTGGCTGCCTCCATCAGCACTCCCGATGGCGCCGCCCTGGGCGGAGGCGAGGGGGACCTCCTCGAGCTGGACCTCGGCAAGGAGCGGATCCGCTAGGGCAGCTTCTCCATCCCAAAATCACTCCCGCTGTGCTACGAATTTCGAGCATGGAAAGCTTGGCATTAGGCAACCTGCACGGCGGCTCTGAAACAAGAGGGGCCGCATGGACGGGATGACAAGGGATGAGAGCCGGATTCATCTATGATCGCGTGTTGGCCGGTATTTCGCTCGGTCCACTTCACCCCTTCAAGCCTGACAGGGCCAGGGGATGCCTGGAGCTCTGCCGCCGCTACGGCCTCATGGACCCTGGGGTAGTGAGGGAGCTGGAGCCCGCGCCAGCCTCCTTGGAGACCCTCTCGGAGTTTCACACCGAGGAGTACCTGGCCCTGCTCGGCGAGGCGGCGAGGATCGCCGCCTCGGAGCCGCCCACCATGGAGATGCTCACCGCTGGCCTTGGGGGCGGCGACAACCCGATCTTCCCCGAGCTCTGGGAGCTGGTGACCCGCTCCACCGGCGCCACCCTGGACGGCCTCGACGCCCTGCTCGGGGGCGAGCTCGAGCGGGCCTTCAACCCGGTGGGCGGCTTTCACCACGGCTTCCCGGATCACGCCGAGGGCTTCTGCTACTCGAACGACGTCGTCCTGGCAGCCCTCCGGGCTCGCCGGGCCGGGCGCCGGGTGGCGGTGCTGGACATAGACGCCCACCATGGGAACGGCACACAGGCGGCCTTCTGGCAGGACGACCGGGTGCTCGCGATCTCCCTGCACCAGGACGGCCAGACCATCTACCCACACTCGGGGGCCGCCACCGAGGTGGGGGAGGGGCCGGGCGAGGGCTTCACGGTGAACGTCCCCCTCTCGCCAGGGGCCGACGACGAGCTCTTCGTGCAGGCCTTCGACCGCGTGGTGCCGCGGGCTCTCGACGCCTTCGGGCCGGATCTCCTCATCTTCGAGATCGGCGCGGACATGCACCGGGACGACCCCCTCACCCAGCTCCGGATGACGAACCGCAGCTTCCTCTGGGCTGCCTCGGCCATCTCGAAGCGGGGCGGCCAGATCCTGGCCCTCGGCGGCGGAGGCTACCACCCGCAGCGCACCGTACGGGCCTGGACCCTCGCCTGGGCCGAGCTGAGCCATCAGGAGCCGCGCGACGAGCTCGCACACGCCGTCGGGAGCGGGCTCTACGGCGTCGACGCGGGCACCCTCCTCGACCCGCCGGATCTGCACTTCGACGAGGACAAGGAGACCGCGAGGGAGGCCCTGGAGGGGACCCTCGAGGCCCTGGAGGATGGGCTGGCCCGGCTGGAGGCGGCCTGCGCCGGGCGCGGGTGAGCGCCGTGCCTTGCTGACCTCGGCTAGAGCGAGGGGAGCTGACGGTCCTGGCCCCTTCTAGGGCAGGAAGTTGGTCTCGGCAGGGGGAGGGCCACCAGCGCCGTTGCCGATGCCCACCAGGCCGTCGGTGGTGTTGACGTCGGCGTACTGGATGGCGATGAGGCCGCTCGTGAAGAGCGCGATCTGGAAGGTGGAGGCGCCGCCCGGGTTGTTGAACCTGGGCAAGCCTTCGTAGGTGACCACGAAGACGTAGCCCCCCGAGAGGCTGTGCTCGTCCACGGTGACGGCGCCGCCCGTGTTGGGAGTCCAGTCGGCCCAGAGGGCGGCGATGCGGGGCGGCGCGGCGAAGAGTTCTGCCGCGGTTGGGCTCCAGTCGTTGGACCCGGTGCCGAAGGTAATGAACCCGTTGGAGCCCACGTGAACCGTGGTGAAGTTCTGTCCGTAATACCAGACCTGGTGGGGCGCGGTGAGCGCCACCTCCACCGAGGCGTCGTCGCCGAGGGTGAGGACCTGGGTCGAGACGTTGCCCGTGCCGGGCGTGAAGCGCAGGGAGGCAGGGGCCGCGGCGACGCCAAAGGAGTAGCCCTGGAGGTTCGCCATGTCGGGGGTGAAGGTCAGCACCTGGCCGTCCAGGTCGAAGGGGTCGCCCTGGTTCGGCACGAACTGCTCCCAGTAGCCGAGGGGCGGGTTCGGAGCCGCGCCCTGGTAGAAGTCCACAGCGGGCCCGTAGTCAAGGCCCCCTCCTTCGCTGATCCCCACGAGGCCGTCCACTCCGTCGTGGGCGAGGTTGGTGATGGTGATGGTGCCGGACCCGAAGAGCTGGATCTGGAAGGAGTGGACGCCTCCGTAGAAGCGATCCGGGATCTGGTGGTAGGTGACCACGAACCGGTCACTCAGCCGATCCACGGTGACCGTGCCCCCCTGCGTGACGTCCAGGTGATCCCAGTCCGCGGCGATGCGGGGCGGGCCCGCGGCCAGGGCCTGGGCGCTCTCCTCGAACTGGAGGTCGCCCGAGCCGAAGGTCAGGTTGCCGTGGGAGTTCACCCAGACCTCGCCATGGGATACGCCGAAGAAGGTGAAGGTCTGGCCCGCTGGGAATGGCACGAGCACCGAGTCGTCCTTGGCAGCGAAGGCCACAGTGGTCGCCGAAGGCGAGCTCCCCGGAGCGGTGGGATAGGCCGCGACGCCGCCCTGGGTAGAAAAGGTATAGCCGTCGGGCGCGGTGGAGCTCGGCTGGAAGGTGATGGTGGTGCCCGTCAGGTCCCACTGTTGGTTCGGATCGTTGGTGGGGAACAGCTCGTAGATCTGGCGCACGAAGCAGGCCGGATCGCCAGCGCAGTCCGGATCGGCGCAGTCAACGGCGCCGTCGCCGTCGTTGTCGGACCCGTCGGTGCAGATCTCCACCTCCACGCAGGAGAAGGTCAGGGTGAAGGGCCCCGCGGCCTCGGAAAAGCCGTCCACCACCACGTAGTAGGTGGCGCCCCCGCGGGCGGTGAAGCGCGCCTGCTCCGACTGGCTGCCGCCGTTGCCTCCCCACCTCAGGCAGGGCAGGGAGGCGTCACAGCCGAGGCCGTCGTCCTCGAGCACGATCAGGTCGAGGTCCGCCGAGAGCCCCGTGAGATCTATCTGTACGCCTTCGTCTTGGGCCGGTGAGAAGGAGTACACGATCTCCGGGCCGGTCATGGGCCAGGTCGCGCAGCTCGGGCCCGCGTAGCCATCGATGGAGCTCACTGCGACCGCGCTCGTGGCGGTGTCGTCCGTGATGGAGTCGGCGCAGGAGAGAGCGCCGCCCGTCGGGCTGCAGCCCCCGATGCAGCCCGAGGTGTCGAAGCTGCAGTCGAGAGCGCAGCCGAGGACGCCGCCCTCGAAGCCCAGATCTTCGCAGCCTTGGCCCGCGAGGTCGGCGCCGTCGCAGTCCTCTCCCGCATCAATCGAGCCGTTGCCGCAGATCACGGCTCCGGTGCACTGCGAGGTGTCGAAGCTGCAGTCGAGAGCGCAGCCGAGGACGCCGCCCTCGAAGCCCAGATCTTCGCAGCCTAGGCCCGAGAGGTCGGCGCCGTCGCAGTCCTCTCCCGCCTGTACCAGGCCATCGCCGCAGCTTCCGTCCTGGCAGCCAGAGACGTCGTAGAGGCAGATCGTCGTGCAGGCGAGGTCCCCGCCGGCGTAGCCGAGGGTCTCGCAGGTCGCGCCGCCGTAGTCCGGGTGGTCGCACTGCTCCATCCCCGAGACGATCCCGTCGCCGCAGACCGGGCTCGGGCCATCGCAGCCCGAGGTGTCGAAGGAGCAAGCCGTTGTGCAACCTAGGGTCCCCCCCAGGTAGCCGAGCCCGGCGCAGGTTTCGCCTCCCAGCCGTTCCCCGTCACAGTCCTCTTGTGGGTCCAGCCTGCCGTTGCCGCAGAGCTGGCTCCCGTCCGAGGTGCTCCCGAGAGCGGTGCCGCCGCCGCAGCCGGAAAGGGAGCCCCAGCCGAGGAGCAGGCCGCAAAGGACGAGGCTGCCGAGGGGCGCCGCGCGTCCTCTCTGCGCCAGGGCGACCGGGCGCCGGGTCAAAGACCGTCCCACTACTCTTCCAATCGAGGCCTCGCTGCGCATGTTACGACTCCGAATCATGTGGCTATCCATGGATTGCACCACACCCTCGAGCCTCGCACAAGAGAACCAGCTGGGAACAGAAGAAACATGAAGGTGAGCTCTATC
>JAVEWA010000027.1:0-23501 GCA_034004785.1 Polyangia bacterium
AGTGAGGGGCCAGGCCAGGCATCCCGGCTCAGCGTCCAAACCTGAAGAGCAGGGGCGGCTGGGCAGACATGGTCTTCTCGATTGTGACGGAGCCGTCCCGCTCGAGGTGTCTCGGCCGTGCGAGCGCCACGGTGGTTAGGGAGGCGGCCAAGGCTGCCACGCCCACCACGGTGACGAACCACCACTTCTTGTAGAAGGGCAGGGGGCGATAGATGACCCGCTGACCGGGGACGATGGGCTCCTCCACGGGGCGTGCACCTCCCTTGGCCTTCATCTCCTCGGAGATGATCGGGTACATCTTGAGGGACACCTTAACCGCGGTGGTCTTGTCGAAGCCGACCTCGATGAAGCGGAGGTAGTCGTGATAGGAGGGGTGGGTGACCCGCAGGGCGTGGGTGCCTGCCGTCATCTGCCGCGAGGCCACCGGCGCTGCGCCCAGGGGCTGGCCGTTCCAGAAGATCTGGGCGCCGGGCACGTCGATGTCGAAGATCACCTGCCCGACGAACTTTTCGGGCGCCAGCAGGCGGTATGCCGCCTCTCTAAGGGAGGCGGCCTCGCTGGGGGAGGAAGCTCCCGCGCCCTCCTCCCCTCCGTGGACCACCGAGATGGCGCGGACCAGCTCCTGCTTGGCCGGATCCACGAGGCGGAGGTAGAGCACGTAGCCTTTGGAGAGGCCGCTCACGTCTCCTGCCACGAGGTACGGGACCCCGAGCATGGTCCCGAGCTTGTGAAGGCAGGGGAGGTCCCCTTCGCAGTGGGCGTAGGGCGCCCCGTCGCGGCTCTTCAGGAAGCGTTGCACGTCCTTGACGGGGGCGAGCTTCACGCCCGGCACTGTGGCGAGCTGCCGGGAAAGCGCGGCGGTCACCTTGTCCACTCTGTCCTTATCCATGCCGATGGACTCGAGGGGCCTGAGGGCGTGGGTAACGCCTGTTGGGTGGGGCTGGGTCGGGGTAGGTGATCTCTTGGGCTCTGCTCTCGGGCGGCGCCGCCTGGCCTCGGCCGGGCCGGGGCAAGCGAGCAATGCAGCGAGGGCGAGGATCAGGGCAGGGACCCGGCTAGTCAGGGCAGGGGCCCTTCGCGGCGGGAGACGAGAAAGGCAGCCCGAGCTCATGGCAGGCACCCCCCGCAGGCGCAGCCGTCGCAGCTCTTGGGGTTGTAGGGGAGCCGCGGCAGGAAGTAGCCGGTGGCGGCCCCGGCGCTCACGGCCACGACCCCCACAACCGTCCAGAACCACCAGGAGGAGTACCAGGGAGTGGGCTTGTTCCTCACCGCGGGAGGGAGGTGGGAGCCGTCTGTCGGGCGCGACGGATCGGCCTTTGGGCGGTTCAACGTGACCCGCACGAGGCTCGTCTTCTGGAACCGGACGTTCACCTTGCGGATGAAGTCCACGAACTCGGGGTGGGTAATGCGCAGGCTGTGCTCACGCACCTCCAGGTTCGAAAGGGCCGTGCGCAGTGGAGAGACCCCCACCTTCTGGCCGTCCAGGAAGATCGTGGCCCCAGGGATGTTCACGAGGACCTGAAGGGAGCCGCGGAGCTGCTCTGGCTTGAGCAGGCGGTAGGCCGCCACCCGCACCGCCTCGATCAGCTGCTCGCGCTCGCCTGAGAGCGTCTCGGAGATCCTGCGGATGGAGCGGCCCGTGGCAGCCTCCACCGCCTTGAGGGTGACGACGTAGTCCTGACCGAGGCTGGCGAGGGTCCCGCTGATGATGATCCCGACCTTGAGGCTCCTGCCGATGGCGGCGAGGCACAGGTCGGCGCCCTCGCAGCTCCTGAGCGACCGGTGCTTGCGCTGCTCCTGCTGGGTCTTGATGGAGGGAACTATCTCCCCCGACAGGCGCCCCAGCTCCTGGGTGAGGAGGCTCTCGAGCCTGGCAACGATCTCCGAGGAGAGCCCGCCCAAGGGATCTATGCGCCAGATCGCGATGCGCTCGGGGGCCTGAGCCCTTGCCGGGGGCGCTGTCTGGACAAATAGCAAGCAAGCTAACGAAAGAACTAAGCCAAGCCTCATGGAGGCCATTATATAGGTCTTGGGGAGCCGGGCAAGGACGGCGCCGGGAGGGAGGGCCGGGCAGCTGGGAGCAAGGCAAGGACGGCGCTGGCTGCAAGGACCGCGCTTGGCTGACAGGACGGCGCCGGGCCGCCGGCACGGGTAAGGCCTCTGTCACCTTGGTCAGGCCCCATGGGCAGCCGCGATGCCCTCCCCGAGCCGGTCGGCGAGCCCGGAGAGCTCCGCTGGTCCGATGGTTTCGGCAAAGAGCCGGGGCAGACGCAAAAGAGGGGTCCTGGTCCTGTCCCCGAGCATGGCGAGGTGCTCGTCGTTGATGGCTCGGCGCCGGGCGAAGATGAGGGCTTCGGAATAAAGCGAGGCGAGCCGGGGAGAGCCGGCAAAGTCTCCGGCCGTGAGCTCGGTGAGCTCGGAGCTCCTCCTGCGCGGGTAGAGGCCGTTCACGATCATGGCGGGCACGTCCATGCCGAGATCGTCCCTGAGGGCTCTCTCGAGCTCCAAGGACTCCGTTACAGGGAGCTCCTCGGCCAGGGTGGTCACGATGCAGCCGCAGCGGGAGGGTTGGGTGAGGAAGGCCTGGATGGTCCGGGCGTCCCGGGCGAGCATGCTGTCCGGGACCGTGGCGAGGATGGAGCGAGGCACCTTGAGCACGCGCAGCATCTGTCCGGTGGACGGACCGTCGGCGATGACGAGGTCGTAGAGGTGGCGGCCGTCGGAGAGCTCGGTGGTGTGGTGCCAGACCTTGCCGAGCAGCGAGTAGTCGTCCAGGCCCGGGATGGCGCGCAGGAAGTGCTTCACCATCCGGTTCTCCATCACCGCCTTCTGGATGGCGCGCACCCTGAAGATGAGCATCCCGTACTCGCGCAGGGCGCTCGTGGGGGTCATGTTCACGACGTGGAGGCCGCTCTGCACCTCCGCCATCACTGGCCCAACGGCGCGTTTGCCGAGGAGCAGCCCAGCGTCCACGTTGGATTCGAACTGCGCGAGCAGCACCCTCTTGCCCTGGCGCAGGGCGAGGAGGGCCAGGGCAGCGGCCACGGTGGTCTTGCCGACCCCCCCCTTGCCCGTGACGATTAGCAGCCTGCGCTCGAGGAGCCCCGCGAGGTCGGATCGCGTCATGGGCGGGAGGCCATGGGAGGCGGGCTAGACGTGGCCGCCGGCGGCGACGAAGGTGCGGATCTTCTCCTCGTCACCGGGCGGTGTGTCGGTGAACTGGACGCCCATGCCCGGAGGAGAGCGGCGGCCCTCGGTTTCGTCCGCCTTCACGCGCCACGTCACCCGGGCGAGGATGGTGAAGTCTCCAACGCCTGGCAGCGCGAAGCGGAGCTTCACCTCCGACTTCATGTCGGGCGGGCTCACCGTCTCTATGAAGGCTCCCTCGGAGGACAGGTTGTAGATGGCCCCCTGGATCACCTCGCCCTGGAGCTCGTAGGTCGCGGGGTAGCCCCCGTACACCCGCCGCTTGCGGCGGGGGACCCCGGAGCGGGAGTAGAGCAGGTCATTCACCAGGAAGACGATCTCGGGCACCCTCACGCCGATGCCCCTGAAGGAGTTCTCGGTGAGATCGATGAAGCCGATCATCTCCCTGCCCACCCTGTGTCTGGAGTCCACGAGGACCACCCGGCGGTCGGGGCGGCTGATGGAGCGGGCCACGTCGTCGGCGCGATCTCCCGCCAGGTTGGAGTCCAGGATCACCAGGTCCGCGCTCTGTCCGGCCGAGAGGAGCTCGTCGAGGGAGTCGGCTGTCTCGACAGTGTGCACTGCATAGCCGAGCCGCTTGAGGATGGCCTCCAGCACGGTGCGTTCCGGGCCGCGATGATCGGCAACTATTATGCTCTTGGTGGTGGCCGGGGAGTCGCTCATGGGGAGTATATAAGCATAGATCCGGGGGGGTGTGAAGGCAGGGTGCGGCGGGCCAGGGGAGGTTCGTCAGCCTCCGGTGAGATTGGCAAGGAGAGCGCTGCGCTCCTCCAGGGCGGTTGCCAGGAGAGCCTCGGGGGTTTCAGGACAGGCAGGGGCCTTCTCCACCGCCTCGGCAACCGCGGAGGCGATTCTCTGGAAAGGGATGCGGCCCGCGAGGAAGGCCTCCACCGCGGCCTCGCAGGCTCCCACCAGAGCTGCGCGACCGCCAGGGCCGGAAGCCAGGGCCTCGTGGCCAAGAGCCACGCCTGGAAACCTCTTTACATCAACAGGTTGAAGCGAAATGGCGCCCGCGAGGGCCCAGCTCGCAGAGGTGGGAGCGGCGGGCAGGCCGAGGAGGTTCACGAGGGGTATCCGCATGTCGGGCGGGGCCGACAGGGCGAGCTCTGTTCCCCCTGGGAGGCCGAGCACGGCGTGGATCCGGGCCTCGGGATGGATCACCACCGTGATCGCCTCGGGGGCGAAGCCGAAGAGCTGGGCCGCCGCCACCACCTCGTGAGCCTTGTTGAGCTGCGTGGCCGAGTCCACGGCGATCTTCGGCCCGAGGGGCCAGATTGGGTGCCTGAGGATCTCCTCTGGAGTGACGTGCTCGAAGGCCTCCTTGGGGCGATGCCAGAGCGGTCCCCCCGAGGCCGTGAGTAGGAGGCGATAGCCCGGCGGGGCCTCGGCCAATCCCTGGAAGGAGAGGAGCCTCGCAGCGGCCCATAGCTCGCTGTCGAGGGGCGTCAGACGGCCGCCATTGTCGCGGGCCAGGTCCTTCAAGGCCGCGCCTCCCAGGGCGAGGGCCTCCTTGGTGGCCAGGATCAGGTGGCGGCCAGCCCTGGCCGCGGCATGGGCCGCCGGGAAGGCCGCGAGGCCGGTCACGGCGCAGAGCACCGTGTCGGTCCCGGGCGCCGAGGCGAGGCGGGCCAGGCCCTCTGGGCCTGAGAGCACCTCGGGATCCCCCAGGGGCCGGAGACGGTCTCGCAGGCTCTGGGCCTGGCGCTCGGATCCGATCGCCAGGGTGGGCAGGACGCCCGAGGTCCGAAAGACCTCCTCGGCCTGCTCGCCGAGAATCTCGGTGCTTCTTCCGGCGGCGAGCGCCGTGACCTTGAGCAGGTCCGGGTGGGCCAGGGCTTCTGCGAGGGCGGCGCTGCCAAGGACGCCGGTGGAGCCTAGCAGGCAGAGGGTCCTCGGGCCGCTGGGCGCGCCCATCCTAGACTCTGCCAATCCAGGTGGCGTAGGCGAGGAACCAGGCGGAGATGAACATGAGGGCGTCCACCCTGTCCAGGATGCCGCCGTGGCCAGGCAGGAGCTTTCCCGAGTCCTTCACGCCGTAGGAGCGCTTGAGGAGCGACTCGGCGAAGTCACCCACCTGACCCAGAGCGCCGCCCAGGCCCGCCAGGAGCGCCACGTCCACCCAACCGAGCTGCGGCATGTACCAGAGCTTGGCGAGCACGCCAGCCCCCAGGCTCGCGGCGATGCCACCGATGGATCCACTCCAGGTCTTCTTCGGGCTCACCGCCGGGTAGATCTTGGGGCCTCCCATCGCGCGGCCCGTGAAGTAGGCCCCGGTGTCTCCGAGCCAGGCCGTGGTCATGGCGAGGAGCACCCAGTCTCCATCGGCGTCCAGGCGCTTGAGCAGCGCGAGGCAGGTGAACAGGACGCCGCAGTAGAAGAGCGCCATCAGCCAGTGGGCGGCCCGCGAGCCCACCTTGTCCATGTCCCTGTAGCGGAAGACTGCGTAGGTGAGCACCAGGACCACCAGGGCCGCCGAGATGGGCAGGGCCTGGCCAGGACGGAAGTACAGGACCGAGGAGAAGCCCAGCCCCAAGGCGGTCATCGTGAGCTTGTCGAGGCGATCCGAGCCGTCGGGCGCCATGGAGAGGATCTCCCAGTAACCCGCCGCGTTGAAGGCGAGGACCAGGAGCCAGAGCCCCAGGTGATTCTCCCACAGCACCAGCAGCACCACCAAGGGGGCCAGCACGAGGGCGGTGAGCACCCGTACGAGGGTGTTGGAGAGCCCGCGCGGGGAGGGAGCGGTCTCGGGGGGATCGACTGGGCGCTCGGGGTCTGTCATGAGGGGTGGCCTCGGGGCGCCCGCTCGGGGCTCGTCGTGCTGCTCAGTCCTCTGTCGCTTCGCCGCCGTGGATCTGCTCTCCGGTCAGACCGTAGCGCCTCTCTCGCAGGCGAAAAGACTCCAGGGCCTCCCTCAGGTCGGCCTCGGAGAAGTCGGGCCAGAGGGTCGGCGTGAAGTAGAGCTCCGCGTAGGCCGCGTGCCAGAGCAGGAAGTTCGAGAGCCGTTTCTCACCGCTCGTACGGATGAGAAGGTCCAGGGGCGGTAGATGCGCGGACCACAGGTGCTCCGCCACCAGCTCCTCGTTGAAGGAGGCAGGATCCAGCTCGCCGCTCTGGACCCTGGAGGCCAGCTCGCGGGCAGCCGCTATGAGCTCCTCACGGCCGCCGTAGGAGAGTGCAAGGCAGAGGATCATGGAGCCGTTGCCAGCCGAGGCGGCCATCAGCTCCTCCAGGGGTTCGCGGACCTGAGCGGGGAGGTGCGCAGTCTGCCCGATGGTCGTGAGACGGATGTCGTTTTCGAGGATCTCCTGGCGCTCGTCGAGCAGATACTGGCGGAGGAGGTCCATGAGGGCCTCCACCTCCTCGACGGGGCGGTTCCAGTTCTGCTCGCTGAAGGCGAAAAGGGTGAGGGCCTTCACGCCCAGGCGGCGGCAGGCTCGGGTGATCTCCCGGACCGCGTCGGCGCCCTTGCTGTGCCCTTCGGTCCGGGGCTTTCCCTGGCGCTGGGCCCAGCGGCCGTTTCCGTCCATGATGATAGCCACATGGCGTGGCAACCCGTTCGAGTGCTGCGTCACGGCACCGCAACTAGCACAAGTCGTGCCTGGGAACAAGCGATCCACTATCATGGGAGACGTCAATGCTGTCGCCCGTGGGCCGTGCTATGATGCTCCGCGATGACCTCGACCGCCCGGATACCAGGTCTCGGGCAATCCCAGCGTCGATATGGCGGCGCCTGGCGCCGCCGCCTGCCCGTCGGCGCGGTGCTGCTCCTGCTCTGCCAAGCGGCGCTTGCCGGCTGCTCTGACGACGACGGGCAGGGAGCGGACGCCGCGGTGGATGCCGGGCTCCCGGACGCCGCCCCACCAGACGCAGAGGTCCACCTGTTCCCCTTCCCGGCCCGGGTGCTCCGTATCATCGACGGTGACACCGTCGAGGTGAGGGTCCAGGACCAAGAGGTGGCCGTGCGTTTCCTAGGTGTCAACTGCCCCGAGCTGAGCCCGTCACCAGAGCCCTGGGCCGAGGAGGCCAAGCAGTTCAGCGCGCAGCACGCCCTGCCCACCTACGACGTCGGCCTCGAGTTCGACGACGAGAGCTGCGCGAGCGTCCCCTTCCCTCAGGGCTGCCTCGACTATTATGGCCGCCTCCTCGCTTATGTCCGCACCGCCGAGGACGAGGACCTCGGCGCCCTCCTGCTGGCAAGCGGCCTGGCCAGGGTCTATACTCTCTCCACCTGCGGGCGGCAGGATGCTTACCTGCAGATCCAGGCACAGGCCCAAGCCGAGGGAGTGGGGATCTGGTCGCAGTAGGGCGAGTGGGTCCACGGGCCGGGGCCCAGAGCGGTCGTCGCGGTCGTTAGGCTCGCCGCGGCCGTTGCGCTCGTTGCGCGGTGGTGGGAATAATGCTTCATATCCCATGCCGCGCCGGCCTTTGCGAGTGAGCCAGTGACTGAGCCCGCAGCCCCCAAAGACCCATACGAACTGCTGGGGATCCCTCGCTCGGCCTCGGTGGAGGAGGTGAAGCGCGCCTATCGCGAGGCGGCCAAGAGGCTCCACCCCGATCACAACTCAGGCCCGGCCGGCGAGGAGCGGTTCTCCCAGGTCGTGGAGGCCTACCAGGCGCTCCTCGATCCGGAGCGGCGAGCCGCTCTCGACGAGGCGCTCGCCGGGGCCGAGAAAGGCGATGACCGCGGCGCGGCTTCCTTCGAGCGGGTGGCCCCCGGGCTAGTCGAAGGCGTGACCCGCGTGGTCGGTGGAGTGCTCGAACAGGTCAAGGAGGGCGTGGCGAGGCGCTGGTCTCTCGGAAAGGACCTTCGCTACACGCTGCCACTGTCGTTCGGGGAGGCCCTCATCGGCTGCGAGAAGAGGGTCGAGTTCGACGCGCCAGTGCGCTGCGTGGCCTGCAAGGGCCGGGGAAGGGTCGAGGATGAGGCAGGACGCGTTGTCTGCGCCAGATGCATAGGCCATGGCGTGGTGGTGGCCTCCAGGCGCTTCTCCCTGGAGATCCCGCCTGGTACCAGCTCCGGTCAGCTCACCCGGATCCCCAAGGGCGGCGTTCCGGGCCTTCGCGGCGGGCCAGAGGGGGATCTCACCTTCATCGTGGAGGTGGTCCCGCATCCTTACCTGACGAAGGAGGGAGACGATCTCTGCTGCCTGGTCCCCCTGCCAGCCACGACCGCTATTGGGGGAGGCCGGCTGCGGGTCCCCACGCTGGAGGGCTCCACTGTCATCGAGATTCCTTCAGGCGTTCAGACGGGCCAGGTTTTTCGCCTCGCCGGGAGGGGCGCTCCAGCACCGGGCGGCCGGCGTGGCGATCTGAAGGTCACCGTGGAGGTGGAGGCGCCTCGGACCATGCCGGAGGCCGTGCGCCGCCTGCTCCTGGAGGCGGAGCGGGCGGACCCAGCGGCCGTGTTTCCGAGGTCCACCGCCCTGCGCCTCTCGCTCGAGGGCAAGGATGAGTAGCGAGGAGATCAAGCGCGCTGTTTTCGAGGACGAGATGCTCGCCCCGCCAAGGCCTCCCCGTCGGTCGCTCTTGCTGCACCTCGGGCTTTTTCTGGCCACCTGCGTGACGACGACGTTTGTGGGGCTCCTCTACGCGGGCTCTCCCGCCCCGGAGCTCCTCATGGGAGGAGAGGGGTTCGAGCAGGGTGGTCTGGACCTCGAGAACTGGTGGCGCGGCCTGGTGTTCTCCGCGACCCTCCTCGGCATCCTGCTCACTCACGAGATGGGTCATTTTCTCGCGGCGCGGATTCACAGGGTGGACGTGTCGCTCCCCTACTTCATTCCGGTGCCCTTCGGCCTGGGCACCTTCGGCGCGGTGATCTCCATGCGCGAGCGCATCAAATCCCGCAACGCCCTGCTGGACATCGGCGCCGCCGGCCCCCTGGCGGGCCTGGCGGTGGCTCTGCCCTTGCTCGTCGTCGGACTGTGGCTCTCCCCCGTGGAAGATCTCCCTCTTGATCACGTTGGCATGACCGAGGGCAACTCGATCTTCTACCTTGGCCTCAAGCTCGTCATGTTCGGCGAGCTGCTGCCCTCTGGAGGCCGTGACGTAATGCTGCACCCGGTGGCCTGGGCTGCGTGGGTCGGGCTCCTCGTCACGATGTTGAACCTGATCCCTGTTGGGCAGTTCGACGGCGGCCACGTGGCCTTCGCCTTCTTTGGCCGCTCCTACGAGCGGTTCTCCCGCCTCGTGTCCAGGCTCCTGCCCGTGCTCGGCGTCCTCGTCTTCGCCTATGTCTTCTACGAGGCCATCCAGAAACCAGAGCCCCTGCCGTCGCCGGGCGATAGGGCCTTTCTCCTGCTTCAGCCCCCGGGACATTTCCCGGCCCTTCAAGAGTTCGCCGTGCCCTGGCTCAACACGCCGTGGGCCGCCGCCTCCATGGCCTTCTCCGCGGCGATGCCCTGGTTCGTCTGGACGATCCTGATCTTCGGGCTGAGGATCGGGCGGCACCCACCCTTCGATCCCGAGCCCCTCTCGCCCTCTCGTAAGAGGATTGGTATCCTGCTCTTCGTGGTGTTCGTGCTGATCTTCATGCCCATCCCTCTCAAGGTGGGTTAGAAGAGCTGGCCACGAGGAGTGGATCTGTAATGGGTAAGGACCGAGGTCGAGAGCATGCGGATCCAGTGCCCGAGGTGTAACGCCTTGGCCGAGGTGACTCGGTTCACAACCTTGACGGAGCCGCCGCGCATCGAGTTCAACTGCTCGGCTTGCGGCGAGCAGGTCACCGAGGTAGCGTCGGAGCAGCCGAAGCAACCCCTGGGAGCACCCAAGGACAATGAGGCGGGCTCCGCAGCGGATCGCCCGGATGGCTCGTCCGTCGGCCCCGGCCGATCGACCTCTGGCAGCGAGGGGCCCAGAGGAGAGGAACGAGACGCTCTGTGGAACCTCTGGGACAGGGTGACGGAGCGCTTCGATGACCCTCCTCGCCACGACGCGTTCATCGCGGCCTGCGAGGTGTCCGACTCCCTGGCATTTGCCGCGGCCCGCTACCGGGAGTGGGCCGAGTCCCACCCCGAGGATGCGATCTCGCCAGAACGTCTGAGGCGAATCTCGACTCTTGTGCAGGTGAAGGTGCTCACCTTGGCGAGCCGCCGGCCAAAGGAGAAGGACCCAGTGCGCCAGATCTTGGTCCTGGGGATCATCCTGCTCCTGATCCTGGCAGTAGTCGTCCTCACGGCGCCACTCGTGTTTCGCGGTTTTGCTGGCCAGGGCGGGGCCCGGGGAGGTGACGGGCTCCGGGGCGAAGAAGGGGGGCGGCCTTCCGCGATGGAGCCATCCATCGTCAACCTCAGGCGGCCTCCGTCTCCCGAGCCGAGAAGCCCGGCGGCGAGGCCGGGCCCGTTGCGAGTGCCTTTGCCCATGCCTCCCGAGACCCTACCGTCCCGGCAGAGCCTCGATCCGAGGCCTGCTCCAGGCGCAGCTCGGGGAGCGGGGGCTTCCAGGGACCGGGCGCTTCCCCTCCGAAGTCCCGAGTGAAACGATCCGGCGGATGGGGCCCTGTGGCGACGCGGGCTCGATCCTGTTATGTTTGCGCCTCGTCTCGCCTGGAGATCTGCAGCCGATGAGGCAAGAAGGAGTCTGTGATGACAGCGTCCACGTCAAGTGAGGGCCCGGACGGACGGATCCTGGAGAAGGCCGAGCAGGCCGCGAGGATCCTGGAGGAGATGGGCGTGGACGCCTGGCTCCTGTTCGTCAGGGAGTCGGAGGCCATGCACGACCCGAGCCTCGACACCGTTGTCGGGGCCAACGTGACCTGGCAGTCGGCCTTCATCTTCACTTCCGGGGGCCGGCGGCTCGCCATTGTGGGAAGCCTGGATGTGGCGCGGATCCAGCGGACAGGGATCTTCCCGGAGATCATCGGCTACAAGGGCGGCATCAGAGAGGACCTCCGGCGCGTGATGCAGGAGCTGGACCCTGGGCGCCTCGCGCTGAACTTCTCCACCGACAGCGAGCTGGCGGACGGCCTCACCCATGGGATGTACCTCCTCCTCGGGGAGATCCTCGCTGGAACCCCCTACCTCGAGAGGGCGTTGTCCTCGGCTCCTGTCATGGCCGCGCTGCGGGGGCGGAAGTCGCCCTCCGAGGTGGAGAGCATCAGGCGGGCCTGCGCCGTGACCCAGGAGATCTTCGACGCCTTGACTCCGAAGCTCCGGGTGGGGCTGACAGAGAAGGCCGTGGCTGAGCTGATCGTGGCGGAGATGGAGGCTCGGGGCCTCGAGCCTGCCTGGGAGCCGAGCCACTGCCCGGCGGTGTTCACGGGCCCGGACTCGGCTGGCGCCCACGCGGGGCCCACCGGCACCGTCATCGAGCCGGGGCACGTCATGAACGTTGACTTCGGGGTGAAGGTGGAGGGCTACTGCTCGGACATGCAGCGGACCTGGTACTTCCTCGAGGAGGGCGAGGCGGCGGCTCCCGCCGAGGTAACGAGGGGCTTCGATACCATCCGCCATGCCATCCGGCTCGCTGGGGAGGCTCTCAGACCAGGGGTGCAGGGCCACTTTGTCGACGCCGTGGCCAGGGGGCATATCACCGGCGCGGGATATCCCGAGTACGATCACGCCCTCGGACACCAGGTTGGCCGCACGGCGCACGACGGCGCGGGCCTGCTCTGTCCTGTCTGGGAGCGATACGGCGAGCGCGCCTTCCTGCCCGTGGAGGAGGGGCAGGTCTATACGCTGGAGCCGCGGCTGCCCATCCCTGGGCATGGCATCGCCACCATGGAGGAGATCGTGGTCGTGACCGAGGAGGGGTGTCGCTACCTGACCGTCCCGCAGACAGAGTTATATCTCGTCGGGCCCGCCTGATGAAGGTAGTCGATTCGGAGCAAGCGGGAGCCTTTTCAGTAACAGGTGCCGGCCACGCAGGTCTTGCCTGAGGAGCAGGGGCGGCAGAGATCGCCCTCCGTTCCGCATCGGCTGTTGCTTTGATCCACGAGCTTGACGCAGCTATTGTACCAGCAGCAGCCCAGGCAGCTCCCCCCCGCGCTGCAGCGACAGCTTCCGTTTTCACAGATCTGGCCTGGCTGGCACACCGGGCCCGAGCCGCAGTGGCATTCCCCGCCCGCGCAGGTATCAGCCTCGTTGGTGGGGCAGGGGAGGTCGCAGCCGCCGCAGTGGCTCGTGTCGTTGAGGAGGTCGCGGCAGCCGGAGGTGGCGCAGCAGGAGAGCGTGGAGCAGTCATTTTCGCCGTCGTCCGAGAAGGACCCATCGCAGTCGTTGTCCTTGCCGTCGCACACCTCCGGAGCGCCCGGGTAGCGTAGCCCGTCTGTCGGGTCGCAGTCGTTGCAGCCCAGGAGCCCTGGGGCCATCTTCCCCAGAACACAGCCAGTGCACTCCAAGTATCGGTCGTTGTCGGCGTCCAGCTCGTCCGGTGGGATCTCCCCGTCACAGTCGTCGTCCAGACCGTTGCAGAGCTCCTCTTGCAGGGGGCCGATGAAGTCCGGCGAGCAGCGGAAGTGCGGGTTGAATGCCCCGGGCTCGTCGTGAGTGAGGTCGCAACCGATCACGCGCCCCGGAGAGCAGATCCCCACCGCTGGCCCGCAGGGCTGGTCCAGCTCCACGATGGGCGGGGTGCCGCTCGGGGAGTCGGGGCTGCCGTCGCAGTCCCAGTCGAGCTCGTCGCAGCGCTCCATTATTGGCATCACGGCGTAGAAGCACCTCGGCGCCGCGGCCGACAGATCCAAGCCGAAGGCCGCACAGGATCTCCGGTTCTCCTCGCTGGTGAGGCTGGGTGGAAGCTGCCGGCTGCAGATGCAGCGGCCAAAGGGTGGACCTGCGCAGACTCCCGTGTTGGAGAGGTTGCACTCGGCCTCAGGAGGAATGGGCGCGCCGGTGATGCCGTCGGGGTTGCCCTCGTCCACCAGGCCGTCGCAGTCGTTGTCCTTGCCGTCGCAGATCTCGGGGGCGAAGGGGTGTGTGTCGGGGTCGGAGTCGTCGCAGTCCCCGTCATGAGCGTTGTAGCCGTCGCCGTCCTGGTCTCCCAGGCAGGAGGTGTCCAGGTTGCAGTTCTGCAGGGCACCGTCGCCGCAGCGGTCCGGCGCCCCTGGGTATATGGTGGGATCCGAGTCATCGCAGTCTGCCGCGCCGGGAGGGGGCGAGCA
Organism: Polyangia bacterium; assembly: GCA_034004785.1. Lineage (GTDB taxonomy): Bacteria > Myxococcota_A > Polyangia > HGW-17 > JAJRWW01 > JAVEWA01. The sequence goes on from JAVEWA010000027.1 coordinate 13,304, forward strand.
GCCGGCGCCGGGATCGTCTCGCAGGAATCCGTCCCGATCCTGGTCGCAGGCTTCGGAGGGGCAACCCTCGTCCACCTCTCCGTCGCAGTCGTTGTCCCGTCCGTCGCACATACCCCTCCTTGCGCAGACCGGGTGGCCCTCCAAACCCTCGCAGTCCGCCGTGCTCCCTGGGGAGATGCCAGAGTCGGCGTCGTCGCAATCCAGGAGCTCTGGAGTCGGGAGGCAGCCAGCGGCCTCGTCTTGTCTCTCGTAGCCGTCCCCGTCCAAGTCGCAGGGGACGCAGCCGTCGTCTATCAGGCCGTTGCAGTCGTCGTCCTTGGCGTTGCCGCAGAGCTCTCCAGCCCCTGGATAGACCCTCGGGTCGGAGTCGTCGCAGTCATGGGGCGGGGAGACCCCGTCGCAGTCGTTGTCCGTCTTGCACACCGCGTCGAACCCGTCGCAGTCCTGGTCCACGCCGTCGTCGCACTTGGGGTCGGCCAGGCCGGTGCAGCGATTTTGTGCCTCGGGGTTGCCAGGGAAGCGCTCAGGATCGTTGTCATCGCAGTCCCGGTCCTCGGGGACCCCGTCTCCGTCTGCATCGGCGCAGGGCCTGTCCTGGCCGTCGCAGTCCTCGTCCTTGCCGTTGCCGCACTGCTCGGTTGCTCCAGGGTGTGTGTCCGGATCCTGGTCGTCACAGTCCACCAGGTCGCAGACCAGGCCATCTGGCTTCAGGCGGGCGCAGGCCTCGGCCGAGGGGAAGGTGTCTTGATCGTGATCTCCTCCTATCAGTGGATGGAGCTTCGCCTGGAGGCGCCCAGTACCCTTCACGACCACTCGCCTGGTGTAGGTCTGGGTGACGTCGTGAGAGAAGCCGGCAATGTGGATGAAGTAGGTGCCCTGGCGCTCGAACCGGATGGCGATCTTGAGAGCCTCGCCCTTCTTCGAGAGATCGCGGAGCGGGTTGGCCATGTCCACCGGCTCGTTCAAAGTGGAGAAGACGGGCGCACCGCCACCCGAAGGCAGAACGATGATGCTGTAGCTGTCCACCCGCCTTTCGGCCGAGAGCTGGATCAGGAGGGCATCGGGCTCGGAGAAGCAGCCTCCCAGGAGGACGGCCGCGAGGAACCCCGCTCTGCGAACCTGCTTGGGCGGCATATTACTCTCGAGATTGCGCCTCATACTTCACCAACGTATCTTAGCCTCCTGGATGCACGGCATGCAACCGTTATACCCGGCAACGACCCGCTCTATTCACCGTGCCCTACTAGGAGCGAGGTCCAGTCTGAGCCGTTTTCCCAAGGAGTGAGCCAATGTCCAAGGTGCTGCTCGTCACCGGGTGCCGTTCGGGTTTCGGTTACGGCACGGCCATCGCCGCTGCACACGCCGGCTGGCGCGTCTACGCCGGGCTTCGGGATCCCGCGACCGGTGAGGCGCTGAGATCTGCCTCACGAGGGCTGCCCGTGTTCCCCATACCTCTCGACGTGACCCAGGTCGGGGAGCGGGAGGAGGCAGTTGCCCGCATCCGCAGGGACGAGGGTGCCCTCCACGGCCTGGTGAACAACGCCGGCCAGGCCCTCGGTGGCTTCCTCGAGCAGGTCGAAGAGGACGAGCTTCGCAGGCTCTTCGACGTGAACGTGTTCGGCGCATGGGGCATGACCAAGGCCTGCTTGCCCTTGCTGCGGGAGTCTGGAGGCGGCACCGTGGTGATGCTGTCATCCATGTCGGGCCGCACGGCGGTCCCCGGCTTGGCCGCCTATGCCGGCTCCAAATTCGCGTTGGAAGGGCTCAGTGAGGGCTGGAGGCACGAGCTGGCACTCTTCAAGATTCGTGTAGTGCTCATCGAGCCAGGCGCCTACCGCACCGACATCTTCGGCAGGAACAGGACCCTGTGCCGCGCCGCCAGGGACCAGAGCGGTCCCTACACCCCCTGGATGGAGCCCCTGGATCAGCTGTGCGACCGGCTGGTGGAGCGCTACGCAGGCGATCCAAGGGAGGTGGTGGACCGCATCGTGGCCCTTCTCGAGGATCCGCGCCCGCCACTACGGGTCCCGCTCGGGCCGCTGGCCAAGCCTCGCGAGAAGCTCCTGGCGCTGTTGCCCTTCTCGGCGGTGGAGCTGCTTTTTTCCCAGATCCTCGGACGCTTGCGGCAAGGCCCGGAGAATCGAGGATGAGGCTGCCAGATTGGCTTTCGCGATCTGGCCCGCCCCGGGACATCGTATCAGGGGACCTCGAGGAGCAGCTCTCCCTAGCCCTATCGCCCGCCACCTTCCGGCACTGTCTGGCAGTCAGGGATCACGCCGCCGCCTTGGCCCCTTCGTTCGGCGCTGAACCGAGCCTGGCGGCCCTGGCCGGGCTCTTGCACGACTGCGCGAAGAACCTCTCCCCGAGAGAGCTGCTCGGGGTGGCTCGGCTCTCCGGGCTGGAGCTGTTCGCGGCGGAGCGGGCCTCTCCAAAGGTGCTGCACCAGAGGGTGGGCGCAGTCTTCGCATCGAGGCGCCACGGGATCTCCCAGACGGCCGTCCTCGAGGCCATCGCCTGTCACACCACCGGGAAGGGTGAGATGGACGCCTTGGCCCGGTGCATCCTGGTGGCGGACTACACCTCCCCGGACCGGGTCTTCGACGGGGTCGAGGGGCTGCGAGCCGTCCTCGGGGCGGGCAGCGACGAGGCCTTTGGGGCCGTCCTGGCCTTCAAGAGGGAGCTGGTCTACTCCCGAGGCCTGCCGGCTCACCCCTGGGCAGAGGCAGCCTACGCGCGCTATCTCTGATGCGGCCCCCACATTAATCTGGGCCGTATTCGCTGTATTTTACTGGGGCCTCCTGCCCGAGTTGGAGTCGGGGTTTCGTTCTTGGCGTTGGCGTTGACGTTGGATCCTAGCTGGACCTTTGGTATCCTCTCCTTCCAGGGCCGGGCGGCGGGTCCGAGGGTCTTGCCCGGCCACTTGGCCCGACCCTGCCGCTGGCGGGGCCCACGGGAAGAGCGCAGGAAGGGAAGACACCATGCCGAAGGCTCCAAGCTGGGCAAGCTCGCTCCTTCTAGCGGCCGTCCTGGCCGCCTGCGAGGCCCCCATGCCACCCTCTGGTGAGGATCTGCGTCTGAGAGGAGGCAAGGGCGCCATATGCGTCCTTTACAACGAGTGCGCCAGCGAGGACTGCCGGCTGGGGAGGTGCACCGAGAAGGTCGATCGGGTGGGTCTTGGGGAGGAGTGCCAGGGCAACGCATTCTGCAAGAAGGGGCTGTTTTGCGATCTTCACTCGAAGAAGTGCGCCCACGCGGTCAAGTGCGAGGATGTACGGGATAAGCTGGAGAAGTGCATCGCGGAGGTCTATCTGGCCTTCAAGCCGGGGGAACGCACCAAGCTCGGGAAGCTCAGGCCTGCGGCGCGCAGCCAGTTCCTCCAGCGGACCCAGTCCATCCTCTTCGAGAACCTGTGCCGGGCCACCCGCGGAGGTGGCCTCCCATATGCCCAGGGCTTGAAGTTCGTGGAGGCCTTGAAGCAGACGGAATGCGGGGCCTTTGCGAGGAGCTTCAAGGCGGCGGTGAGCCAGTAGACCGACATTGGCAGCGGATCCGCGCCCGGGGCCTGGGCGTGCGTTTCGCCGAGGGCCTGCCAGGTAGGCTTACCCAGGCCCGCTTGTCCTTGCATCCGGGGCCGCTGTCGCGAATATTGTCACGGTCGAACCATCGAGGGCGAGCATCAGATGAACTACACCTGCGCCAACTGCGATCACACCTTCGAGTCGGAGGATCCCAAGCCCCGCTGCCCCAAGTGTCTGAGGCGCCACGGGCTGCTTACCGAGGGTGAGGCTGCCAAGGCCACCGAGAACGCCGCCATGAACGCCGGCGAGGAGGCTGGGACGCGGCGGAGGAAGTGGGCGTTGATCGGGGCGGCCGTGGCGCTCCTGCTGGGCGTCGCCGGGGTCGGCGTCTATCTCCTCACCAGGTCGAAGCCGGCCGACAAGGTCCCCTCCAAGGTTGGTCTCGGTCCGGTGGAGCCCGGGCTCCTCAAGAAGATCGCGGCCAAGCAGGGAGTCCCCCTCGACTCCGTGTATTTCGCGCCGGACGAGGCGCTGCGCGCCGAGGGGCGGAGGCTCGGCGGCGGAGCAGATCGCGCCGCCCTGGCTCGCAAGGTCCTGGAGGTCGTCCGAGCAGGGCTGCCACAGGGCGAGACGGGCAAGACCGCCTCGGGGAAGACGCCATGGGTTGATCTGCGGCCAGCAGGACGCATGAAGGCCGGCTCGCTCATGGCGGCGGGGCCGCTCTGGGCGAAGATCAAGGGAGAGCAGCGGCTCACGGTCATGGGCTACGAGCTCGCCGCCTTGACCCTCGCCCTCGCGCGAGCCTCGGGCCTCCACGCGGTGCTGGCGGAGATTTATCAGCACCAGGATCTGAAGGGCCCGGCGGATCCATCGGGGTTCCTCGGTCACTTCGGCGTGGCCGTCTACGCGGCCAAGACTTGCGCGGGGGAGCCTGAGCTGGTGCTCGATCCCGCTCGGGGCACGATAGGCACGGCCAAGGAGTACGAGGTGCTGACCGACCTCAGGGCAGCCGCCCACGGGCTCTCCTTGCGCGCCTTCGGTCTCCTCAGGAGCTCTGGCGACCTGGCCGCCGCAGCCGAGGCCTCGGGGCTCGCGGTGAAGCTGGAGCCCCGCTCCGCAACTCTGCACGCAGCTCGCGGCATGCTGCTCCTGTCCACCGGTGCCATGGACCCGGCCCAGGACTCCTTCCGCATGGCCCTCGGGGTGCGGGAGGACGGGCCGCGCTTGCTGCTCGCGGCCCTCGGCATGGCGCAGAAGTCGAAGAGCATGACCGAGGCGCTCGCCAGCCTTGACCAGGCGCTGAACCGCGATCCCGACTTCGCCCTGGGCCACGCCTTCAAGGCTCAGTTCCTCCTGCAGCAGGGCAAGGTGGCTGAGGCCCAGGCCTCCCTCGACAGGGCCCAGGAGCTGGCGCCGGAGCTGCCCGAGGCCCTGGTCCTGCGGGCCCAGCTCCTGCATGCCGAGCAGAAGACGCCACAGGCCATCGCGCTCCTTCGCCAGGCGATCCAGCGGGACCCTCAGAGCCACGAGGCGCGCCTCGCCCTCTGGCAGGTTCTCACCATGTCAGGAGACGAGGAGGCAGCCGGCGCCGAGGAGAAGGCCCTCCTCGCCCTGGTGCCGCCGGCGCAGCGAGGCCAGACCAAGGAGATGCTCCAGGGCTTCAAGAAGCGCTTCCAGGAGCTGAAGGACAGTCAGAGTCCGGGGCTCGCTCCTCCCCCTCAGGGCGGGGGAGATCCCTACAAGCTCCAGCCGCCCTCGGGCAGCGAACCCCCTGGCTTCGGCATGCCGGCGACTCCCTTCGACACCCCGGGGGGAAACGAGCCCATGCTGAAGTTCTGAGACCCTCGAGTCGCCTCAGTCCTCCAGGGCGAAGACGACGGGAACCCTGATGGGACCGGGATAGTAGGGGAGGGGAGCGGCCTTGCGGAGGGCGTCGAGAGCCGCCTCGTCGAGGAGCGCCCCGCCGGAGCGGAGGATCCGCGGTTGCTCCACCATCCCGGAGCGGGTCACCCGGAAGGACAGGAGCACCGTGCCCTCGATCCCGCGGAGCCTTGCCAGTCGCGGGTAGCGCCGGTGGCGCTGGAGGGCGGCGTAGATCCGGCCCGCGATGGCGACTCGGTCGATGCCTGGCGCCTCGGGGCGAGGCGGGCTCGCGGCGCTCGCTCCGGGCCCAGTCTTCTCTCGAGCGCCTTCGTGGCTTGCCCGGGCCTGCGGCCAGTCGCCCCCGGGGGCGCGGGGCAGTGCCGCCGCCTGTGGCTGCTTCTCGGAGGCAGGCTCTGGCGAGGTCCGGCTCCGCTCGGGCTGCGTCTCCGGCTCAGCCCGCGTCTCCGGCTCGCGCTCCTCGGGCGGCCTCGCCGCCAAGGGGCGCTTGGAAGGTCTCACCTGCGTCACGGAGACGGTCTTTGTCGCGCAGTCCGTGTCGGGGGGAGGACAGAGAGGAGGCGGCTCTGCCCTGGGCGGCTCTGCCCTGGGCGGCTCTGCCCTGGGCGGCTCTACCCTGGGCGGCTCGGGCTCCTGGCGTGGTCGCGCCTCCTCGAGCTCCGGCGTCAGGGTGAGCTCCATGGGAGGCTCGACGAGGGGCCTGGCGCCAACCGACAGGAGATGTCCAAAAGCGCCCCAGGCCGCGGCGTTCACCGCCAGGGACAGGGTCGCGATGAGGGCCCACCTGGACATGGCGGACACTATTGCCGAAGCCGACCGAGGTGGCAAGGGCGGGGCCAGGGCATGGCGCAGTCGGGGCACTGGGGCGTTCTCGCCCGCGTCGCAGGGTGCCAGGTGGTCCAGAAAGTCCTGGCGTCCGGCCGCCGGTGTTCACATAGTCTTGCAATGCGTCCGAGCCGCCCTCTCATCCTGGTCGGTGCGCTCCTGGTTGCGCTCTTGGCCGTGGCCTTGCCCGGTCCGAGGCCTGCGGGGGGCATCGGGGCCAGCTCGAGGGTGAGCCTCGCGCACCTCGCCCTTCAAGGGGACGGCGCGTCGCCTAGGGGCGGTTGGAGGGCTGTGGAGGAGACCCTTCGGCGTCGGACGAACATCAACATGGCCACGGACCCCAAGCCCATCGGGCCAACGGATCCGGCCATCTTCGCGAGGCCCCTCCTATGGACCCCGGCCCTGGGCGCCCTGCCAGCCCTCGCGCCCGCCGCCGTGACCCAGCTCCAGCGCCACCTCGCTAGGGGCGGCACCTGGATCCTGGACGGCCCCCTCGAGCGTTCCGCCCAGGGCCCATTTTTGCGCTCCGCTCAGGCCATCGCGAAGCAGCTCTTCCCCAGGGCCGAGCTCGGCCCCTTGCCCCAGGATCACTCCCTTTGGAAGTCCTTCTACCTCCTGAGCCCTGGCCTCATGTCCCAGAGCGGGGGGCCCGTGCTAGGGCTCATAAGGGACCGAAGGGCCTCCCTGATCGTCGTGCACGGGGTGCTGTCCTCGGCTGGCGGCGCAAGGGATGGACAGGAGGCCGAGCTACAGCGCCGGCTCTCGGTGAACCTGGTTCTCTACGCCCTCTGCGTGGACTACAAGAGCGATCAGGTCCACGCGCCCGCCATCCTGGAGCGGCGGAAGTGGCGCGTCGCGCCCCCGGGGGGCAACCCGTAGCCATGGCGCCCTCACCCAAGCCAGCCGCGGCCTCCCCGGATCGGTGCCGACCATGAGCTCCGAGGTGGAGCTCGTCTGGAATGCGCCTTTTGGCGTCCTCGGCTGGGCCATCGTCGTGCTCGGCGCGGCCGTGGTGCTGGTCCTAGGGTTCTTGTCCACCTCGGGCCGGTCTCCGGGCCTTCGGGCGACGCTCCTTGGCCTGCGGGTCCTCGCAGTGGCCGGCCTCGCGATGGTCTTTCTCCGGCCCTCCTGGCGCCGGGCCGACCTCTACCGGGGAAAGGACCACCTGGTGATCTTGATGGACTCATCGGCGTCCATGGGTCTGCAAGGCTCGGGCGGCAAGACCCGCCTGGAGGCGGCCCGGGCATGGCTCGAGGCTGCGGCCCCCTCCCTCGAGCGGCTCAGGGCGCGTCACCTGGTGTCCTTCGCGACCTTCGACGCGAGCCTTGTGGGGCGACCCGGGCAGGAGCGCATCCCTCGGGCCGACGCTTCGTTGCCATTGTCCAGCGCGTCCAAGGGCTCATCCGCCTTTGGGGGCGGGGCTCCCTCTGGCCGCGCCACGGATCTCATGGGCGCCATCGAGGCCCTTCGGAGCCGGTACCCGGGCCGCCGGCTCTCTGGCGTGGTGGTCCTGTCGGACGGTAGGGACACCGCCGCGCTCAGGCAGGGAATGGACGCTCAAGCCGCGGCGAGGCTCCGGAGCCTCGACGTGCCGGTGAACGTGGTCCCCTTGGGCAGCGGCGCAATCAGGGACGCCGCGGTCGCCGAGGTGGTGACCGAAGACCTCGCCTTCGTTCGGAACGCCACCACGGTCAGGGTCTCCCTGCGGGTGGTGGGCACGGCGGCCCCGGTCCAGGCGGAGCTCTGGATAGACGGCGCGTTGAAGGAGTCTCAGAAGGTGTACGGCGGCGCGGAGCGGGAGGTGAGCTTCTCCTTCGTGCCCCAGCAGGTGGGACAGCTCGCGGGCCGGGTGATCGTGAGGCCGGTGGAGGGAGAGGCCACCAGGCTCAACAACGAGCGCCGCTTCGTGCTGCGGGTGGTCCGGGACCGGGTGCGGGTCCTCCAGATCGCGGGCCGCCCGAGCTGGGACGTCCGCTTCCTGCGTCAGCACTTCAAGCGGGACCCCAACGTGGACCTCGTGAGCTTCTTCATCCTCAGGACCCACCTGAACATCACTGCCGCGGCGTCTCACGAGCTCTCATTGATCCAGTTCCCCGCGGAGGAGCTCTTCTCCTCCCACCTGGACGGCTTCGACCTCGTGGTGATGCAGGACTTCGAGCGGTACCCGCCCTACATTGGCCGCTACCTGGACAACATCGCCGCCTGGGTCGGGCGGGGCGGCGCCCTGGCCCTCACCGGAGGCGAGCAGACCCTCTCCCTGGGCGGCTTCGCCGGCTCCCGCCTGGCCGCGGTCCTGCCCGTGGAGCTCCTGCCGGAAGGCCCGCCCTCGGACCTGCTGGACGATCAGCCCTTCGCTGCCCGCCCTACCCCCCTTGCGGCCCGGCACCCGGTCACCAGGGGCGGCGGAGGCGATGGTCTCTCACCGGAGACGCTCGGGCGCTTGCCCGAGCTCGAGGGGGTGAACAAGGTGGCGCGGGCCCATCCCGAGGCCGCGGTGCTGGCCGAACACCCCCGGCTCCGGGGCACTGACGCGAAGCCCTTGCCCGTGATCGCCGTGAGGGACGTGGAGGCGGGCCGCTCGCTCGCGTTCCTCACGGACACGAGCTGGCGGTGGCGCTTCCAGCCCGAGGGGGAGGGCCCTGGGGCCTACGACGCCTTCTGGCGCAGAGCCGTTCGCTACCTGATCGGCGACCCCGAGTTCGGGCGCCTCAGGCTGCTCACGAGCCATGATCCCTACCCGGCCGGCGGGCCATCCATCCGCCTCACGGCCCTGGCCACCGACGTCCGGCGGGAGCCCGCCCCAGGGGTGCGGATCTCCTGGCGGCTCCTCTCCCTGGAGTTGGACGAGCCTGCGGCCCCGGGCCCGGCACCGTCTGCTCCCGCGGTCACGAACCCTCCTGCCTCGTCCAGGGGAACGCCTATCCCACAGGGCGCACTGCCCTCGGGCAGCGGCGAGACCGACGCCGAGGGCCGCCTGGCCATCGACCTCGGCCCGCTGCGCCCCGGCGCCTTCCGCCTCGAGGCAAAGGCCGTCATGGGTGGGAGGCAGGAGCGGGCCCAGGCCGTGATGGTGGCCGAGGGGAGCTCCCTCGAGCTGGCCCGCGTCGAGCCCGCGCCCGAGCTCCTGGCCGCCCTGGCCCTGTCGAGTGGCGGCCGAGTGCTCGAGCGCCCCGAGGATCTCCTGCGCGCCAGGGCCCACCCCCCTCGGGTGCTCCGCCTGGAGCGCCTCAGGATCCAGCCGCTGATCGGGAGCCTCTGGCTGCTCCTCGGCGTCATCGTCCTCGCCCTGGGCGCCGAGTGGGCCCTGCGGAGGCGTCACGCGCTGGCGTAGCAGGGAGAGGCTCGCTGGCGTCTTGGACTCCTCACGTTCTTCCCTCTCCTCGCGCACCCTATTCGCCCATCAGGGATCTGGTCATCTGGATTTCGTGAGTTGGCGACGAGGCGAGGCCTCGTGAGGGAAGACCGCTGTATGGGAAGCGAAAAGGCGCTTCCATGCAACGGGCGTGCTTTCTTGCTGCATGACGGGTGCAGATCCTCGAAGGTGCCCGCATCTCGAGCCGGGCCCGAGGAATTCCCGAGAGTTCCAGCCAAGGGCCACGCCCGAAGCGCCTTGGCCGGGCTCCTCGTCATCCTCGAGACGACACGAGTGGAAGTTGGATAGGTGGGGGGCTTCCGTGTACGCTGGATTGGGGGACACAAATTCGTCAAGCCAAAGACCCATCGTTGATCCTGCCCAGCCCGCCCGCGGCGACAGCGCACCCATTGCCGGGACATATCTCAAAAGGGTGCTTCATCCTATCGAGTTGTGGCCCGACACCGGGCCCATGCGCGGCGACAGCGCACCCATTGCCGGGACATATCTCAAAAGGATGCTTCATCCTATTTAGTTGTGACCCGACACCGGGCCCGTCTGTCCTGCTCCCCAGCGCCACTGCCAATTCCGAGCGCCCGCATTGGCACGTACGCCCGCAATG
>JAVEWA010000549.1:0-4842 GCA_034004785.1 Polyangia bacterium
GCCTGAGCACCTGGCTCCCCAGGCGGATCTCCACGACCCTGAGGCCAGGCTGCACCACCAGCTCGGTGCTCATCGCGCCCGCCCGCCTTCCGTCCACGAAGACCTCCACTCCTGGGGGAGCCTCCCTGATCTGTACCGTGAGGACGGCGGTCTCCTCCATTACCTTGGCGAGCAGGCGCGGGAGACGTTCGGGATCGGAGCTCGTCGCCTTGACGTATAGACGGAGATATACCCTCGCGCGCATGGGGTCCTTCAGGTGCGCATAGGCGCTCGCCAGGTTGTAGAGCACCGACGGGTGGTCCCAGTACTCGTAGGCCTTGAGGAGGAGCGCGATGGCCCGTTCCCATTGCCGGCGGATCAAGAAGACCTTGCCCTGCTGGAAGTGGCGCCTGGCGATGAGCCGGCGAGCACTGTCCTTGCCCGCGGGCCCGTCCACCGGCCGCCGGACCTCGATCTTGTATTGTTCCTTCTTGACCACTGGGCTCGCAGCCGATCGCTTGTGCTTGGGGCGGCTGCCCGCAGTGCTGATCTGAGCGGACCGGGACGGGCTGGCCCCGAGAGAGGTCGCGCAGGCCGCCAGGAAAAAGACGAGCGCCGGAAGAAGGCTCGAGCGCGACACTGGCAGACGGCAACGATACCGCGAGGTAGCGCTCTTCGCGCCTCTGCACGAGAGCGTTGTGCCGGCACGGGGCCAGTCTAGGGGAGCAAGGAGCTTCATCGTCCTTCCCGGTATTCTAGCCGGAGTCACCTGCTCGAAGATAGGCGTATGTGAAGAGCGCCCTTGGCCAGGAGCGGCTTGACGATCCCCGGCCGATGACGCATCCATATGACGCCCTCGAGGGAGCCCGCCAGAGGTGAGGCTTCGATGGGGGCGCCCCTAGCAGCGAGGAGAGCAGCCATGTCGGAAAAGATCCTCATCACCTCGGCCCTGCCATACGCAAACGGCGACATCCACATCGGCCACCTGGTGGAGTACATCCAGACGGACATCTTCGCCCGGTTCCACCGCCTGCTTGGAAACGAGGTGCTCTACTTCTGCGCCTCCGACACCCACGGCACCCCCATAGAGATCAAGGCATCGCAGCTCGGGATCTCCCCAGAGGACCTGGTGGCCCGCTACAACGCCGAGCACTACCGGGACTTCGTGGACTTCCAGATCTTCTTCGACCGTTTCTACACCACCCACTCCCCCGAGACCGAGCACCACGCGGTGGCCATCTACGAGGCCTTGAAGGCAGGAGGGCTCACCTACACGAAGGACGTGGATCTAGCCTACTGCGAGCACGACGGCCGCTTCCTGCCGGACCGCTTCGTCAAGGGCACCTGTCCGAAGTGCGGCGCCGAGGAGCAATACGGAGACAACTGCGAGGTCTGCGGCGCCACCTACGACCCGACCGACCTCGTGCACCCGGTCTGCTCCCTGTGCGGCAACCCGCCCGAACGGCGAGTGTCCAAGCACTACTTCTTCGCCCTGTCGAGCTGCCGGGAGCAGATCCGCGCCTGGATCGACGCCCCTGGCCACCTGCACTCCACCACGGCCAACTGGCTCAAGAGCGCCTTCCTGGAGGGAGAGCTCAGGGACTGGGACATCTCCCGGGACGCCCCCTACTTCGGCTTCCACATCCCGGGAGAGACCGACAAGTTCTTCTACGTCTGGCTGGACGCGCCCATCGGCTACATCGGCACGACGCAGAAGCACTGCGACGAGCTGGGGCTGGACTTCGACGGCTACTGGAAGAGGCCGGGCACTCGGATCGTGCACGTCATCGGCAAGGACATCGCCTACTTCCACTGCCTCTTCTGGCCCGCCATGCTCATCAACTCCAACTACCGAGTGCCCGACCGGGTACAGGTGCACGGCTTCCTCACGGTGAACGGCCAGAAGATGGCCAAGCGCACCGGCACCGCCGTGTCGGCCCGCACCTATCTCGAGCACCTGGACCCGCAGTTTCTGCGCTTCTACTACGCGAGCAAGCTCGGGCCCACGAACGCGGACCTGGACCTCTCTCTGGAGGATTTCGTCAATCGCGTGAACGCAGACCTCGTGAACAAGGTCGCCAACCTCGCGAGCCGGGCCCACTCCTTCGTGGCGAAACGCCTCGATAACCGCGTGGGCGGGCCCGACCCCCAGGCCGCGGACTTGGTGGCCTCTACCGTCGCCCGCTTTCCGGTCATCCGCGAGGCCTACGAGGGCTTCGAGTTCGCCCGGGCCCTTCGGGAGATCGTGGAGATCTCCGAGCTCGCCAACAAGTACTTCCAGGATCGGGCCCCCTTCCACGCCATCAAGGACGACCCGGAGGAGGCCCGCAGGATCTGCACCACGGCCCTAGGCTTCGTGAAGGTCCTCTCCATCTTGCTCAAGCCGATCCTCCCCGAGCTCGCCGCTCGTGTGGAGCGGAGCCTCGGCCTCGGCGAGCTCTCCTGGGCCGATCTCGCCTTCGACTTCCAGGACCGGGAGCTCGGCCCCTTCGAGCGCCTCGCGGAGCGCATGGAGCTCAAGGCGGTGGAGGCCATGATCGAGGCCCAGCGGCAGAAGCACGCCGCCGCGGAGGTCCCGGGGAGCGGCCAAGCGGGCGCGTCGGGCGCGTCGGCTGAGCCCTCCACCCCGGCAGCTCAAGCCTTCGAGCCAGAGCCCATCGCTCCGGAGATCTCCATCGACGACTTCGCCAAGATCGATCTCCGGGTCGCGAGGGTCATGGCCGCTGATCAAGTGGAAGGCGCCGAGAAGCTCCTCAAGCTCACCATCGACCTGGGCAACGGCCCGGGCAAGGAGCGCACCATCTTCGCGGGCATCAAGGCCCACTACGCGCCCGAGGATTTGGTGGGCCGCCTCGTGGTGGTGGTAGCCAACCTCGCCCCCCGCAAGATGCGCTTCGGCCTGTCGGAGGGCATGGTCCTGGCGGCCTCCTGCCCGACTGGGGTCTTCGTCCTCGGCACCGACTCCAAGGTCCTCGCGGGAAGCAGGGTGAAGTGAGGGGCCCTGGCTCCTCGCCCTGGCTCCTCGCCCTTTCCGCACCCTTGATTTTCCGAGCACGACTTGCGCCCTGGCGACGGGGCGGCTATCCATAGACGATGCTCGAACGCTCCGGCACGAGGACACTGACCGTCGGCCTTCTCGCCTTGGGCCTCGCCTTGGCCCTGGGCGCCGGCCCAGGGCCTGCACCGGCTGCGCCGGCAGGGGGCGCGGCCCGCCCAGAGGGAGTGAAGACCAGGAAGGCCAGGCCGGGATTTCTCACAGCCAGGGAGCGGGCTAGGCTGCAAAAAGAGGAGTGGGAGAAGGCCGCCAGGGGAGAGCACCCCAAGAGCCAACCACAGGAGGTTCCAGGAGACGGACCCTCGGCGACCATGCCCCCCATGGCTCCCGGGGCGGCCATCAGGTTCGTCTTGACCGGGGACGTGGCCCTGAACTGGCGAGGAACCTCCACTGATCTCAGGATCTTCCACTGGCGAAGGAATCCGCTCCGCTTCTTCGCGCCCGTCTTCAAGGCCGCGGATCTGGCGGTGGCGAACATGGAGACCGTGCTGGCGGACCAGGACCCGAAGTACGCCCAGGAACGCCTGAACCTCTGGGCGCCCGTGGCCTCGGGCCAGATCTTCCGGCCCGCGGGGATAGGGCTCCTCACCACGGCCAACAACCACGCCTTCGACGCCAGAGACCGGGGGGTGCTCGAGACCCTTGGACACCTCAGGCGAACCGGAGTGGAGGTCATGGGCACCGGGGCCACCCTCGCCGAGGCGCGCAGGCCCTACACCTTCTTGAAGGGCCCCTCCTGCGTGGCCTTCGTTCCAGGTACGACAAAGTGCAACCTGCCAGTGCGGGGCAAGGCCCACCTGGCCTTCTACCCGGAGAAGCGCGAAGGGGAGCTAATCGCCCTGGTGAAGGAGACCAAGGAGCGCTGCGCCTTCGTGATCGTGGTGATCCACTGGGGAGTGGAGATGAAGCACTTCCCGCACCCCTCCATGAAGCGGCTCGCTCACGAGCTCGTGGACGCGGGGGCGGACCTCGTGGTGGGCCACCACCCCCATGTGCTGCAAGGCGTGGAGTACCGGGGAAAGGGCGCCATCGTCTACAGCCTCGGGAACTTCGTCTTCTCCAACCCGAACGAGGCCACGCGGAGGACGGGAGCCCTGGTGGTGGAGCTCTCGGGAGGGGCCAAGCCTTCCCTCGTTCGGCTCTCCATGATCCCGGCCTACATCCACCGAAACGACTACATCGTCAGGCCCGCCGCGCCCTCGCGGGCCGCAGACATCCAGCGCCGCATGGCGAGCTACTCCCAGCCCTTTGGCACCCAGGTAGTCTTGACAGGCGGCGTGCTCCAATTCACGCGGGGCAAGCCGGAAGATTGAGGTCCTCGGGCTAGGCGGGGAGTTGAGGATCCGCGGTGAACCGCCTATCCGGGGCCCAGGCGAGATCTCTGGCGCGGCTGCCCTATGGCGAGGGGATAGATGCAAGGCGCGATGAGCAAGCGCGGCCAGGGTGCCTCTGCTAGAATCACTCCATGGCGAGGGAGCCGAATCATCCACCCCCCGGGGGCGAGGGGAGTCATGCGCGGGAGGGCGCCGGAGAGGGCGCGAGCAGGGACGCGCGCAAGGACGATAAAGAGGGCGCGAGCAGGGACGCGGGGCAGCCAGCAGTACGAAGGGAGCCCGCGGGCGAGCTGAGCCCGACTGGCCTCGCGAGGGCCTCCCGGGATGTGACCCTCGAGACGCGCCTCGGCCTCGCAGACCGGCTGGAGCGGCTGGGCCTGCCCCTTCTGGCGACCAGGGCTCTCGACGGAGCGGCCCGGATGGAGGGGAGAAGGCCGGAGATCTCCGAGCGAAGCGCCAGGCTGCTCCTAGGGC
>JAVEWA010000550.1:0-4836 GCA_034004785.1 Polyangia bacterium
CAGTCCCGGGAGTTGGCTCCGTGAGCGTAGCGGCCAGTAGCCCCCAGCCGATCCTGGTGGTCGGCGATGAGGAGGTGTTCGCCACCGTCCTCCAGTACTTCCCTGCTGCACGCTACCTCGTACTCTTCGCGGTCGGTCCCGCAGAGGCGATGATCCTCTGCGAGTCTCACTCGCCCAGGCTGATGGTGGTGCCCCTGAGTGGCGGCGGAGCCGAGCTGACCTCAGCACTTCGCGCCGTTGACCACTCGGGCGGCAAGATCCTCGGGCTCAACGACCCACGCCTAGGCGTGGGAAGCCCCCATGTCACCGATAAGGATGTGTCCATCGATGACCCCGACGGAATGGTCGAGGCAGCCAGGGAGCTCTTGCGAGAGCGACGACAACACCCCCGAGTCGTGGTGGAGTTCCCGGTCTGGTTCGGAGCCAACCGCCAAGGCCTCGCCCGTGACCTGAGCAAGCAGTCCCTCGTCATCGAAACCACCGAACGTCTGGCACCAGGAGAACATCTGAAGCTGGAGCTCCACTGGGGCGAAGCGCCGAGGACCATCTCCGCAACGGTCGATCGCGTACGCCCCGCTGACATGGGCCGCTCCCTGGCCACCCTGATAGTGCCAAAAGAGGACAAGGCGGCCCGCGCCTACCTCGGCGAAGTCGTCCGGAAGATCCTCGAGGTGGAGCATTTCCTCCACGCCCTCCAACCAGGACGACTCGCCGTGCGCGGACGCGCCGCCTGGAACCTCGCACGCAGGGCCGAAGCCTCCCTCAAAAAGACCCCAGAGCTAGGGCTGTCCGCCAAGGCCCCTCCTTCTCCGAAAGGACAAGCTGCCCAACCGCCCGCCTCCATTGTGACTCCTTCTGCGCCGCGAATCACTCTCGCAAATCGATATGACCTCGGCCCATCCCGCGGTCGCTGGGGAGTGGGCGAGGTAAGGGAGGCAAGACACCGCCTGCTTCAACGTCCCCTACTGGTCAAGCAGCTCGCTGACGAACTTCGCCAGGACCCCGGGGCCCGGGTGCGCATGGAGGCCGAGGCCACCGCTGCCTCCGCAGTTCGCAGCGAGTGCGTCGCAGACGTGCTCGACTTCGGAGACGACGGCGAGGGGGGGCTCTTTTATGCCATGGAGTGGCTGGAGGGGGAGACCCTGGCAAAGGCCATTTCCGGCAGAAAAGCCTTCTCCGTGGTGGATGTCGAACGGCTGGGTGTACACCTTGCGTTTGCTCTGACCGTGTCCCACAGGCAACGTGTGCGACACTGGGATCTCTGCCCCGAGAACGTCTTTCTGAGCTGCCCCGACGGCGCCAGGGCCACACCCAAGCTCCTAGCCCTCGCCGGGCCGCCCGATGCAGCACTCGAGCCTCCGGCGTACGCCATGGGTATCGCGTTCCGCCCCCCTGGCCAATCGGAGGCCCTGCCATCGGCGCAGTGGGACATCTTCGCCCTCTGCCGGATGCTCGGTCGAATCCAGGCCGCCGATAGCGCTTCTTCACAGGGCGAACGGCTTAAGGCTCTGCTGGTACGTGGGACCTCCAGCGACGCCTCGCGGCGCTTCGAGTCCATGTCCTCACTCTGCCGGGCGCTCCACCAGGTCCTAGAAGATGCAGAGCAGAGCCAGCAGAACGGCCCTGACGCCCGTATCGTCCCTGCGGTGCTCCCAGAGGATGCCAACATCTTCCGCATGTCATCCACGGGGCTTCCAATCCAGAGGGACCCTCCCTCTCAAGTCTCCTGGCCAAGGCCACCGTCAAAGGCCGAGCATTTCAAAGGCGGCGAAGGCACCAGGCCAGCAGGGCTACCCACAAGGAAGCCAGCGGACAGGCTCGATGAGAAGCTCGCGCAGGAGCCCGCAGAAAAACCAGCGGACAGGCTCGATGAAAAGCTCGCGCAGGAGCCCGCGGAAAAACCAGCGGACCGGATCGCGGACATGGCGATCATGCGGCCGCCAGTCGAGCCTCCATCGCGCCACGACCCCAAGCCCCCATCGCTAAAGAAGACTCTATATGGCGGGATCTCGGCCCAACATAGACCTCTGGAAGCGGCCAAGGGTCTGTCTGGTCACGCCTCCACCGCAGCGCCCGTGCATCCAGTGGCGAGTGGTAGTGCAACAGCGACGCAGCCATCTTTGCCATCTTTGCCATCCGCGACCCGCTCACCGGCTCCCCCGCCGCTCCCATCCCACGCCCCATCGCCGGCCCCTCCCCAGGCCCGATCGCCGGCCGAGATCATCGCCTCGGCCATCAGCGAGGCCCAGTCGACGGCTCCGACCCCGGAAGCAGCCGACTCCATTCCCGACGGCCAAGAGCCCATCGTCGTGGAATCTCCAGCGTCGAGCTCGGTCGGCACGATAGGAATACCCAGCGCTCAACGCTCGGCGGCCCCGCCGAGACACTCTCGCTTGAGGTTCTTCCTCGGCATCGGCGCCTTCGCGCTGCTCGGCGCAGGTATCGGCCTGTGGGTGGGCCTCCTCGCCCGAGAGGCTATTCAGAAGCCAGGCTCTCAAACGGCACCTCGCGGCACCGTAACCCAAGCTCCTGGCCCTGGGCGCGGCATCGAGCCAAAGGACCGCAGCGGCTCTTCGATTCAGGGCGGACAGCCTCGCGAGAGCAGCACTCCAGCTCGCGTCGGCCCCGGTGAAGTTGGCCACCCTGACGCGAGCATGCCCGCACCTGATAATGCAGCAATGCCAGGAGGCGCGATCCCTCGGGAGGCCGACCCCAAAGGCGGGTCTGAGCGCGAAGCCGGCCCGATGGACGGGTCTGGGGGCGAAGCCGGCCCGATGGACGTACCTGAGCGCAAAGCAGACCCGATAGAGCGGGCCGAGGGAGCTCGCGAGCCCCCAACTGATGAGCCCCCCGAAGACGTCAACCTGAGCCCCAGGGAGCGAGAGGAGCGTGCGAAACGCAGGCGACTCGAGGCCAGGTTGGTGCTGATCAACAAGGCCCGGACCCTCATGCGCCAAGGGCGCCACCCCGAGGCGCGCAAGTTCCTCACCGATGCACTGAAGATGTGGGACAGCCCCCGCCTGCGAACGCTCTTTGCTCAGTCCTACTCCGAGCGGGGAGAGCATTGGCCAGCCATCCACCACCAGCGCCTCGCCGTGGCCCAGTCCGCCGGGAGCGTCACCCAGCAGATTGCCCTGGGACAGCTCTACCTCAAGGTGAAACAGAGAGGCAGAGCTTGCGCCGCCTTCAGGGCAGCCCGGGCCTCCAAGCCAACTCATGCCCAGGTTCAGACCCTCGTGAAAAGACACTGCGGAACCTGACCCTACCCTCGCTCGCGGCGCGACCGACGCCCGGTAGCTCCAAGGCTGCCTCGCCCCATCCCGTCCCTGTCTTTCCCGCCTCGAGGAGGGATCCTCGCGTTTCCTCGCGTTTCCTGGCCCCTTGAACTGCCAAGGCGCAGCATCTAGACTGGCTTTCCCTGCCCGAATCGCGCCTCTCCGAGCCGACCTGCCGGGCAGGCTGCCGCGCCCCCACTCCCCCGGGGTCGCTCCGAGGAGTTAACACCATGCCGGAAGCCGACAGACCTGACAGGCTCAAGCGCGCCGAGAAGCTCTTCGCCTCCTTCAGGCAGGATCAGGCCTCGGGGGTGCTGGACGCCCGGCTCCACTTCGAGGAGATAGACGCCGAGCTCCTCTCCATCACCGGAGACTGGGCAATGGCCGCCAGGAGGGAGCTCTCGGATCCGGACCCGGTGTCCCTCTTCGGCACCACGGGCTACGACTGGGCCTTCTTCGTGGAGGCCCTCAACACCATCTCCTTCCACCACGTGCTCGTGGCCATCGCCAACCACGGCGGCGATCCGCCGGCGAGCGAGCTCTTGCAGCGCTACGCCCTGGACATCCTGCGGGGACGGGTGCACCTGACGGGCGCCATCCGGCTGGTGTCAGGGGAGGAGGCCCTGCTCGGCGCCCTGCCCCACCTCTTTCAGACCTTCCTGCCGGGCCTGGATCCAGAGCAGACGCCTGTCCTGCCCCAAGCCATGCGCGTAGCCGCTGCGGCGGCCCTGCCCCGTTCGGAGCTGTACCGCCTGAGGGGCGTCTCCTCGGATCTCGGGGCGGACGCCGAGGGCGAACAGGAGCCCCCGCACCTCGCCGAGATCCGCGAGAGCTTCGCCCGCCTCATGTCCGACGCCGACAACCGGGATGCGCAGGTGGACCCCCACGGCCAGGAGTCCCTGCTCATCAGGGCGCTCGACCTGGCCGCCCAGTCCCCCGAGCCGGACGACGACCTCGCGGCGCTCGAACGGATCCTGAAGCTCTCGGAGAGAGTGCGGATCTCCCCGGAAGCGGTGCGAAGGTGCACTGCCGCGGTGCAGATGCTCGTGGCCCGCGGGCACCTGAGCGACTCGGTTGCCCACTGCCTCACCGCCCTGGCGCCACTCGTCTCCCAGAACGACCTGCTCACCGAGCTCGGCGACGGCCTGATCTCGGCGGGCTCGCGCCTCCTCGAGGCGAGGCTCCCCGAGGAGACCCTCCTCGCCCTGCGAACTACCGTCGCGAGGGCCTGGCTCGGGCTCGGCCGGAGAGACCGGGCGAGGGAGCTCCTGGCCGAGCTCCAGCAAGACCGCCTCACCCCTTCGGACCGCCTGAAGATCTGCCTCATGGAGTCGGACGCCCTGGAGGACGCCCCCCAGCGGAGCCGGGCCACCGATCACCTGCTCGAGGCTCTCGACGAGGCGAAGGAGGCCTCCCCAGCGCTCCGCATGCCCGCCCTTCAGAAGCTAATGGGTGACGAGCGAGAATGATACCTGTCGGTACGACAGGGTATGTCACAGCTGAACCAGGAGCCCCAGCTTGGAGGTGCGCCGTGTCCACGAGCCCATCACCCGAAGTCAAG
>JAVEWA010000551.1:0-4833 GCA_034004785.1 Polyangia bacterium
GTCACCGAATTTCTGCGTGATTCAGTGGAAGAACTTCTCCAAGTGGCACCCTGGCCGGTCTGCGCCCGGAGATATCTCCGACACTCGAGACCGGCTCCTCGGAGAACCATGTGCCGTAGGCCTCATGCGGGCAGCAGCGAGTCCTTGTCCCAACCCAGGCGGACGAGCTGGATGCGCTTCCAGTCGGCAACGCCCACCCCGTGGCGGCTGTCGGCCAGGTCCACGTGGTGGGGGGCCACCGCCATGGGCCGGTCCTCGCCAAAGGCCTCGCGGCGCTTGGCCCGGAGGATCTCCAGGCCCACCCGGTCGGCGGCCACTGGATCCGCGGACAGGATGAGGCCCTTGTAGGGCCAGAGGTGGGCCGGGCTGAAGTGATGGGGGCCTCGGCCGTGGTAGAGCGGCGTGAGCATGACGAGCAGGTTCAGGCGGGTCTTGCCCTTCACCGCCGGGAGGTTCCACAGGGCTCCCAGGTCGGCGCAGGCGTCGGGGTGGTACTCGAAGGGCCGCTCGACGAACATGATGTAGTTCTTGAGGCAGCCGCCGATCCCGGCCCAGTGGTGCGACCGCAGGGGCCGCGCGTTGACCAGGGCCGTGCAGGAAGACAGGGTGCGGAGCGCGTTCCTGTCGTCCATCAGGATCCGCTCCGCAGGGATGCCCACGGCCTGGGCCTGGCGTTTCACGTGCGCCTCCAGGGCCGGCGGGGTGGCGAGGTGCGTCCAGACGTTGGTCTTGATGCCGAGGACGTCCGTTGGTGAAAGGAGCTGCTTCCAGCCTTCCAGAGGGTCCTTTGCGCCGGTCAGGGCTTTGACGCCGTCGTCCAGCATCCGGGCGAGGACCTTCGTGCGTACCCTGCCGCGGTCATCCAGGACCTCCTCGTCCCGCACCAGCACCACCTTGCTCTGGCCCGTCTTTGGAGGCTGGGGCTCTGGTAGGCTGGCTCGGACCTGGGCAGGATCGGCGCGCCTGGGAGCCTGGTCCCCCCTTGGGGGGCGTTGCTCCATAGGTCGAGGCTTGCCCTCCGGGCGTGCTTCTCCTACCGGCCGCTGCCCCTGGGCGTCCTCTTTGCATGCACTGAGTCCAACCGCCGCCGCACCTGCGCCAAGGCCAGTGGCCGTGGTCGCTCGAAGGAAGGAGCGCCGGGTGACAGGAGGGCGTCCTGCTGGTTCCGCCTCCCTCGACCGTTCGCGGTCGTGGCTCTCGCTACCGTCGCGTCTTCTCTTTTTCATGCGCTTCTCCTTGGGTCGCGCCCGCCTGCCGGCCGAGGCTGCCAGTCATGGGGCGTCCTTCGCGCCTTGCGACCTCGCTTTGGGTTCTCGCGCTTCTCCCGTTCACTCCTTGCATGTGGCTTTGCGCAGCCTTCCGAGGAGCTGCTCGCGCGTGGGGGCGTCCGGCCCTCCCACGGCGGCCACGAGAATGGGGCCGCATGCCCAAGCCAGGGCGGGTGGCGGCTCGCTTCTGTTCGAAAAGGCTCTGGCGGCCTTCCCGGCCTGGGCGCCGTGAGGATAATGGGCGGTGAGGCCGTACAGCGGTGGAGTCCACTCGCCATAGACAGCGAGGCCGACCGCGGTCTGACGGGTCAGTCCGAGGGGGTTCGAGGGTCCGAGGGTCAGGTGGTGATCCAAGGCTGGCCAGGTGCGGACGTAGCGCAGGGAGCCGGGCCGCTGCCCCTCCTTGGGGAGCATATCGACGAGCGCCGGCCGCTTGCCTGCCTCGGGTATCCGGGCGGCGATCTCTCTTCCAAGGGCGAAGAGCGCCTCCCTGACCGGTCCGGTCTCCCGGGTGGCCTGCAGGCTGGCGAAGTACCGGCCGCGCCAGAAGCGGAGGAGACCGCCCTCGTAGTCAGCCTCCTGGCCAATGTCCACGGGCTTGCCCTCCCGCTCGTGGCTGAAGATGCCCCAGGCCTCGGCGCTGTTTCCCAGGTCGAAGAGGTGGACCGTGATCCCAGGCCTACCCGCCTGGGCGTACTCTCTGAAGAGCAGGCGCCTGAACTGGTAGTCCAGGTAGATCTCCGCGCCTCCGTCCAGGAGCTCGAACACCGAGTCCGGGTCGAAGTGGCGACCAGGGCCCTGGGCGGCGTATCCCATGACGCTGTCAGGGGTGAGGGGCGCGAGATCCGCTGGAGCTGGCCTGGGCAAGGGTTTCTCGGCTTTCTTGCAGCCCGCCCCGGACAGGGTCGCGGCGCCTAGGAGGGAGAGGGCGACGAGCCAGGAGGCAGGTCGCCTGCTCCAGAGGGCTCCGTGGCGGGCGGGGAGGCTGCACATCACCAGCAGTCTAGCCGGGGTCGGGCTGGCAGGGCAGTGGAATCGGCCATTCGTGGCGTGGAGCGCCCTCGGGCCAGGAGGGGCACTCTTGCCGCGCGCTGTTCTCCGTTGACCTCCGGGGCTTACTGGGAAATATTGCCCGCTGTCGCTCCCAATCGGGCGAGTCGCCGGAGCTGGAGGGGCAGAGGTGGATTTGAACTCGAGCTGTCGGCGGAAACAATGAAGAAGACGACCATCCTGCTCGCCGCGCTCTCCATCTTGTCACTCGCTGGAAACGGCGTGCTGGGCATCCTCCTATATCGCTCCAAGACCGTCGGGGAGAAGGCGGTGAAGGTGAAGGCCTGGAAGTCCTGCCGCAAGCTCTCGATGCAGCACCTCCTGTACGACCGGGCCCAGGAGCGGGCCCGCCGGGAGGGCAAGAAGCTCGTGGTTATTGGCAATCCCTCGGGTGGATACGTCAACAAGGTGGTGCGGGTCTATGGCTGCGGCGACCTGTGCATAGACATCGCCGGCTGCTCTCCCTGCGGACCAGAGAGCCGCGTCCTGAAGGACGACGCCATCCGCGCCCTCCGGACCCTGCCCGACGACAGCGCCGTGGTGTTCGAGTCCGAGGTGTTCGAGTACGTGGGGGACATGCAGGACGCGGTGAAGGAGCTCGACCGGGTGACCGGAGGCGACCACACCCGGATCTACTCCGTACACGCCATCGCCTTCGATCCTTGGCCCTACCACATGGAGGGAGTGGCGCCCGCGAAGCCGTCATCGGCCACGCTCGATAAGCGGCGCAAGGAAAGGCACAAGTACGCCCAGACCGGCGAGGGGATGGCCAAGCGCATCATCTACCGCTTCCCCCCGCGGCATCGCTACGCATGGACCGAGCTGTAGCGCCCAGGGCCGTTTTCGGCTCCAAGAGCTGCCATGGCCGGTCTTGGGAGGGTGAATCCGAACTTTCTCGAAGGAGGAGAAGATGGCAAAGACCTCGAATTGGTCCCAGGAGTTCCCCTGCTCCGCAGATGTCCTCTATGGCATCGTCACGACTGGGGAGTTCCACGTCGCCCGCTCGGGCCTGCTGGAGAACCCCTCGGCAAGGGCCGAGGAGACGCTCCGTACCGCCGACCGGCTGGAGCTGACGATTCACTGCACCGAGTACGCCAAGGGCGTCATGGGCGTGGACAAGTCCAAGACGGAAGAGACCAAGACCTTCTACAAGTGCGATCTGAAGGCCCGTAAGGTGGACTGGACCTACGAGTCGCCCCAGGGCAAACGCGTGAAGGTCTGGGGCAGCATGGCGGTCACCGAGGCTGGAGAGGGGAGGGCTCGGCTCTCCCAGACCTTCAACGTGGACATCTCCATCCCCCTCGTGGGCGGCAAGATCGAGGGTATCGTGCTGAAGGAGACCGAGAAGTTCTGGCCCAAGTACGCCAAGCTCGTCGGTGACTTCGTGGCCAAGGCGGGCTGAGGGGGCGATCACGAGGATGGAGCTGGATCACGTTGGGAGGTGAGGGATGAGTGCGATGCATTGGCTTTCACCGCGAGCTCCAGATGGAGTACGCCGCTGGCCCAGCCCGCTGGCCGCGGCCCTGGTGCTCTCCGCCGGGCTTTGGGCCATCTCGGCTCCAGCCCGGGCCAAGGAGTACCGCCACTCCTCGGGGCTCGGGTTCAGCTATCCGTCCTCCTGGACCGTCACGGAGCAGGGTGGGGCGCTCCTTTTAACCCCGCCCCGCCAGGCCAAGAGCGCCCAGGGCCAGCCCCTGGAGGCCTACCTGGTGGGTATGCAGCCGGCACCGGGGATTGCGTCCCCCACCGACCCTCAGGTGCTGGCCTACCTGGACCAGACTGCGCGGAGCCTCTCGCCCCTCCTCGGCCGCCGGGGTGGCTTCACGATCATCCCGATGCCAAAGGGGCGCGGCGTGGCCGCTGACCAAGGGATCCAGCTCGACTACGAGGCCACGGGCGCCGATGGCCAGAATGTCAGGGCCAGGTTCTACGCCTGCCTCATTGGAGGCCAGGGGATCGCCATCGCGGGCTTTGGCCTGGGAAAGCACGTGCTGGGGCGCCACCGGGTGCTCCTCGCCATGCTCAAGACGATAAACGCAAAGGGGGGCGCCGCGGCGGCTGGCTCCGCTGCTGCCGGACCCGCGGCTGGAGAGCTCGGCAACGAGGCCTGGGGCTTCTTCGTCCGCCCACCTGCCGGTTGGACGCACCGCGCGAGCCACGAGGGAGCCATCCTTGGGCACAACCAGGTCGCAGGCATGATCATCCTGAAGCCTCACCAGGAGAAGAACCTGGCCGCGGTGCAGGCCTTGCTCAAGAGGGGCCTGCAGGAGGACCAGATCTCCCTGCGTCCCGTGGGCAGGCTTCGGAAGGCTGGGAGGACCGGGCTGGCAGGCGAATACGAGGGGACGGTCCAGGGCAGGGCAGTGAAGGCCTGGATCACGGGCACTGCCTCGCCCCACGGGGGAGGCGGCGCCTGGATCTTCGCCGCAGCGGAGCCAGGGGTATATGGAGCCGCGCTGGTCAGTGCGGCCGGCGAGCTCGCGCGGACCATCCGCTACGTGAAGCTGGAGGTAAC
>JAVEWA010000552.1:0-4821 GCA_034004785.1 Polyangia bacterium
ACTACCGGGGGATTGGGGGCAGCAAGATGCAGGGGGGGCAAGGGGACGTAATCGAACGGCGCCACGCCGCCGATGCCTTCGCGGTGCTCGACAGCATCGGCGTGAGCCGCGCTGCAATGCTCGGCTGGTCCATGGGAGTGCCCGTGGGGCTGGAGATGATCCGGGCAGCGCCAGAGCGCGTGGTGGGTTTCGGCGCCCTCTTCGGGGCGCCGGGACAGCCCTTCAGGGCTGCCTTTCCGAGGCCAGTCTCGGATCTGGTGCACCTGGCGGTTCTGGGTTCGACCTTGGCCCCACAGCCGGCTCAAGCCTTGCTCAGGCTCGGCGCCGCCGTGCCCCCGATCGCCTGGGAGATCTGCGCTGGCATTGGTTTCGTGGGGCGTCATGCCAGGCCAGAGGTATTCCACGCCGACGTGAGGTCCACCGCGTCGGCGCAGAAGCGCCACTACTTCCGCACGATGTGGGATCTCGTGCGCCACGACGCCAGGGACGTGCTACCGACCATCAGGTGCCCCGCGCTCGTCGTCTGCGGGGGCAGGGACTGGGTCACTCCGCCCGACGCTGCCCGAGAGATGGCAATGATGATCCCCGGCGCGCATCTCGTGGAGATCCCCGACGCCACCCATTTCGGCATTATCGAGTGTGGTCCCGAGCTGTGGGATCCGATAGACGAGCTGCTCGGCAGGGCCTTTGGCTGATTCGAAGCACCTTGGCAAGGGCCGCTACCCGGGGGAGAGGCTGCTGTCAGGCGTCTGCCTTGGTCTTGAAGTCCTTGCCGATCCACGGCTTGGCCACGACGAGCATAACGGTGGAGCTGATGGCGATGAGGCCAAAGAACAGCCACATCAGCTCAGTGTTCTTCACACCTTGGGCCGGGCAGAACCGATCCATCATCCAGCCCGAGTAGAGCCAGGGCACCAGCATCTTCGTGAGGAACCATGGGAGCTGCGCCACTCCCATGTACTGGCCCGTGCGACCCTCGGGAGCGATCTCGGCCGCGTACTGGAGGAAGCGCGGCTGCCACATGGCCTCTCCAATGGTCATTATCAGGAGGTAGGCGAAGAGGGCCCAGGGGTGTGGACCCGCGGTCAGCAGGAAGGCGGGCGCAGCCATCACGAAGGTGCCAAGGATCATCATGTTGTACACCTTGGCTTTCTGGGTGAGGGCGGTGATGACGGGAACCGCTACGAAGATGAGGAGCGGATTGGCGTTGGCGGCGATCTCGAAGTACTTGCCGATCCACCCGTCAAAAGAGCGGTTGATGTACTGGGGCAAGATGAGCCAGTTGTAGGTGAAGAGAGTCTGGACTGGTATGAGGGCGAAGATGAAGAAGAAGAACTTGCCGTCCGCAAGCGGGTGACTCGAAAGCCAGCGCCGCCATGGGACGTGGAGCTGGGCCACAACTGCCAGGCCCCCAAGGGCGCCCGCGAGGATGAAGTTCAGATTATGGGCTTTGGGTCCCTTCAGCCAGAGAGCAGCCATTACCAGCATGATGAAGATCCACAGGTGCACCGGAACCAGCTCGCGCGTGGGAGCGGCGGCCTTTTGGGCCTTGGGCTTCCCATCTGCTGATGGATCGGCATCGGCCTGCGGTTTCTCCCCGGACTCCTGCGCGGCGATTCTCTCTGTCTCGCTCCTTGCTCGAGCGGTAGCCTCGTTGACGGTCTTTCGGCTGAGCAGGATCACCGTCGCCAGGAGCGCCAGCAGCGTGATGGCCGTGTATACCCAGAAAGTCCCGGTGATTCCGAAGCCAGCGAACTTCTCGTCCCTCAGCAAGAAGGCGAAGGTGGGCAGCCAGCCCCCCAGGTTCATGAGGGCGTAGAGCATGGCGAAGCCCATCGCAGCGGTCTTGGGGGTAGTGAACTTCCTGACCGCGGCGTAGGCGGCGGGCTGGTACATGCCGTAGCCCACGACCACGAGCAGGATGCCCCCCATGGTCGTCAGGTGCAGGGGCGACCAGAGCCCGTCGGGCCGGAAGCCGAGCAGGGTGGGGGCCGCCGATATGATCACTCGGCCGGCGATCATCAGCAGGAAGGCCGAGATCAAGGCGAAACGAACGCCCCATCTATCCGCGACGAAACCCAGGAAGAACATCGAGATGGTGATCCCTGCGGTCAGGACCATCACCATGTTGTGGCTGAGCTCGTCGGCACCCTTCATCCCTCCGAAGACGAAGCCCGAGAAGTGCATGGCCAGGTAGCCCAGCATGCCGAAATAGACCAGACCCTCCAGCATGTAGGACAGGTTGACGCCCCAGAGGGCGCGGGGCGCGTTTATGAGGTCCACGAAGGGCTGAGTGAGCTCCCTCCAGACGCTCTTGTTTCCAGTTGAATCGCTGACTGGTGGGCCGGCCATTCACAAGCTCCTTTCAGAGGGCCATTGGCGCTCGGGGCTTTCGTGATTCTCTGCTACCCGCAATGAGTAGGCCGAAAAGAGCTCTTTGGGGAGCCCCCTGTTTTTGTGAGTCCGAGGGGCGTCGGCAAGGCTCAGCGGGGAGCGCGAGTCCTAGACCTTCGCCTCGTGCTCGACGACCATCTGGGTAAGGGCCTCGGCGATGCGGGGCAGGACCGAGGGAGACGCCACTGTTTCCATGCGGCTGGCGTCGAGGGGCTGGTCCCAAGGGATGGGAGACAGGAGACGTGAGGCCAGGGCCTCGGCGTCCCGGATGGCCTCTCCAGCTCCCAGGCGTTCGAGCGCGGAGACGAGGCCTCGCTGGCGGGCATCGGCTGGGGCGAGGGCGAAGTAGGGGGCCCTGCAGGTCAGGGCCCGAGTGACGAGCTGGTCCAGCGCCCGGCCCGCCACGCGATCCGCCGCGCCCCACAGGAGCCCAGCCTCATCCACGTGCCCGAACACGCGCCATGGAAGGCCATGGCGCTCGAGCAGGTCCCTGGCGGCGCCAAGGGCGAGCCGGTCTCCCGCGGCGTCCACCATCAGGAAACAGGGCTGGCCGGAGCTCTGGCAGCGGGAGGCGGCCTCGACGTACCGGAGGACCTCGTCGGTGAAGAAACCCTCCGTGACCAGGAGGAGCGCGGGCAGATCCAACGGGAGGCCGAGGGATAGGCGACATGAGCGCCGTCCCTCGGCTACGCCAGCGCCGAACCTGCCGCAGACGCCCAGGCCGATGGGCACCAAGGCTTCGGAGGGGCGGCCATGGGCGGCAAGCTGCGAAGCGAGGCCTTCGTCGGGCAAGATGAATCTCTCCAGCGGGGGTTTGAGCCACAGGGGATCGAGCCAGAGGGAGCCCACCACGCCCACGGTAAAGGGGGGCCTCTCGAGATGCGAGAGGCTCGCGGCCCACCTGGAGGCCACAAGGGCCGCGGTGGGGTCGAAGGCGACCAGCGTCGAGGGAGGTTGCCTCTGGTATGCCTCGCGCAGGATCTCCTCCGCCAGACCTGCAGGGCGGTCAGGACGCTCCGCTATGGCCTCGAGCTCGACGCTGCCGAGCTGCTCGAGGAGCTGGATCTGCAGGCCTCGGTCGCCGATCTGTCCCTCCCGCAGGTGGCCCAGGACGGTCCTTGCCATGCTTCGGAAGGCGCGGCTCGGATCCCCCTCCAGGATGAGGACCGAGCCAGCGCGGGTTGGGCTGGCATTGAGGAGCTTGTCAGCCATGGTTCCTCCGAAGGCGGCCGGATGGCCTGCCTGGGCCTTGGGGCGGTGTCTCAGCGATCATCCAACACTTCGGGGTTGACCGGGTGCCGTGGACGCCTCCCGGAGAAGAGATCCAGCACGGACTCGATGGCGAGGCGCGACATGGCCTCACGGGTCGAGCGGGTTGCCGAGCCGACGTGGGGCAGCAGCACGGCCCTGCTCTGCTCGAGGAGCGCCTGCTCAACCGCAGGCTCCCTTTCGAACACGTCCAGCCCTGCGCCCGCGAGCCTGTCCAGGCCTAGAGCCTCTGCGAGGGCGGCCTCGTCAACGAGGGGGCCTCTAGCGGTATTGAGCAGATAGGCCGTTGGCTTCATTAGGGAGAGCCGGGCCCTGTTCATCAGGTGGTGGGTCTCGGGTGTCAGGGGGCAGTGCAAGCTCACGAAGTCGCTCTCCGTGAGGAGGGTGACGAGGTCCACCCAGGTGGCGTTCGCCTCCCGCTCCTCCTCCAGGGGCAGCCGATCCGGCTGGTGGTAGAGGACACGCATCTGAAAGCCACGCGCACGCAGAGCCACGGCTCGCCCGATCCGGCCGAGGCCCACCAGCCCGAGGGTCTGACCGGAGACGTCGGAGCCGAGGCGAAGTCCGGGAAGCCACCCGTGGTAGCGTCCCTCCCGCAAGAAGCGGTCGTTCTCTGGGATCTGGCGAGCCACTGCGAGCAGGAGGGCCCAAGTAAGATCCGCGGTGGCCTCTGTGAGCACATCTGGGGTGTTGGTCACCAGCACCCCCCGGGCCGTCGCAGCCTGGATATCCACGTTGTCGTATCCCACGGCGACATTGGCGACGAGGCGCAGGGCCGGAGAGCTCGCGAGGGTCTTGGCGTCGATTCTATGCGTGAGAAGGGGGACCACCGCGGCGGCGTTCCGCATGGCAGCGTGCAGCTCCGGCGTGGACATGACCACCCCGTCGGCGGGCCTCGTCACCTCGAATCGCTCGTCCAGTGCGCGATCAGGGGCTCCAGGGAGAGCTGCGGCGATGACGATCCTGTCGTGCATGGGAATGGGCACCTCGCGGCTCCTATCTAGCGTAGGCCCGGGGGGGGGTCAACTCCGGGGTGCCATGGCATCGATCTTCGCATGCCCCACGCAGTGATGCTAGCGTCTCGCTTGCCGCCGGATGAAGGCCGGAGTACCCTGTGCCGGATCTCGAAGGAGGGCCCGTATGCTGAGACCTTCCCTG
>JAVEWA010000553.1:0-4821 GCA_034004785.1 Polyangia bacterium
GCCG
The DNA here is from genome assembly GCA_034004785.1 of Polyangia bacterium. Taxonomy (GTDB): domain Bacteria; phylum Myxococcota_A; class Polyangia; order HGW-17; family JAJRWW01; genus JAVEWA01. The sequence continues at coordinate 5 of JAVEWA010000553.1, forward strand.
GAGGGGTGAAGGTCTCTTCCATCCCGCCGCTCTGGTACTCCTCCCGGGTTTGGGGGCTCGGGACGACCGACGCGAGCACTCCCTGGGCCCCCGCGGGCCGGGGAGTCGGAGCCAGGCCCGCCACGGGTAGGGCGGCTGCCGTCGGAATGGGGGCTTCTCGGGCAAGGAAGGGCGACATGACATCGCCAGGGATGGTGTCGCTCGTGTCCGGCAGGGCGTCGGGCGAGGCGGGAGCTTCGGCGCTGGCCTCGGCGAGCTCGGGTTCGGGCTCGGGCTCGGGCTCGAGCTCGAGCTCGAGGCTGGGCTCGGGCCAGACCTCTTCTTCCGTGGCGCGAGGAGCTGGAGGGGGAGACGGCTTGGCCGGGGCGCCGATGGCGCCCGAAGCCGAGCCCATGGAGCCCGAGGCGATGGCGCCCGATGCCGAGCCCATGGAGCCCGAGGCGATGGCGCCCGATGCCGAGCCCATGGAGCCCGAGGCGATGGCGCCCGATGCCGAGCCCATGGAGCCCGAGGCGATGGCGCCCGACGCCGAGCCCATGGAGCCCGAGGCGATGGCGCCCGACGCCGAGCCCATGGAGCCCGAGGCGATGGCGCCCGATGTCGAGCCCATGGAACCCGAGGTGACGACGCCCCTGGGCTCCGGCGGGGGCGCGGCGGGCAGGGGCGGGTAGGTCGGCGTCTCTTTACCAGGGAGGTCGATCCAGGTGTCGCTCACCGCCGCCGAGGGAGACATGCGCGGCAGATCGTCAGCGGCGACTGGCGCGGTGGTCCAGGAGGCAGAGTGGGCCGCCGCGGCGGTGAGGAGAGAGTCGTCGATCATCACCGATGGCGCGCTCTGGGCCACGGGCTGGAAGTGCTCTTCCTTGACGTTCGGGTTGTAGGCCGTACCGCTCTGCTCCGTGGGCTGGGCGAGATCGTCCATGTCGACGATCTCGTCCTCCTCCATCGCGGCGAGCTCATCCTCAGTCAGCTTGGCGGCCTCGGCCTCGGGCAGGCGCTCGCGCGGCGGCTTCTTTTTCTTCTTCTTCTTGATGGGCGCAGGGGCTGCGATCGCACCCGCGGAGGCAGGGACCTCCATCGGCGTGGCCACGCTGCGCTTCTGGGCCTTCATGATGAAGACGAAGCGGCACTTGGGGCAGCGGATCTTGATCCCCCTCGGGGTGATCCTCTCGTCGGGGACCATGAAGCGGGCCTGACAGGCCGGGCATGGGAGGATCATGGGGTCGGACCTCTTCGCGTAGCCTGCATCATCACCAGGGGAGAGCCTGTGTCAAGGCCTACGGTCATCCGCGAAACCCCATCCTCGAGGCAGCCGGGAGCAGGGGCTCAGAACCTGGCCTGGCAGAAGAGCATTGCGCCGATCTTGATCGGGTCCTCGAAGGAGAGCCGCGCCGTGCCGTTTGCCTCGGTCACGAGGCTCGTGAAGTTGTTATCGTACTGGAAGAGGATCATGCCCACGAGAGACATGGCGTCTGACAGGTCCCACTTCACCGAGACCTTGGCGGCGAAGATGGGTACTGGCTTCTCACCCTCGGGCATGATCGAGAAGTCGCCCTCGTCCCGGATCACCAGCGTACGCTGGCCGAGGTTGAACTCGGACATCCCGGACTCCACCGTGAGCTGCGTGGTGACCTCGGCCGGGATCTGGAGTCCCAGCATGAGGCCGAGGGTGAGGCGTGCGCTCTTGAAGTAATAGTCTGCGCCGGTGGCGACGAAGAGCTCTGGAGAGGTCTCCACGTCCTTGGACAGGGCCTGGTAGGGCACGAAGCTCGGCACGTTCAGAAGGATGAAGGGCACGTTCCGCACGAAGCCGGTCAGGTGGGCTCTCAAGTAGCGCCACTTGATCTTGGCCGAGACGGCGCCGGCGTAAGCCATCTGCAAGGTGGTCGAGCCGAAACGGTCCGGGTCCTCGAGGGTCTGGGCGATGGCGTTGCCTTCGGCCGAGATCTGGAAGTGAAAACCAGGGCCGTAGGTCTCCTTGCGGGTCATGCTCTCCAGGAACTCCGCGTCGTTCCGGTATAGCCTGAGATCCGAGCTGATCCCGATGGGCATGCCTCGGTAGTAGGCCACGCGGGCCGAGGCTCCATAGATCTGGACGAGCTCGCCCCGGACTCCGGAGCGCGGGTTCTCGCCGATGAAGAAGGCGCCAGCCGAGGCGTCCGCCCGAAAGGATTTCTTCACGTCGATGCCGAACCCGCCCAGGGCGCCGCCGAAGGTCTCGTTCTCCCGTCCCTCGGAGGTGTCTCCCCCGCCCTCCTCGGGGTTGGTCAGGACGCGGGCGGTCTTGGCGCCCAGGAAGGCGTAGCCCGAGCTCCAGTTGAAGGACGCCTTGATGCCCGGGGTCATGTTGCGGTATGCGCCCGGGAAGATCCGCGCCCCGCCCCAGGTTAGGTCGTAGAGGTAGCCCACGCGGAACCTGTCGGTCGAGACCGGGAAGAAGGTCACGTCCAGCTTGCGGCCGCGCTTGGCCTCGGGGTTCCGGTCGAAGTCGTACACTATCCGCAGGTAGGTGCCGTCGTCCTGGAGCGCCCCGTCCCTGCTGTCGGAGAAGTTGTACTTGAGCACCACCGCCGCCTCGGTGGTGAGGCCGTAGATGAAGCCAGGGAGCTTCTTGTAGAGCACCAGGTGGAGCAGGTTCTCTCGGCCCGAGTACTGGGTGTCCAGGTTGTCGAAGAAGAGATCGTAGCCTGGCCTGTTGCCGAAGCCGAAGATCGGGCTGTCCACCATGGTCTCGCCGGCGTTGGCCCTGAAGTTGTCGTCGCCGAGGCTGAAGGTGACCCGGGTGTCCAGGAAGTCTCCGGCTCGCGCATTCAGGGGGAGCGCGGTGAGCAGGCCGAGGGTTGCGACTATGGGAAAAAGGGAACGCACGTTGTACCTCCGACGGGGGCTGTGGGCTCGTGAGCTGCTAAAGCTCGAAGTCGTCCTCGGTTCTGGGCTCTATCGTCCAAGGGGGACGGCCGAAGTCCAGGTGGCGAAGGGTGCCGGTGATGCGGGTCACGGTCTGGCCGAGGTGCTCTTCCGGGTCGAAGTCCAGGGTGCCCCGAGTGACGACGTTGAGCTCGTATCCGTCCTTGTGGACGGTAAACTGGAAGTAGGTCTCGTAGTTCTCGAGCACCATGCAGTCGATGTCGTCTCCGCAGGTGCGGCTGCAGGCCCACTCCTCGTCCCCCGAGATGGCGCCGTTGCCATTCAGATCGCAGGAGCGGATGGTGGAGGCGATGGTAGCGCCGGTGATCTCCACTACGCCCGCCTCTAGCCCCTCCATGCTGTGCTGATTGGCGAGGAGGCTCGCGTCGAGGGTGATCGGCGCCGGGACGAGGTCCAGGCATCTCGGCTCCGCACAGGAAGGATCCTCTGGGTCGCAGTCCACGATCCAGAAGGGGTTCTTCAGCTCGGTGAAGCCGTGGAACTCCTGGATGGTGCCGGTGAGCTCCAAGAGGCAATCTCCCACCACCAGATCCTCCGGGGTGTTGAAGTTGTACACATAGACATGGGCGAAGGCCGGCCCGGCGGCGTTGCAGACGTCGGTGGCGAAGAAGCCGTCCACCGTGACGCCCGTGACCACAAGCAGCTCACGTCTGCCCTCGGGCCCGCCGTCGCAGTCCGCGAGGGTGGGCACGTCGGTGCGGGAGTCGGCGTCGATGAGGGGCCGGAAGCCGTCGAGGGGCGAGGGCCAGCCCTCCGCCTCTCCGACCGCCTCCACCAGGGTGAACTGGATGTCGTAGATCCTCGGATAGGTGAAGCTGATGGGGCCGCTGACCCCAGCGGCCCCCGAGCCCGAGCCCGGGTCGTCGTCGTCCCTGGCGAAGCACCCGGCGCTCGGATAGATGTCGAAGCAAACCGCATCGGTGGCCAGGGCAGCTCTGGTGTAGCCGAGATCCTCCACCAGCAGGCGCAGGTCGCCAAAGCCGCGGGCGAAGGAGAGATCCACGTCGGAGGCCAGTCCTCCCGTCAGGAGCAGGGTCCGGATCCGCCGCCCGCCCGTCATGAGGAAGCTCTCGTCCAGGATTCCCCCGGGAAGGAGAGATACGACCACGTTTCCGTTGAAGGAGGTGTCCAGGTTTCCCTCGGCTGTGAGAGCCCGGATGCTCGCCTTGTAGGGCCTGGACTCGGCCTCGTGGAGGCAGGGCTCGGCCCTGCTCTGGCCGCAGCCGCTGACAGCTTCAAGGGTCACCTCGAAGCTCGCGGTAGTGCTCGGAAACTCTCTGGGTTCGATGCAGCTTGCCGTCACGAGGGCGAGCCCGCCCACAAGGTATGCGATGGACGGGAGACGATGTTGCCTGGGCGGATGTGATTGGGTTCTTGCCATGGGAAAACCTGTCGAGCGCTGTCATAGTGTTAGACGAACCCCTGTGATGCAAGGGGGATTTTCTCCCTGGCGGGCAAGGGGCCCAGGCGGGAGCCTCATGGCGGCCGGACCGTGATATGCTCCGGCCTTCTCCAACCGGAGGTGAGTCGTGCGAAGAACCAAGATCGTCGGCACCATCGGCCCCGCTTCCCTTGCCCCGGACGTGCTCGACAGGCTGCTTGGGGCCGGGGTTGACGTCGCGCGGCTGAACTTCTCCCATGGCGAGCCGGATGTCCATCGCCAGGCCTTCGATGCGGTGCGGGCCGCAGCTCGCCGCGTGGGCAAGGAGGTGGCCATCCTACAGGATTTGCAGGGTCCAAAGATCAGGGCTGGCAGGCTCCAGGGAGGCAAGATGACCCTCTCGGCCGGCCAGGAGATCCTCATCGCCCCAGGGGCGGATCAGACGGACCCTCAGGTTATCCCCACGGTTTACGATGCTTTGCCAAGGGACGTGGTCTCTGGTGACCGG
>JAVEWA010000554.1:0-4817 GCA_034004785.1 Polyangia bacterium
GCAGCTCGGATTTCCCTGGGGCATTTCCTCACCCGAGTCATCCGGGAGCCTGTTTGGGGGCCGTCTGTGTCTCGAAGCACACGGTTATGGGTTGCTGGCGGGACCTACCAGCGGACGTACTCCTCGACCACCATCACCATGCCGTTGGGGAGCCGGATCACCCTCCGGATCCTTCCCGGTGTGCCTCCACCGCCTTCCTGCATGTGGTTCCAGCCTGGAGGAGCAGTCTGGGGCCGGTATAGCTCCCCGCCACCCGATCCCTCCGGGTCGTAGATGACCCGGCCCTGGGAGTCCATGACCTGGGGCGCGGGCGCCTCGTCCTGGTAGCGCCACATGCCGGCCATTGCCCGCTCCTGCGCGGCCATGAGCCACACCAGGGCGCCGACCAGGATCAACGCGAAACCCGAGAGCGGCGCGCCGCCCACGACAAGGAGCGGGCGCACGTACTGCATGATTCCCAGGAGAACCATGGTCACGGCTATTCCCTGAGCCACTGAAGCGGCGACATGGGTGGCCCTGAGGCGTCCCATGCGCTCGGAAAGGAGGGCCCGCAGCACCCGCCCTCCGTCCATTGGCAGGGCCGGGAGCAGGTTGAAGGCCCCGAGCATCAGGTTGATGAGCGCGAGCATGCCGAAGAAGGAGCCGCCGGTCGCAAGGGACAGGGCATAGGATCCAGCGGCGATGGCGAAGGAGACCCCGGGGCCCGCAATTGCGACGATGACCTCCTCCCGGGCAGTGCGGGGCGGCCTGCCCATCTTGGCCGCGCCGCCCACGAAGTGCAGCTCGATGCCTAGGATTGGAATTCCGAGGCGCCTCGCCACCACGGCGTGCCCCAGCTCGTGCAAGAGCACCGAGCCGAAGAGGACCAGCACCATGAGCAGGCCGCCCACCACGCCCGCTGCACCCGCGGAGAGCCCGTTCGTCAGCAGTATGATCCCGAGCAGCAGGAGGAAGGTGACGCTGATCTCTATCTTGAACCCGAGGAGGGTCCCTATCTTGAAAGCGCGTCCGAACATGGCCCCTCCTTTTCTGTCTTCGCAGGGGTCACGAGTGCACGATTAAAGGGTAAGGGCTCGATGGAGCGGGCGCAACCGCCAGCACCTAAAATGTTGGAAGAGCGGGGCAAGGAGCGGGGCTGGCAGCGCCGCATCCATTGCCTAGCAGCGCCAGAGATCCTCGCAGAGATCGGTCTCGAGGACGCACTTGGCGCGCTCGGGAGCCGTCTGGCCATCCTCGCAGGACTGAGTACAGGTGTTGATCTGCAGCTCGGAGCAGCCCGAGTCGCAGATGTCACAGGTGTGCTCGCAGGCCTCCCGGCACTGCGCCTCCTCCACGCACCCGATCGGGCCAAGGAGCGCGGCCATCGCGAGACAGGTGGCAATCAGGGTGAAAAACCTTTTGAACATCGGTCTTTCTTCCGAAATTGAAGACAGGACGACTCTATAGGAGGTGGGCCTCGGGTGCAAGGCCGCCCTGCAGGGGGGGCAGGGGCGGTAAGGCCGTGTTAGTCTTGCCATGGTCTTGGGGCAGCCCCCCTGGCTTCGGTCCTGTCGCGGGGGCCTCCACCTGAAGCCCTGCCTAACGAAGCGGGGAGTTGGCGTGTCGGGATCCATGTGAGGCCGAGGCCCAAAGGCCTGGCGGCCGACTCGGGAAGGAGCTCATTGCCAGAGCAGGCCCATATCGGCGCCCTGATTGACCGGGTACGGAGCGGCGAGCCAGAGGCCTTCACCGCGCTCGTGAGGTCGTACCTCAGGCCCGCATATTCGGTCGCGCTCGCCATCGTGGGCCGCCCGGCGGACGCCCAGGACGTGGCCCAGGAGGCCCTCCTGAAGGCCTTCCAGCGAATCGGAGACTGCAGGGAGCCCTCGAGCTTCGGAGGCTGGCTCATGCAGATAGTCCGCAACGAGGGCCGCAACTGGCTGAGGAGCCGCAGGCTCCGGGACGTCAGCTCCGAGGAGCCCAAGGGTGAGCTCCCGAGCCAGGGACCTGCCGCGGATCAGGGGGTCCTACGGCGCGAGCTGCTCGGGGCCCTGCAGACCCTCACCGAGGCGCAGCGGGAGGTGGTCCTGCTCCACGATCTGGAGGGTTGGACTCACCAGGAGATAGCGCAGGCCTTGGGGCTCTCGGAGACCATGTCCAGGCAGCACCTGTTCCAGGCCAGAAGGAAGCTGCGCGCCCTGCTCGGCGCTCACACTGGGCTTGGGGCCGGGGCCGGAGCAGTGGCCGGGGAGCGCGAGGGCCAGACGTCTTCCCCCGAGGCGGCGCCCTCGTCCGAGCTCGTCAGCCGGGGCCTAGGAGGAACGCCATGAGAGATGACAAGATCGACTTCTCGGCCCTGGACCCGAGCCGGGACGCCGAGGGCTGGGAAGAGCGCGTCCAAGAAGTTGCTCGGATGGCTCTGGCCAGGCATCGGCCGAGGGCTGCGCTTCCGGAGCAGCTCGTGGCATGGCTGCGTCCGGCGATGGTGCTTGCGGCGGCCCTGGCGCTGCTGGTCTGGGGCGCTGCCCTGGGAGGGCTCGGCAGGAGCGAGCCGGCCCAGACAGGACAGGTCCCTAGGAGCGAGGCTCCGGGCGCCGAGCCGGCGCTCCTCGTGGCCAGGTGGGCCGCCGAGGATGCCCGCCCGACGCCCATGGAGCTTCTCAGGGTCCTTGGAGGTCAAGATGAGCGGAACTGAGACGACGACATCCACGATGAGGACGAAGGCATTGGCCGCGTTGGGCCTCCTCGCGGTCTTCTCCGCCGGGATCCTGGCCGGCGCCGGCCTTTACCACTGGATCCGGCCCCTTGGTCCTCCTGCCGCCCCCCGTCGCGGCCCTCCGCCTGGCAGGCCGCCCCTGGCTCCCCTGCCGCTGGAGGCCCTCGGCCTGTCAGAGGCGCAGTGGGGCGAGGTCCGCGCGATCATGGAGCGGCACAGGCCCGAGCTGGACCAGGTGTACAAGGAGAGCTTTCCCAGGATGAAGGCCGTGACGGACAGGATCGAGGCCGAGATCCGCAAGCTCCTCGACCCGGACCAGGCTCGTCGCCTGGACGAGCTACAGGCCAGGCGTCACGGTCCGGGCGGGCCTGGGGGGCCTGGTGGCCCGGGCGGGCCCGGTGGCCCTCCACCCTGGGCCGGGATGCCTCCTGGCTCTCCCGGCGGCGGACCCGGTGGGCCGGGCGGGGCAGGCGGGCCCGGTGGCCCTCCACCCTGGGGCGGGATGCCTCCTGGCGCTCCTGGCGGCGGACCCGGTGGGCCGGGCTCCCATGGCGGCGGACCTGGTGGGCCGCCTCCACACTGGGCTGGGATGGCCCCGCCCGGCCATGACCCCATGGCCACGGGTCAGCCAGGCGCGCCTGGCGGTGAAATGGGCCCGGACAACCCAGTGAAGCCATGAGGGGGTGAGCATCAGCCCGGGCTCACCCGGCGAGCGGGCGGCTCGAGTGCTTCAGACAGGATCGAAGCGCAGCGGAGGGGAGAGGGAGCCTAGGGGTTGTCGCAGTAGATCTCCACGAACTCGTAGACGTAGTTGCCCGTGCCAGTGGCGTCGGAGAACTCGCTTATCAAGACACCGGCTCCGGACAAGGGAAGCAGCGAGGACCCAGGCGTGGCTGTCGTATAGCTCGCGCGGCTCCAGCTCGCTTCGTCATCGGCAGCGCCAGATGACGTGCGCTGGATGGACTGGCCGACCGTCATCCCGATGGTTGGACCATCTATGATTGCCATCGAGTCGTCGAGCAGGGTGTAGGTCTCGGCCCCGTTTATCAGCGGAATCTTGTCCGCGCTGTCTATGTACAGGACATCCTCTCCGAGCGAGACACCCCAGAAAGCCTCGAAAGCGGCCTTGTCAGCGTTTCGACCCACGATCAGCATGGAGCCCTTGGGGATGATGGTGCCTGCGGGAATGACCCAGTTCACGGCTGAGTTGGCCTGTTGCAGAGTCCAACCGCTCACCACGCAACCGGTGATGTCGGCCACCCCTGGCACCACTGGATCCGAGGTGACAGGGCCGTCCGTGTCGCACACGGTCCAGGTGTCCCCTCCGTCGCCCGAGAAGATGTAGAGGTAGTAGTAGGTGCCGGGCAGGTCGAAGGTCAGGTCCTGCCTGTACTCGTCGTTGTTGTTGATGTCACCGCTGAAGGTGGCGTCAACGCAGTCCATGCTGGACAGATCCACCGGAAAGGTCGGGGTGGCGTCCGAGGTGCAGAGCTGGCCCATGATGCCGGGCCGCTGCCCGGTGAGCTCGGTGTCTAGGGCCCAGACTTGGCCGTAGATGGTCTCGGTGAGGCCTGCAGTTCGGGAATACCCTGGCCGGGGCCACTGGGTGTTGCACCAGAGGATCTCCACGTTTTGGACGCAGGCGTCGTCTTCCCGGTGGAAGCCCTCGTTGCAGGCCCAGCCGCAGTCCGCCGGGTCGGTCCAGCCCGAAGCGGTGGTGTAGGTGATGGTGACCTGGCCATCCACCTGCGAGGCGTTGGCAGGGGGGGTGATGGGCGCGCATGCCACGAGTCGGGAGTTGATGCAGGCCCCGCCAAAGAGGTCGTAGTCCGTGTTGCAGGCCCAGGCGCAGTTCGCTGGGTCTGTCCAGCCGGAAGCGGTGGTGTAGGTGATGGTGACCTGGCTCTCCACCTGGTGGGCGTTTGCCGGCGGGGTGATGTCGGCGCAGTCCACGAGCCGGGAGTTCACGCAGGCCCCGCCAATTAGGTCATAGTCGGTGTTGCATGCGAAGGCGCAGTCCGCCGGCGAGGTCCAGCCACCCGCCGTGGTGTAGGTGATGGTCACCTGGCCATCTACGTGGTAGCCGTTGGCAGGGGGTGTGATGTCCGAGCAGTCAACGAGT
>JAVEWA010000555.1:0-4809 GCA_034004785.1 Polyangia bacterium
CCTTGGGCGGGCAGATCACCAGGTTCATGAAGCCGTTTGTGTAGTTCTCGCGATTTGGACAGCGGGCAGAGTAGGTGGGATCCGCCGCAGGGTTGTCGCCGCAGGGGAGGGTCACGGCGAGATCCGGGTGGTTGTTGGGCTCGAGATCCGAGTCATCGGGCCAGCTCGAGTACATTGGAACGCTCGGGTCCATGCAGGGCGGCAGGCTCTTGCGGCAGATGCCGCCGTAGCAGCCGTAGCCGTCGGGGCACTTGCCACCGGCTCCGCACCAGAAGGGCTCCTCGGGCAGGGCTGGGTTGTAGGCGCAGCCCGCGAGGCCAATGATCCAGGTCGCGCATATGAGGGTTGATATCGTTCGCATCGGTCGCTCCTCGAGACCTCTCGCAGGTGAAAAACGCTAGAACCTGAGCTCGCCCGAGAGCCCCCAGGTGGTGGGGCCAACGGTGGGGGTGATGCGCACGGCCGGCTCCTCCTTGGGGGCGGCCTTCTCGCGCTTACGGCCCTTGAAGAAGACCTCGTAGGCCAGATAGCCTGCGCCACCGGCGGCCAGAGCGCCGATGACGTAGCAGAGCACCGCTCCAGTGTCGAGGGCCTTGCCCTGCTTCTCGATGTCCTCCACCTCGCCGTCGAAGACCCTGACTGGGCCGCCCACGCCTGCGTTGGCCATGTCCTGCGCCTTGGAGCGGGCCCCGGCGGTGAGCACACCCCCCACCACGAAGGCCGCTACGGAGGCGGCGGCGGTGGCGATGAATCCATAGAGCTTCAGGCGCTTCGCGCCGGGCCCAGGGGTCTCGTCGGGCTTCTTGCCGTCGGGTACGAAGTCGGTCTTGCCCGGCTCGGTTCCTCCGTCACCGGGCCGCCTCGGATCTTCCTCGCCTCCCGGCGCGCCCGTGCCATCGTCGGGGCATCCCTGCAGACGCCCGCCGGGCTGAAGGGGCGCCTCGGGCGAGAGCGAGATGATGTTCGGCAAGGAGGCGTTTCCAGAGCCAGCCTGGCGCTTGCCCGTCCGGCCAACTGCCTCGATGTAGTACTGGATGGAGGTGCCCACCATGTGCCGCTTGGGCACGCAGCCGTGGTAGATGCCCCGCCGGTCGCTCTGCATCGCCTTCTTGAGGAACTTCTCGGAGCCCTTGGGCCGGTAGTACAGATATAGCCGCGCCCAGTCGCCAAAGTCCTCTGGGAGCTCGGCCTCCAAGGTCATGGGGTGCCCGGGCCTGGCGTCCTCGAGGGGCTCGTGGATGATCTCGCCTGGCTTCACGGCCTTTCTCGGGCGGGCGGGCCGATCTGGCTCTGGCGGTGTGTCGCGGGGGGCCACCCGGGGATCCGTGCCCGGACCCGTGCCCGGACCCGTGCCCGGAGTCGCGGGATCGCCGATGCCCGCCGCCGGGGCACGGGCCGACTTCTTCATGTCCCTCAGGGCCTGCTCCGCCTGGGCTCTCTTTGGATCGTTCAGCGTGGCCTCGTCCAGGAACTTCCAGAGGGCGCGGGCGGCCTCGTCCTCGAGGCCTGCGGACTGGAAGGTCTTTCCGATGTAAAAGAGCACCACGGGCACGGGCCTCAGGTCGTAGGCCACCTTTAGCTCTTTTACCGCCTTCAAGTACTCGCCGTTCTGATAGTAGGCGAAGCCCTTGTTGAAGTGCTGCCTCGCCAGGTCTTTGTTGTCGGTCTGGGCGGCAGCGACGCCAACCTGCCCGGCAAGCATCAGCAGAACCGAAAGTGCCACTCCAATTTTGTTCATTTTCTCTCTCGCGCTCCCTTGGAGGCACCCAGCCCGCGATCCCTCGGGGGAAAAGGGGGCTCGCGGTAAAAACCGGTGCCTTGGGTTTGTCCTCTAGCCGAAGGGGTTCTCCCAGCCTGCTCCCATGCCCATTGGCGGAGGCCGCATGACCGGCGGGCGCCGCTCGGGCACACGCCGCGGCGGAGTGGCCATGCCCGGCCTCATGGCCGGAACCATGGCCGGTTCGGTCATCACGGGCTCGGTCATCGCAGGCTCGGTCATCGCAGGCTCGGTCATCACAGGCTCGGTCTGACCTGGCTCGGTCATCGCGGGCTCGGTCTGGCCTGGCTCGGTCATCGCAGGCTCGGTCTGGCCTGGCTCGGTCATCGCAGGCTCGGTCTGGCCTGGCTCGGTCATCGCAGGCTCGGTCCGAATGGGCTCGGTCATCACGGGCTCGGTCATCACGGGCTCGGTCATCACGGGCTCGGTCTGACCTGGCTCGGTCATGGGAGCCTCCATGCCAGGTTGCCCGGCTCCGCCGGACTTGTCGGCGGCGCCCTTGTCCTTGCCGACCAAGAGGAGCGCAACCACCACGGCCGCCACGCCCAGCACCACGCAGCCGCCCAGGAAGTAGAGGCCGTTTTTCGAAGCGGGCGCCGCCATCACCACCGGGGCTACCCCTGGCGCGGCCGCGGGACGGCTCTCTCCTGCAGGCGCTGAGGCGGCCTTCTTGGCGGCTACCGCCTCGGCCTTGCGCGCCTGCTCGGCAGCCTTCTTGGCGTCGGCCTCGGCCTTCTCCCTGGCGGCGCGCTCGGCCGCGAGCTTGCCCTGCAGCTCGGCCTCGGCGCGGACCTTGGCTTCCTCCGCCGCCTTCGCCGCTGCTTCAGCCTTTCGCCTGGCCTCGTCAGCCTCGCGCTCCTTGTCGAGCTTGGCTTGGACCACCTCCTCGTCGAACCAGGAGTGCGCATCCTTGACGAACCCATCCAGGGCTTCCTCACCCGAGTCGCCCGCGGCCTTGGGCAGGTCGGGCAGCTTTGGCATGACTACGGGAGGTTTCTTGCTCTCGCTTGGCTGTGCCACTGCTTTCCTCCGAATGCGAATCCTCGGCGGTGTCGCAGCCTATCCTAGCCGTCCCCACCGTGGATCTACGGGGTGACTCGGCCAGGGGGTCTAGGCGCGGTGCCGTTATACACCACCCAAAACGGATTACACACGAAAATCATACCCTAATCCAGCGACCTTGCCACCCTTTCCGACCTGGCGCCCCGGAGAACCTCGCCGAAAGCCCTCGAGCCAGGCTCTGCGACCGAAACCTTTTAGCACGATGGGTATGGACAATTCGAGAGAAATCTGTGACCAGTGAACCCATCCTGGACCAAGGATCCGGGCCTTTGGTCGAAGGCTCGGGTCCTGCGGCTTGGAGCTTGAAAACTTCTAAGGAGTCTCATGGCTTATCTTCGAAAGGGCCGAAGCGCCCATGGGCAGGCCTCCCCCGAGGGCCCTGTTCTTCGGAAGCGGAGCCTGCGCGTGAAGCGGGAGGCGGCCGGTCGGGTCAGGTCGGGCCACCCCTGGATCTTCAGGGAGGCCCTTGTTTCGAGGGGAGAGCTGCCCGAGGCCCCAGGACAGATCGTCACCGTGCAGGACCAGGAGGGGCGCTTTCTCGGCCAGGGGCTCTGGGAGCCAGATGGCGCCGTGGCGATCCGCATCGTCACCCGGGATCCCGAGCAGCTCCCAAGTGCAGAGCTCTATGCCGAGCGGGCAAACCTGGCCATCGACCTCAGGGAGAAACTCGTCGAGGAGGAGGTCGAGGCCTACCGGATCATCAACTCCGAAGGGGATCTGCTGCCAGGCCTCACGGTGGACAGATACGGCGACTTCCTGGTGGCACAGCTCTTCACCGAGGCTGCGCGTCCCATGGCCGAGGCGGTGTACCCGGTCATCCTGGAGAGACTACAGGCCCGAGGGATCTACGAGCAGCGGCGGCTCCGCCCCACCACGGGCGAGAAGCGGGCACCCGCATCCCTGGTCCTCGGCAAGGCGTCACCTGTGGATCTGATCGTCAGCGAGTACGGCATCAGGTTCGCCGTGGACGTCACGGCGCCCCTCGGGGTGGGGCTCTTCCCGGATCTCAGGGAGGCCCGCTGGTGGGTCGGACAGCAGGCCGAGGGAAAGCGGATCCTGAACCAGTTTTCCTACACTGGCGCCTTCACGGTCCACGCCCTCGCCGGGGGAGCGGCCCAGGTGGTGGCAGTGGATCTCTCGGCCAAGCTCCACGCCTGGGCCCGCAAGAACATCAAGCTGAACGATCTGGATCCAGAGGCTCGCTGCCGCCACCTCTCGGCCGACGTCACCGCCGCCCTCGCCCGCCTCGAGGCTTCTGGCGAGCGCTTCGACCTGGCCATTCTGGATCCACCGAGCTTCTCCCGGGGGCCGGCGGGCACCTTCTCCACCGCCAGGGACTTCGGTGATCTCGTCACCGCCACCCTGCGCCTCATGGCGCCGGGCGGGCAGATCCTGGCGGTCTCCAACACGGCCAAGCTCTCGGACGACGAGTTCTGCCGCGCAGTCGGGCGGGGTGGCCTCAGGGCAGGCAGGGAGCTCAGGGTCGTGCGCCGCTTCAGCCTGCCCCCGGACTTCCCCTCGCCGCCGGCCTTCACCGAGGGCCTCTACCTAAAGGCCTACCTGCTGACGTCGTGAGGCCGAGCAGACGGCAGACTGGCGACAGACTGGCGACAGACTGGCGCGATCTCCAAGGGACACGCACTACCCACGCTGTAAGCTCTGCGAGCGCTGTTCACGCGCTGCCCGCACCGCACGCCGCCTACGCTCCCGTATGGGTCAACGGCCTACCTGAAGGTCACGGATCTGAGAAGCACCGAGAGACAAAGATCGGTGCAGTCCGTGCCATCCACCACCAGCTCGGCGTAAGCGCAGGCCTTTCCCTCGGGCAGGGTCAGGGTGAGGCGGCGGTAGGGCGGATCCTCGGTAACGGGAAGAGCCTCGGCCGAGCGCGCCGAGCCGAGGGCGATCCCGCTCCTCGGATCCTCGTACGCGGTGAGGGTGAGCCCCACCTGGGTGTCGTCCAGCACCAC
>JAVEWA010000556.1:0-4802 GCA_034004785.1 Polyangia bacterium
CCTGAGGCGAATGGCTGGAGAGTTGGCCGCTGATCCGGATCAGCGCTCCGCGGCGGCGGACGCCCTCGAGCGGATAATCGAGATGGATCCGAGGAACGAGGTCACCTACCGGGACCTGGAGGAGATCTACATAAAGCAGGAGGCCTGGGACGAGCTGGTCTCCACCTATCGGCGGCACGCCAACTCTGCGCAGACCCCCCCCGTGAGGTGTGAGGTGCTGCGCGCCATGGGCGCGGTCCTGGACGAGAAGCTGGAGGATCCGAAGGCCGCGACAGATGCCCTGAACGAGGCGCTCGCCATCGACTCCAAGGATCTACAGGCGCTTGTCTACCTTTCGTCTCTCCTGGAGCGGCAGGAGGAGTGGTTGTCCCTGGCCGATGTGTTGTCGCGCCGTGCGGAGCTGACCACCATGGAGTTCGAGCGCGTGGAGCTTCATCGGCGAATCGGAGAGATCGCCCTCGAGAAGCTCGGGGATCCAGACACCGCCGAGAAGCGGCTCATGAAGGCGCTGGAGCTCGATCCGGAGAACATCGGGGCCATGATGGCCCTCGTCACCTTGTACCGGAACCGCAAGGAGTGGCTCCGCGCCGCCAGCATACTCGCGGACGCGGAGCGCGCCTCGACCAACCGCCTGGAGAAGGCCAGGCTCCTCTTCGATGCGGCCGAGATCCACCGGGACCAGCTCGACGATCTGGACAAGGCCCTCGGCATCTACGCCAAGGTGATGCTCGTGGATCCCGAGCACGAGCAGGCGGCCTCCATCCTGGCCGAGACGCACTACAAACGGGGCCAGTTCGAGGAGGCAGAGCCGCTGCTGGACCTCCTGCTGAGGAAGGTGGACGAGAAGCAGCGCAAGCGGAAGCTGGAGCTCCACGTCAAGTTGGGTCTCACCGCCAAGCGCCTGAAGAAGGTGGAGAAGGCCATCAAGAACCTGGAGATCGCCAGGGAGATGGACCCCACCAGCCTGGAGGTGCTCCGGGAGCTTGCGGACCTGAAGTTCCACATGGAGTGCTGGAAGGACGCAGCCTCCCTGTTCCAGGCGATCCTCGTGGCCCACAGGGACGCTATTCCCACCGAGGAGCTCGTGCAGGTGTACCACCGCATGGGCAGCGTGAAGATGGAGCTCGGAGAGAAGGACAAGGCCCTCAACCTCTTCGAGAAGGCCTTGGCCTTGGACGCCACCTACGAGCCCTCGGTGAAGGCGGTGCTCATCCTTCGTGAGGAGGGCGGCGACTACGAGAGCATCGTGTCCACCAAGGTGGCGATGTTCGAAAGCCAGACCGATCCGAACGAGAAGCACAAGCTGGCCGTGGAGATCGGCGACCTGTACCTCGGCAAGCTGGATGAGCCGGGCAAGGGCCTGGCCTATTACGAGAAGGCGGCGGCCATCAAGCCCTCGGATCGTCACGTGCTCCACAAGATGCTCGAGAGCCACACCGCCAAGGAGCAGTGGGACGCGGCGGCCAAGATCGTCCTGAGGCTGGCCGAGCTGGAGAGCAGCCCGCCCATCAAGGCCAAGTACCTCTACACCGCCGCCCTCGTGTACAGGGACGAGCTGAAGAATGTGGACGAGTGCATCCAGCACATGGAGGCCTGCCTGGAGGCCGATCCTAGCTTCGAGCTGGCCTTCGAGGCCATCGAGCGGGCCCTCACCGAGCGGGAGGACTGGACCGAGCTGGCCCGCGCCCTGCGGCGGCAGTACAAGCGTCTCCCCGAGACCGCCCCGGCGGCCCTGAGGATGTCCTACCTGGACCGCCTCGGAGAGATCTACAGCGAGAAGCTGGGCGAGGTCGAGACCTCGGTGGCCGCCTTCGAGGCGGCCGACGCCATCGATCCGACAAACAGCGACAGGAAGGCAAAACTGGCCCACCTGTACCTGCAGGCGGGCCCGGACAAGCTCGACAAGGCCATCGCGCAGCATCACGCCCTGCTTCGCCAGAGCCCTTACAAGATCCAGCTCTACAAGGATCTCACCGAGCTCTACATCCGGGTGAAGAACAAGGACGCCACCTGGTGCATGTGCGCCGCCCTGAACTTCCTGAAGAAGGCCTCGGACAAGGAGCAGATCTTCTTCGACCGCTACAGGCCCAAGGAGATGGTGCTGGCGCAGCGGAAGCTCACCGACGCCATGTGGCGCGACCAGGTGCGGCATCCGAGCGAGTCCTCGCGAATAGACGCGATCTTCGCGGGGGTCATGCAGCAGGCTGCGCTCATGAATGCCCAGCCCCACAAGAAGTTCGGGCTGAAGCGCACCGAGAAGGTGAACCCGGAGGAGGATCAGCGCCCGGTCTTCCGATCCTTCGTCTATGCGGCGAGGGTTCTCGACGTCCAGCCCCGTCCCGAGCTCTTCACGCGCGGGGACCAGCCGCAGCCCATCCAGGTGGCAAACGCCACAGAGAAGGGCTCGCTCCTGCCGACATGGCTCGTGGACGCCGAGAAGTTCGACGCGAAGAGCCAGCGCGAGGTGGTCTTCGAGGTGGCCCGGCAGCTCGCCCACATGCGCCCGGAGCGGTACCTGTGGCGGGCCCTGGTGTCCCAGACCGATCTCTTCAACGTGCTCTTCGCGGCGCTGTCGATCATGGTTCCGGATGCTCAGCTCCCCGACTCACCAGAGGTCGGCCGCATCGCCACCAACCTGAAGAAGACGGTGCCGCCCCTGGTCTTCGAGCAGCTCCTGCCGGTGGCCAAGGAGCTGCTGAGCGCTGGCGCCGAGGAGGCCAACCTGGCCAACTGGATCCTGGCGACTCAGCGGACCGGCCTGAGGGCCGCGCTGCTCCTGACAAACGACTTCGGCGTGGTGGCGAAGGTGGTGGCCACCGAGCCGGACGGCGTCACCGGCCTGGCGGCCAAGGATCGCGTGGCCGATCTCTTGCAGTTCAGCGTCTCGCCCGAGTACTTCGCCCTGAGGGCCCACCTGGGCTTCGACGTGAAGTAGGCTCGCCGCTCGCGCCTCGCCCACCCTCTCGTTTCCGTTCCTGGAGAAGACCCGATGCCTCGCCGCCTCAGCGTTGGAAACAGCTTGCTCCTGCATGTCAGACTCGGGGTTGGACGGCTTCCAGGCGTATGCGCCATGGTGCTCCTTGCGGCGCTCGCAGGCTGCAAGGGAGAGAGGCTGGGTTCCAAGGACAAGGAGCCTCGGCAGAAGGCGAGGCCCGCCGCGAAGGGGCCTGCTGCCTCCAATCCGGAGGTGCTCACGCCGAAGGTGGCCTGGCGCACTCCCTTCACCGGGCGAGTGGAGCCGCTCGTCCTGCTCGGGGAGGTGCTGATCGTATCCTCCAGGCAGCGCGGAGATCGCGCCGCCGGCAGGCGCCTTGCGGGCTTCTCGACGACCGACGGCCGAATGCTCTGGCAGCGGCCCCTCAGGCTGCGCTACTTCGACCCGGGCGCGACCTTCTCCACTTCTCACGCCGCGGTCGGGGGAGTGCTCGCCGTGGCCCTGAGCGCTGGCCGGGTCGAGGGCCTGGATCCTCGGACGGGCGCGAAGCTCTGGCAGCTCCGCGCGGATGGGGGCGTTGTGGCCGCGGGGGACTACTTCGCGATCTCGAGGAGCGACGAGGTGCTCCTCGTCGGCCCTAAGGATGGAAAGACAGTCAAGCTGCAGCGCCTGGACGAGATCGCCAGCGGCGCCCCGGGAAACGGCCTCATGGACGCCATGCCAAAGGGCGCTCGTCTCGGCGCGGCGCCTGGTGTGATCCACTTCCCCAGGCGCCACGGCGGTGCCCTGCAGGTCATGGACGCCGTCACCCTGGCTGGGCGCTGGCTCCTCGGGCCCGACGGGGCGCTGGCAGATCGACCTGCCCGCCTCGCGGCGACCAGGAGCACGCTGCTCCTTCCAAGGCTCTTTCCCAAGGCTCAAGTGAACACTCAGATCCGGGTCTTGCGGACGGACCCGCGGGAGATCTCCGGGGCTGGGGCCACATCCAGGTGGGAGGTCACGGTGCCCGGCCGGGTAACCGCCAAGCGGCTCTTCGTGACGGCAGACAAGGTGATCGCTCTGTCGCGATCGAGCAACCGCCAGACCCTACTCGTGCGCGTGGACCGGGCCAAGGGGACGCTGCTGGACGCGAGGCCCTTCCCGACCCCGCATTTCTGCTTCCTCGGTGAGGGGCTCCTGGCCTGTCAGAGGGAGAAGGAGATCAGGGCTCTGGATCTGGAGACCCTGGCCACGAGGTGGCGCTACGAGCCGGGCCCGAGCACGACCATCCACCAGGTGAGGCGGGCCGGCGGCTCGCTCGTAATCGAGGTGGGCTCCCAGCTCCTGGTAAAGCGCCTCGCCGACGGCCGAGTGACCCTTGACCAGCCCCGCCTTCTGGAGCGGCATCCGTACAGGGTCGTGGCGGCCCTCGGTGAGGCGGATGGACGGCTGGTCATGGCAGTGAGGCACCTGGAGGGATCGCCCTGGGGCGACAGGTTGGTCCTTTTGGGGCTCGATCTCGGGACGGGCAAGCCCGCGTATGCTCATCGCATATGGCGCTTCCCCCGGCCCGAAGCGGCGAGACCGGGAGCCGTCCAAGAGGACGAGAAGCTCCCCGGCCAGCTCCCTATGCTGTGGATCGGACCGGGACGGGGGGGCGCGGCCAAGGTCCTCACCCTCTTCGAGAAGACCATGCAGCTGGTGGAGGCCGCCAGCGGGCGAGCCCTCCTCGCGCGAGGCTTGCCCGGGGAGGAGGGCAAGCCCGTGCGGCTCCTCGGGGAGGAGGGAGGGGTGGCCCTTTGGCAGCGGGGCACGACGCTCTTTGCCATCGCCCTGCCCGAGGCGAAGCTGCTCTGGCAGGCCTCGCTCTTCCGGGCGCGCCAGATCG
>JAVEWA010000557.1:0-4795 GCA_034004785.1 Polyangia bacterium
GGTGTAGGCGTGGATCAGGTATCCGTCGTATCCCTTTATCTTCACTCCGAGCCCCGGTAGCTTGAGCGGCATCACCTTGCCATCCACCGTCACCTCGGCAGCGGGACAGCCCTTCTTGCCCTTGCCCTTGCCCTTCTCGCCATCGGAGCTCGAGCCACCTCCACCCTTGCAACCAAGAATACCGAGGGAGAAGACGGCAACTGCCACGACCATTGTCCTTTTGAGCATCGGAACCTCCTCACTGGATTGCGACACAAAACATTGGGTGCCGACATCCTTGCAGGAACCCACGCCTTCGTAAAGTGCATAAGCGGAGAATCGGAGCCGCGCTCCTCGTAGCCAAGGGCGCGCCGCTCGCAATGCGAGAGATGGGGCCGACGCCGGTCATCCTCCGAGGATCTGGGCGACGAGGCCTGGAATTGCCTGCAAACCGGGCCTGTGATATCTAGGAAGCTGACGCTCGACGTCACCCATCCAGCACCGATGCCGCCCCAAGGCACACTACCGACCGTCCCACGGAACACCCGCGCCTGCCTGGGTGTTCCCCGACTTCTGGGTCTGCTTTCGGTATTGCTCGCGCCGTCCCTGCTTGCGGCCATCTCGCTCCTTGGTGGATGCGATGGGCTCCTACGGGTGGAGGATGCCACCGATCCCGTGAGCCTCAGTGGGCTCGGGCCAACTGCCTGCCCAGAGGGCTGGACTGGCTCCGAGCTCCCCGCCTCTCTTCAAGAGGGGCTGGACGAGGCCATGACGCTCCTCGTCCAGGACATGCAGCACCGCATCGCGAGTGAGACCCATATCAGGATGGTGGGGACCGTGACCTCGGTGCGCCTCGACTACTTCGTGCTTCACACGACCAGCGCCACGGGGATCTTGACCAGCCAGAGCACCCTCGGCTTCATCGATGAGTTCACCCTCCACATCGAGTCCACCCGGGTGGGAAGCAAGCTGGAGCCGGCAATCCTGGCCAAGCACGATCGAATCGCAGAGACTGCTACTGCCGTGGTTCTCTCTCCTGGCAAGACCAACCTGCAGCCGTTCTTCAAGGAGGGCTATCGCGTGCGGGCGGAGGTGTCACCCCGGACCTGCCTGCTCACTGACATCCAGCTGCGCATGTCATTCGGGGCCAACGTGAGATACCAGGACGAGTGACGATTCAGCGGAGGGCCGCGCCTCCAGAGGCGACGCCCGCGGGGACTCGGGCTTCACATCATCATGGGTTGGACTTCACAGTCCTAGCCTCCTATCATGTGAGGCCAAGGGAGACAGGCGCATGAGGAAAGAGGACCGAGAAAGGGCTGTCGTGGAGGTGGTGAGCCGCGTCGTGGAGGAGCTCAGGCAGGGCGCCGCGTCCAAGGGAGGGGCTTCCATTGAAGACGTGCTGGCGGACACCCTGTTCACGGAGCGGCAGCGGCTGGAGAAGGCGCCCAAGGACCGTGCGTCACGAGAGGAGCGAGGCTTCTACCGCGAGGTGAGACATCGTCTCCTGAAGGCCTCCACGACCGAGCAGGTGGAGCTCCTCCGCCGCGCCACGGATCGCTTCGCTCGCGAGATCGTGGGCCGCTTCGACCCGCGGGTATACGCCTTCACCACAAGGGTCGTGCCCGTCGGGGCGGGACTCATGTTGAACGCCATCTCGCCGCTGTCGCTGTTGTCACAGCTTCCGGACCTGCCGAACCTGCGCCAACGTGTGCTCATCAGCGGCGCCACGGACACGCTCATGAGCCTCGCCAAGCGCGGCACGGTGCTCCTAACGCCCACACACCTGTCCAACATGGACTCGATCATCCTGGGCTACAGCCTGTACCTCCTCGGCCTGCCCCCCTTCACCTACGGAGCAGGCCTGAACCTCTTCACCAACCCACTGCTCTCGTTCTTCATGCACAACCTCGGGGCCTACAAGGTGGACAGGCGCAAGAAGGCCGACCTCTACAAACGTGTGCTCAAGGAGTACGCGACGGTCTCCATGGAGTACGGGTATCACAACCTGTTCTTCCCGGGAGGCACCCGCAGCCGGAGCGGCGAGGTGGAGAGCCGGCTGAAGCTGGGGCTCCTCGGCTGCGGGCTGCGTGCCTACATAAACAACCTGAGACGCAGGGCACAGCGCCCGGATGTCTTCATCGTTCCCTGCACCCTCTCCTACGGCCTGGTGCTGGAGGCCAAGACCCTCATCGACGATCACCTGCAGGAGGCAGGCAAGTCCAGGTACATCATCGAAGACGACGAGTTCTCACGGCCTCGCCAGATCCTGCAGTTCACGCGGGAGCTCATCTCTCTCGACGCTCGCATCGTCATGCACGTCTCCGAGCCCCTGGATGTCTTCGGCAACCACGTGCTCCCTGACGGCACCAGCGTGGACGCTCGCGGTCGCCCGCTCCAGGTCAGCCGGTACGTGCTCACTGACCAGGGCCCAGACTTCGAAGAGCAGCGAGATGGCGAGTACACCCGCGAGGCCGGGCTGGCGGTAGTGCGAAGGCTGCATCGGGACGCGACCTTCATGTCCACCCACCTGCTGGCCTTCGCGGTGTTTGGCCTCCTCCGGTCCCATACCATGGACAGGGACCTATTCCGGTTCTTGCGCACCGCGGACGAGCTGGGGGGCGTTTCGCTCGACGATGTGCATCCGGCTCTCGAGCGGCTGCTGGAGGCTCTCAGGCAGAGGATCCGCGAGGGGCGTCTCAGCGACGGCGCCATCCCCTTCGCGAGGGATCCCCAGGCCGTCGTGGCGGAGGGTCTCCGCTACTTCGGCACCTATCACGAGCCTCCCGCACTGGAGCGCCGCGGGGATCGGCTCTTCTGCGGCGACGCGAAGCTCCTTTACTACTACCGCAATCGTCTCTCTGGCCTGGATCTCGAGCCGGTCATCGACCAAAGGCTGAAGGAGAGCGCATGAAGGCCCTAGACAAGCCAGTCGGCGTCCTCGGGGGTGGAGCCTTCGGCACGACCCTCGCCCAGCTCGCAGCCCGGGCGGGGCACCGCAGCATGCTGTGGCTCCGGGATCCCAAGGCCAAGGCCTTGATTGCCGAGGGCCGCGAGAACTCCAGATACCTGCCTGGGCACCGCCTGGAGGACGCTGTGGAGCTGACCACGGACCTCGCCGAGGTGGCCGATCGCTGCCTGCTGATCCTGCTTGCGATCCCCTCCCGCGAATTCCGGGCCGTCTCCCGCAACCTCGGAGACTCAGTGCGCGGGGACCATGTGCTCATCTCCGCCACGAAGGGCCTCGAGCAGGACAGCTACCTGCGGATGACCGAGATCCTCAGGCAGGAGACCTGCTCGCTGAAGATCGGGGCCATCTCGGGACCGAACCTGGCCCTCGAGATCATGCGCGGAGTGCCGGCCGCAACCGTCGTGGCCTCCAGATACGACGAGGTGGTCCGCCTGGCCATCGCCGCGCTGCGAACGCCCGCCTTCAGAGTTTACGCGAGCCGCGACGTCCTTGGTGTGGAGCTCGGCGGCGCAGTGAAGAACGTCATCGCCATCGCCGGCGGCATCACCCGAGGGCTGGGCTACGGGGACAACACCCTGTCGCTGCTAATCTCGAGAGGGCTCTCGGAGATGACCAGGCTTGGCGCCAGGATGGGCGCGGACCCGAGGACCTTCTCGGGCCTCTCGGGGGTCGGGGACCTCGTGGTGACGGCCTTCTCCAACCTGTCGCGCAACCACCGCGTGGGTCTCGGGCTGGCCAAGGGGCGTCCCATCGAGGAGATCCTCGATGAGCTGGGACAGGTGGCGGAGGGGGTTCCTACCGCTGGGGTCGTCAAGGACTGGGCAGAGGAGACCGGCCTCGATCTGCCAATCTGCCGCGGCGTCCACGCCATCCTGCACGATAAAGCCTCTCCCCGCGAGGTGCTCGGTGAGCTAATGGCGCTCCACGCCAGGTGGGAAGCCGACAACCGCAGGATAGACTAGCGGGCCAGCGGGTCCAGCCTCAAATGAGCCAGTACCCACTCCAGCTGATAAACGAGCGGACCCTGCCTTCCACCTACGATGGCCCGGTCTTCATCTGGGACGTGGACAAGACCTACCTCGACACCGACTTCAAGAGCCTCGTGGGCCTCCTGAGGATCCCTCTCGAGATGGCCATAGACAAGCGCGCCATCCCAGGCACCGCCGCCCTCCTTCGCGAGTGCCGCATGGGCCCCTCGACGATCCCGAGACAGACCCCCATCTACTTCGTCTCGGCCAGCCCGCCGCAGCTCGCCGCCGTGATAAGGCGCAAGATGCTCCTCGATGGGCTCCAGCCCGACGGCTTCGTCTTCAAGGACCAGCTCAGGTTGGCTCTGAGGGGGCGCCTGGGACAGCTCAAGCACCAGGTGGAGTACAAGCTCACCGCCCACTTTGGCCTCATCGCCGCCCTGCCCCCACGGGCTGGCCTCGTGCTGGTGGGAGACGACTGGGAGTCCGACGCGCAGGTCTTCTCGCTTCTCGACTCCGTGCAGCGAGGCGATCTCGAAGGCGACCGCCTGGGTCGCGCTCTCGACCAGGCCGGGGTTCGCGAGCGCTCCATCCCCGACCTGCTGGGGCTCTCAGCCAAGGCTGCAGGCCGGGCAAACGTCAGCCTGGCGGTGGTTCTCTTGACCCGGGGCCGCGACCCCGGCTACGCAAGGCCCTTTGCTCCCCCGGTCCAGACCGCCAGGGAGTCCCTCCAGGCGGCGGCCATCTTCCACGCGGCAGGCCTCGTCAGCCTGGACGGTGTCGTCTCGGTGGCCCGGCACCTCCAGAACGAATGGGGCGGGGTTCCCGAGCGCGTCAGCGCTGCGCGGGGGGTCCGGGGGGCCCGTGCGTGGCTGCC
>JAVEWA010000028.1:0-2500 GCA_034004785.1 Polyangia bacterium
GAGATCAGCCTGTTATCCCCGGAGTACCTTTTATCCGTTGAGCGATGGCCCTTCCATGCGGAACCACCGGATCACTAAGACCTGCTTTCGCACCTGCTCGACATGTCTGTCTCGCAGTCAAGCTCCCTTGTGCCTTTACACTCGACGGCTGGTTTCCAATCAGCCTGAGGGAACCTTCGCGCGCCTCCGATACTTTTTAGGAGGCGACCGCCCCAGTCAAACTACCCACCAGGCAGTGTCCCCCGACCGGATCACGGTCGAAGGTTAGATTTCCAGACTAATCAGGGTGGTATTTCAACGATGGCTCCACGCAGACTAGCGTCCACGCTTCATCGCCTCCCACCTATCCTACACAAACTAGCCCGAAAAACAGTGCCAAGTTGTAGTAAAGGTTCACGGGGTCTTACCGTCTTGCCGCGGGTAGGGGGCATCTTCACCCCCAATTCAATTTCGCTGAGTCCCTGGTTGAGACAGTGGGGAAGTCGTTACGCCATTCGTGCAGGTCGGAACTTACCCGACAAGGAATTTCGCTACCTTAGGACCGTTATAGTTACGGCCGCCGTTTACCGGGGCTTCGGTTCACCGCTTCGCTTTCGCTGACGACTCTCCTTAACCTTCCGGCACCGGGCAGGCGTCAGACCCTATACTTCGTCTTGCGACTTTGCAGAGTCCTGTGTTTTTGGTAAACAGTCGCTACCCCCATTTCACTGCAACCCCCACCGGCTCGGGATGCAAGATCCGTCACCAGCAAGGGCACACCTTTTCCCGAAGTTACGGTGTCAATTTGCCGAGTTCCTTAACCAGGGTTCTCTCAAGCGCCTTGGGATACTCACCCCGCCCACCTGTGTCGGTTTGCAGTACGGTCACCAGAGTGGTTGACTCCGTCGAGACTTTTCTCGGGAGCTTGGGATCAGCCAGTTTGTGAGGACTCAGTCCTCTCCTCATCGCCTCTCGAGGTTGTGATCCCCCGTTTGTGTCACCAGGACTCCTAGGGGACCCCTCTACGGGTTTGAACGCCGGGTCCGAAGACCACTATCCATTATGGCGATGGCCTACCCTTCTCCGTCCTCCCTACGGAAACCATCCGTGGTGGTGCAGGAATATTAACCTGCTTCCCATTACCTACGCCTTTCGGCCTCGGCTTAGGGGCCGACTAACCCTGGGCAGATTATCTTTACCCAGGAAACCTTGGGCTTACGGCGAGAGAGTTTCTCACTCTCTTTATCGCTACTCATGCCTGCATAAGCTCTTCTCTGGGCCATCACCGCTCCTTTCGGTACGGCTCGCTCCCAGGGAATGCTCCCCTACCGCTCTGCATAGGCAGAACCCACAGCTTCGGTATCGTGCTTAAGCCCCGTTGAATTTTCGGCGCAGATTCACTTGACCAGTGAGCTATTACGCTTTCTTTAAAGGATGGCTGCTTCTGAGCCAACCTCCTGGCTGTCTGTGCGCTTCCACATCCTTTTCCACTGAGCACAAATTTGGGGACCTTAGCTGGTGATCTGGGCTCTTTCCCTCTCGACCATGGAACTTAGCTCCCACAGTCTGACTCCCGCGCGTCTCTCGTCGGCATTCGGAGTTTGGTTGGGTTTGGTAATCTGGTAGGACCCCTAGCCCATCCAGTGCTCTACCTCCGACGGAGCTACGCGAGGCTATACCTAAATATATTTCGGGGAGAACCAGCTATTTCCGAGTTTGATTAGCCTTTCACTCCGATCCACATCTCATCCCCTAAGTTTTCAACCTTAGTGAGTTCGGACCTCCATACAGTTTTACCTGTACTTCATCCTGGACATGGATAGATCACCCGGTTTCGGGTCTGCCCCACGCGACTATTCGCCCCATTCGGACTCGCTTTCGCTTCGGCTACACCTCCACGGCTTAACCTTGCCACGTAGGACAACTCGCAGGCTCATTATGCAAAAGGCACGCAGTCACCCATTGCCCCGAAGGGCCATAGGGCTCCCACTGATTGTAGGCACACGATTTCAGGTACTATTTCACTCCCCTAGCAGGGGTGCTTTTCACCTTTCCCTCACGGTACTGGTTCACTATCGGTCGCCAGGTAGTATTTAGCCTTGGATGATGGTCCACCCAGCTTCCCACGGGGTTCCACGGGCCCCGCAGTACTCGGGAACGCTTCGGGAGGTTCAAGGATTTCGCCTACAGGGCTCTCACCTTCTATGGCCCGCCGTTCCAAGCGGTTCGACTATCGTTGAACTTTTTGACTCCCCGGCTCATCGGTGTCGCCGGAAGCGTCCCACAACCCCGGATGTGCTAAGCCACCGCGGCAATCGCACACATCTCGGTTTGGGCTATTCCCCGTTCGCTCGCCACTACTTGGGGAATCTCGGTTGATTTCTCTTCCTGAGGGTACTTAGATGTTTCAGTTCCCCTCGTTCACTCCGCGCCGCCTATGTATTCAGCGGCCGGTACATGGGAATTACCCCATGTGGGTTGCCCCATTCGGGAATCCCCGGATCGTTGCCTGCTTGCGGCT
>JAVEWA010000028.1:5000-23179 GCA_034004785.1 Polyangia bacterium
TCCATCTCCCACCGGATCCGTCCATCGGAGCTCAGGGCCCCCTGGCGGTTGAGTCGCCATGCTCGAAGGGAGGCCTGCCCGAGGCCCTCCCTTCCTTTCGTCCATGCCCTAACCATTCGAATCATCAAGCGCCATAGGCGGTTGCGCCGCTCGCGACCCCGGTATACGATGCTCCCACTCCGACTTCTCGCTTCGAGGGACTCTTGCGCAGCCGTGCACTTCAAATCAAGGTCGGGCTCCTGGTGCTCGTCGCCTCTGGCGTCCTGCTGGCTTTCATCTTTGCTCTCGGCCACTTCTCCACCGCCGAAGGGCAATCCATTTACGTGGATTTCAAGTTCGTGGGGAGCCTCGGCCAGGGTGCTCCTGTCAAGGTGTCCGGGATCAAGATCGGCAAGATCGAGCAGATCCAGTTCCTCGCCGGCAAATACGATCCAAAGCTCGGCCGCCGGGTGTTCGTCCGCCTGAAGATCTGGGTCGAAAAGCGGGCCACCCCCGCCATCCGCAGCGACTCCAGGTTCTACATCAACACCCAGGGCATCCTCGGCGAGCAGTACCTCGAGATCACACCGGGCAACCAAGACGATCCCAGGTCCAAGCCGATCCCGGCAGGAGCGACCCTCGTGGGCGAGGATCCACCGAGGGCCGATCTCGTCATCGCGCGTCTCTACACCCTCCTCGAGTCACTCACCGACCTCTTGCACAAGGAGCGCGACACCCTCGTCGGTATGGTGAAGACTGGAGCGCGCTCGCTCGATAGCCTCGATAAGATCCTGGTCGAGAACAGATCGAAGATATCCAAGCTGCTCGATGACGCCGATCGCCTGGTCGTCGAAGCCACGGATCTCTCGAAGGACCTGCGCAGCGGCCTGGATGGAGGCCGCACCCTCAGGAGCAGCCTCGCCAACGTCAACCGGATGACCGGCACACTCGACCGCGAGCTCGATCCACTCCTCGACAAGGCCAAGAAAGCCCTCGACAGCGCGGCCGAGCTGGGCAAGGTCATCGGCCCGGAGCAACGGGACAAGCTCATGCAGGTCCTGGATCGAATCCTCTCCATCACGGAGAAGGCGGACCGCATCGCAGGAGACGCCCAGAGCGTGGTGTCCCGCGTTCGCATGGGCCAAGGCTCCGCAGGAGCCCTCCTCATGGACCGCGAGATCTACGAAGACGTCAAGGAGATGGTGCGAGACCTCAAGAGGAATCCTTGGAAGTTCTTCTGGAAGGAGTGAGGGCCCGCGAATGGGTAACTCGATCGATGATGGCTGCCGAGGCGCCCGCCGGGCAAGAAGCGAGGAGGGCGCATAGCGTTGTCTATGTAACCGACGAGCGACGAAGCCCCGCGGGATGGATCGGCGGCAAGGGCGGTTGAGTTACCCATTCGCGGGCCCCAAGGGGAGGGCGCGAGAACCTTGAGCGACGAACGGCTGAACTCCCTGGTGGGGCTCGTGCTCCTGCCGCTGCTCGGGCTTGCCCTCGTGGCGGTGCTCGTGCTCGGCCAGCGCCCTCTTCGCCCCACGATGGGCCTCGTAGCAGAGTTCGAACACGTCGAGCAGCTCCAGGTGGGCGCCAAGGTGATGATCTCGAACCAGGTAGTGGGCCGCGTGACCGGCATCAGCTTCACGGAAAGGCACCTTCAGGGCGAGGGCAAAAGGCGCGTGCTGGTCCACTTCTACGTCGAGAGACGCTTCGCCGGGCAGCTCTTTGTGAACTCTCCCGCCCTCGTCTCTTCAAGGGCCCTCATTGGAGAGCGGCACCTGGAGCTGGACGCTCCTGCGGAGCAGGTGGGTCGCCCGGTGAGACCGGGCGACGTCCTTGCTGGAACCTCTCCTTCGTACTTCGATCGAATGTACAACCTGGGCTACTCGAGCCTGGTGGCCGCGCAGGAGCTCGGCAAGGCGCTAGGCCCTCATTGGCGCGAGGCAAAGGCGAGGTACTCCAGCGTCGAGAGCGAGCTGAAGAGCCTCGAGTCACACAGGGAGCGGGTGGCCTCGCTAGGTGACCGGGCACAAGCGCTGCTCGGGGAGGCGAAGAAGACACTGGCGGCGCTCCGGCTAGCCACGACAGAGCTGCGCGGATTTGAGGCCGCCGGACAGGCGCTGAGGTCCTTCGGAAGGCGGGCGAAGACCGGAGCCGGGCAAATGATCTCCGATGTGGAGCGGCTCGTCGATCGGCTCGAGGTGCTCGTCGGCGCCCTGCGGGGGAGAATCCCTCGGGCCCTAGACGCCATCAAGGCCAGATCAGACTCCATCGCAGGCCGCATGGGCCAGGTTATGCGCTGGCTGACCATCGTCGAGCGAGCGATCTCGCAAGGGGAGGGCACCATAGGCGCCTTCCTACAGGAGAAGGAGCTCTTCGATGACTTCAAGGTGAGCGGCAAGATCATAAGGCAGGAGATCTGGCGAACCATCGCCCGGCCCCGAAAGACCTCTCCGCAGGGCTCCCCTGTGGTGCCTTGAGCTCCCCTGGCCGAGCAGGCGGCAGCAGCCCACCTGAGGCGAGGCAAGGCTTCCCTCCGAGCTCCGACGGCTCCGGTCGCGAAAGAGGGATCGCGCCCCTCGACCCCCTGGCCCGGCCCTTCACCGTCCTGTCTCGGGCTAGTCGTTGAAGAAGATCCCACGGAGGTTCGCCGGCGTGGCCGCGAGCTGGATGGCGATGGAGTAGCCATCCACGAACCTGAGCTTGCCCTGGCCGTCGGTTTCCTCGGTGCAGTGGCTGATCAGGACGCCGTCATTGTCGAGCTCGTCGAAGAACACCGAGCCGTCTCCATCGATACAGGTGTCCACGCGGTCGATGGTGTCATCCCCATCGAGGTCGAGATTCAGGAAGATCTCGATGCCGTCGCCATCGACGTCGATGTCCGGGACACGCACGTCGGTGTTGCAGCGATAGAGCGTCGTGTCTCCGCACTCGGCGTTGTTGGCGCAAAGGAACACTGGCTGCGGCAGATCCCGGCCGCCCGACTTGGGCACACAGACGCCGATGGTCGGCAATGCGACGAGCATTCCAAAGGGGCCCACGATGATGTCCAGCATGGTGCTGTCGTCGTCGCCGCCCAGGATGTCTGGCGCGATGTTCGGCACCTTGTCCAGGCTCTCACCGGAGAGCACCCCTCCGAGCATGGCGTCGGTGAGGTGGAGGCCGTTTGCATCCAGGGTCACCGTGCCAGCCAGCATGGCAGAGGTCAGGTTCAGCGATAGATCCCGGTCGTCGATTGGGGTGACGAATTCGAACCGGGAGGGCCCCGCCAGGAGCTCTCCATCCACGATCCGGGCGGACCGGAAGACTATGATGGCCTCCTCCAGATTCGGCGTCAGCGACGACGCATCGATGGGCACGGTCTCGTCGACTCCGTCGTCCACTGTCAGAGGGTTGCATCCCTCATCGGCTATTCCATTACAATTGTTGTCGAACCCATCGCCGCAGATCTCGTCCATTCCCGGGTTGATCTGCTGGGCATCCCAGTGGGCTGGAGCGTCGGCCCAATCTGCGGGGAGCCTGTCGTCGCAGTCTCCCTCAGCGGGAGAGTACCCATCGCCATCCCGATCGACCGTGTTGTCGCTGGGCGTACCGTCCGAGGTCTCGTCGGCCAGCCCGTCGCAGTCGTTGTCCACGAAGTCGCCTGGGATCTCGGGAAGACCAGGACGGATCTCGGCGTCCCAGTCGTTGCAGTCAGCCTCGTCGCTGCCGACGGCGCCGCCCGTGCGCTCCCCGTCGTCATCTTGGTCCGGCGGGAATACGCCGATATAGAACGAGAAGTTGAGGCAGTCGTCGTTCGCGTCCGAGTCAACGCCGAAGAACTCCATGGGGATGATGATGTCTCCCCCCTCCATGGAGCTGTTGAGCTCTGAGTTGGCGACCGAGCCCAGCACGCCGAGCAGGTTGTCCACCCGGCCATCGTAGTTGAGGTCGAAGCCCACCGCGGTAGGGGCGATCCGCAGATAGTTCACGAGGACCTGGTGGGATCCCTCGAACACGGGCACCGGGTCGTCGTGGCAAGGGCCGATGTAGGCATCCGGGTGCACCCCGGCATCTGGCTGGCTGTTGTTGTTCTGGTTGGTGTCATCGTCGTCGTCGCTGCAAGCCGCCAAGGGCAGCGCGAGGAAGATGAGCCCCAAGGTGATGACCCCTTTGCGCATCATGGATGTACTCCTTCGGATAGATAGGAAAAACCCGGTCATGATGAACTGCCTGAGCATAGGCCGACTCGAGGCCCCCGGTCAAGAACCACCATGGCCTAGCCCCATTGGTCGGCAAAAAACGAGGGGCTACCCACAAAACTTGAAATGAGTATAATTGGCACCTCAACTCGATCGGATCCTGAGGAGGAAATCATGAAGATCCTGTCCGTCTCGCTTATGACCGTGCTGCTCGCGGTGGTCTTGTCTTCTGGCTGTGGCGTCGCTCAAGAGGAGCACGACAGAACCCTCGCCCGGAACAAGGCCCTCCAAACCATGGTCAACAATCTCGAGAAGCTGACCGCTGATCAAGAGCAGCGCCAGAAGGCCCTGGAGGTTGAAATCCAGAAGATCAGGGACGGCATGGCGAGCGCCCTGGCTGCCCAGAAAGCCGACCTCCAGAACAAGCTCGACGAGCTCGCCAAGACCAAGGCCGCCCTCGAGGAGCTCGAGAAGATGCGTAAGGAGCTGGAGGCGGCCCGCGAGCTGGATGCCAAGCTGAGAGACTCCTTGAAGGCCATGATCTCGGCGGGGCAGCTCGAGGTCGTCAACGTCGGCGGACGCCTGGTGATCAAGATGGCGGCCAAGATCCTCTTCCCGACGGGCAAGGCAACCCTCACCCCAGTCGGCACGAAGGCCCTCGCTCAGGTCGCGGGCATCCTCAAGGACCTCGACCGCCACTTCCAGGTGGCTGGTCACACCGACGACGTTCCGGGCCGCAACCGGCGCTACGACAACTGGGCCCTCTCCGCCGACCGCGCCGCCGGAGTCGTGCGCCTGCTGGCCAAGGAGGGTGTGCCCGGCAAGAACCTGAGCGCCGCAGGGTTTAGCCACTTCCAGCCCGTGGCGAGCAACAGGACCGCGAACGGCAAGGCCCTGAACCGCCGGATCGAGATCACCCTCATGCCAGTGGTGCCCGCCCAGGTTCAAGAGTAGGCGTCACGAGGTAGAAGCCTGTTGTCGGGGGACGCGAGCAAGCCGTAGCCATGGGCTGCGCGAGCCTCTGGCATGCCGGTCGGCCCTCACGATGAGCTCTGATCGGGAATTACTGGCCCCATAGGGGGCGAGGAGGACGGGAGCGAGGCCGATGAAGCCCTGCGATGACCTCCGAATGGTCGCAGGGAAGCTCGGCTCGAGGACCTGCTCCTTCCAAACCCGCAGCCGGTGACACCGGGGCGCTCCTTGACGTACTCTCGCCCGGACGAGCAAGGCCTCCCGACGAGGGAACCCACTCCGATGACATCCCCCGCTGCCCCATCCTCCTTCGCCGCCCTGGCGGGCCTCCCCTTTGGGGAGCAGCTCCGAAGGATCGACGCGGCAGTGGAGGCCGACGAGCGGCTGCCCGAGCTGCTCGATGCCCTGGCGGCGATGCGAGACCACGAGCCCTTCGCTCACGCCGTCCGCCAGATGGGGCAGCGCCAAAGGCTCTCCTCCAAGCCGGTATCACAGGCCCTCCTCAGGCTCCTGCGCACTCTGCCGGACACCGGGGTGCAGAGGCTGCTCGGAGGCATCTCACGCGCGAGCTTGCCCGAGCCCGAGCGCAGGGTGCTCGCGAAGTGCGTCACCATGGCCATGCGGCACCTGGGCCTGCCTCGGCTGGCGGCCTACTGCCTCATGGACAGGTGGCTCAAGAACGAGGACGCTGCCGCCCGCCAGAGCCTCGGCGCCGAGGCGGTGAGGGACTGCCGCAGCGCCATCGCGAAGAGCCGCGGCCAGAGCCCAGGACCTCTCGCCAGCCTCCAGGACGAGGTGCTTCTGCGCGTACCAGGGGCCGAGGTCGGGCAGCTCACGATGGAGGCCCAGGAGGCCGGGGTCGGGCCCGCCTGGCAAGAGCGGCGCCAGCGCTTCGCCTCCGCCGTGCTGGAGATCCTCGAGTCCCAGCCCAAGAGCCTGTCCCAGGCCAACGCCGAGGAGCTCCTGTCCAGGCGGGTCTATACCGAGCCAGGGCACTTCCTGTCGGAGCTGCTCCAGAACGCCGAAGACGCCTCGGCCACGCGCTTTGCGGTTTCGTTCCTCGAAGATGAGGTCCAGGTCTGGCACGACGGCCTGGACTTCGACGCGAAAGACGTGGTCGGAGTCCTGTCCATCGGACAGACAACCAAGGCGAAGGGGCAGATAGGCTTCTTCGGCGTGGGCTTCAAGTCGGTTTACGAGATTAGCGAACGGCCTCAGATCTATTCCGATGTCTTCTCCTTCGAAGTCGCTGACGTGTCCATCCCGAGGAGGCTCGCGCGCCGCCCTGCCGGCGCCCCGCAGTCGGGCACGCTCCTGTGCCTGCCGCTTCACGATCCCCGCGACCCCGCCCGCCGCCCAGGTGCTCTGTTCGAGCGCGCCATGGCCGTGCCTCCCGAGACCCTGCTGACCCTCGAGCACCTCCAGAGCCTGGAGTTGAGCATGGGAGCCCAGCGCTTCGAGGCAATCAAGGAGCCTGGGCCGCGCCACGACCGGGAGCGCATCCGGGAGCTGACCAGGCCAGGCGGAGGAGTGGCCTCTTGCCGGGAGTACCTCGTAGTGAAGCGCCGCGTGGTCTTCTCGGGGGGACACCGCGAGACCTCGAGGGCCCAGGAGACCCCCCTCCTCGTCGCCATCCGCCTGGACGCGGACGGCAGACCCATGCCCCTGCCCGAGGGCGCCGCAACGGTGTTCAGCCACCTGCCAACTGCGGAGCGCCCGGGCTTCCGCTTTCTCCTGCACGCGCACTTCGACCTCCCCATCGACCGGGAGCGGCTCGATCTGTCCTCGCCCTGGAACCTCTGGGCCATCTCGCAGGCGGGCGAGGCCCTCGCCGACGCCGCCGGGGTCCTGGCAATGGAGGCCGCCCAGGAAGGGAGCCTGGGAGACGAGCTACTCCTTGGCCTGCTGGACGTTCTCCCAATCAGAGGAGAGCTCGGCCACCCAGCCTGGTGCGGCGCGTGGGAATCGATGCGCCGCCTGGTGCAGGACCACGCCATCCTGCCTTCCGCCTCGGGCGGCGGGATCCGACCTGGCGCCTCGGCGGTCCTGCTCGACCAA
The DNA here is from genome assembly GCA_034004785.1 of Polyangia bacterium. GTDB lineage: Bacteria > Myxococcota_A > Polyangia > HGW-17 > JAJRWW01 > JAVEWA01. The sequence continues at coordinate 12,188 of JAVEWA010000028.1, forward strand.
AAGCTCGCAGCGGTCCTCGCCTCGGTCGAGCTCGACTCGAGGGGCTCGAGGGCTCTGCTCCCGATGGGGCAAAGGTCAACGGCCCTGGCCCTCGAGCTCGGAGCCGCCACGTTTGGCCCCGAGGAGCTGCTCGCTCTTCTGCGAAGCCATCTCCAATCCCAGCCCGAAGGCCAGGTGCCTGACCTTGCGTGGATCGGCCCGGCGATCCCTGCGGCCCTGGAGTCGCTTGCCACGGCGGGCGTCGATCCGGTCTCTCTCGAGGCGCTCCCGCTTCTCCCGGACTCCACCGGCGCGCTCTACACCCCGAGAAACATAGTCAGGGCCGACGCAAGGCTCCGCGAGCTCTATGGCCCAGCGCGGCCGGTCCTCTCTTGGGACCTCGAGCAGGGAGCCAGCGGGGCCCTCCTCGGGCTGCTCGCTTCCCTCGGCGTCGAGGTGCTAGGCGCCGAGAGCCTGGTCGCCGACCTGGGAGATCCCCGCCTTCGCCAAGCCCTGCTGGCTCACACCGGGCTCGGCCCCCTGCTCGACTACCTGACCGGGCAGCCCGACCGAACAATCGCGCCCCTTCCCGGTCTGCCGATCTTCCCAGGGGAAGACGGCATGCCGGGCCCGCTCTGCGAGCAGCCCCACGGGCCGCCCCATCTCTGGCGCGCCCCCAAGGGTCCGCTCGGCCGCTGGCTGCGTTCCATGAGCGGCCCGAGGCCCAGGCTGCTCGATGAGGGCATGGAGGAGTCCCATGGCCCCCTTCTCGACCGGCTGGGGACTCGCAGGAAGGACCTCGGCGACCTGCTCGACTCGATCGGCGACGGCGCCATCGACCCGCGCCCCGAGGACATCTCTCTCTTTCACCTCGCCCTGGAGCATAGCCGAGCCGAGCTGACCCCGCGCCTTGGAACGCGGCTCTCCAGGGCGCCCATCTTCCCGACCGCCGGGGGCGAGCCAAGGCCCCTTGTGGGCCCTGATCGCGCCTATCTCTCCAGCGATCCGGACCTGCGAGGCCTCTTTCCCGAGGCACCATGGGTTCTCGAGGAGGTCTCCTCCCTTACCTACCTCGGGCAGCTCGGCGTGCGCCTGCTTGGCGCGGCCGATCTGGTTGATTCCATCACGGGCGAGGGCCCCCTGCCGGCCCGGGAAGAGGGCCCTGGTGACCCGAGGCGGCTGTACTCCTACCTGGCCCAGCGCGGGCCAGGGCTGGACGCCGGACGGCTCTCGAAGCTCGCAGGGGCTCCCATCTGGCTCGACTCCGATGGGACGGCTCGCCCACTCGGAGAGCTGCGGCGGCCGCCAGAAGCTCCCGCCCTCGCGGCCCTGTGGAGCGCCTGGCCCTCCGCGCACCTGATCGAGCAGGGCGCCGGTGAGGGCATCTCCGCCATGGAGCTCGCCGTGAGGCTCCGGCTCGACGGCGAGCTTGGCCGCTCGGACTTCCATGGGCTGGTGGAGGCGGTCAGCGGCTCCTCCTTGGCCTCCCTCGAGGAGCTGACCGCCCCTTCCCTTTGGCCCCTTCTCGCCGAGGCCCTGAACAAGGCCTCCGCTGCCCTGCCGGGCTCCGCCCTCGCGACCCTCGCGCGCCTCCCGCTCTTCCCTGCCTCCGATGGCCGCTTCCTTCCCCTCGGAGACTGGGACTCGCCTCCCTTCGACCCTGGGCGATGCGCCCCGGCGGAAGGTCCCATCGCCGAGGCCCTCTCCCATGGCTCCCGGCCCCTGCTCTCCGCGGACAGGGCGAGCGAGCTGAAGCCCTTCATTCGCGCAATCGGCGCAGCTTGTGCGGACCTCGGGGCTCTGCTCGATGCAGCCGAGACCGACGCCGCCATGCGCAGCGCCCAGGCCTCCCGGGCCATCCGCCGGGCCCTCTGGTTGGAGCGCGGCGCCCTGGGGCAGGCCTTTCCCGCCCGCGCCGGCGAGAGCGGCGAGGCCAGGCATCCCCGCCTGCGCGATCTCCCCATCTGGCCGAGCCAGAGCGGGCGACTGAGACCGAGCTCTTCCCTTGTGCGCCCATCTACCCTCGCCCTCGCCCTGGGACAGGCCGATCTCTCCTCGATCCCCGGTGCGCCAGACGACCTGCTCGACGAGGAAGGCGCGCCAGAGGCCGCAGACCTCGAGCCCTTCTTCGAGTTCCGAAGCCCGGCGCTCCTCTTGCTCGAGCGCCTGAAGGCCGAGGTCAGAGAAGGGGCGCCCATCGACGACCAGCCCGCCTTCATGAGGCGCCCGGAGCTGCTGGGGCCCGTCCTCGGGCTCTTGCACGCAGCCCTGGGCCCCGAGGCCCTCTGGTCCCTGCCAGTGGCCATCGACGCCCGGGGGATCCTCGTCTCTAGGAAGCTGCAGAGCGCCTCCCAAGAGGAGCTAGCCCTTGCAAGGGGGCTGCCCATCGAGCAGGAGCTGGCAGACCCAACCTGGGCCGGGTTGGCCAGAGCCGTGGATCCTGGTCTTGCCCCCCGCCTCCTGGCGAGGCGCATGGTCCTGGCCCTCGCTGAAACATCGAGGAGCCCTGCCCGAATCGAGGACCACCCGCGCTGGAGCAGCGAGGAGGCGCAAAGGAGCCTGTACTCCTGGCTCCTCGCGGCGGCCCCGGAGATCAGCTCGGACGATCAGGCCAGGGGCCCCCTCGGCCACGCCTGTCTCTTTCCCAACAGAGGAGGGCAGCTCGTCTCGGCCAGGCAGCTCCTGTTCGATCGCGAGCTGCCAGAGGTCTTCTGGCAGGAGCTGCCGGCAGAGGAGATCCCGGAGCCTCTCGTTGATTGGCTGAAGGAGACCTATCCCCTCGAGGACCGCCAGGTGGATCGCCTCGTCTCCCACCTGGTGGCCGTCCACGCCGAGGCCGTGGCCACGAGGGACGGCGCCCGCTCGGCAGAGCTCCTCCTCCTTCTCGCACGCATCCTGGGGATGGCGGAGGAAGGCCCCCTTCCCGATCTTCCCCGACGGCTGAAGCTGCACCGGACGATCAGGGTGGAGACCTCCACCGGGTCCTGGGAGCGCCCAAGAAGACTCCTGGCCCCGGACCAGGATCACGCCGTTCTCCTGGAGACCTTCCTCGCCGCCCCTCCCGAGCGGGCCTCCGAGCGCTATCGCTCCAAGAGGCTACGCCGCCTCCTCACCGCTCTCGGAGCCACGGAAGACCTCAGGGCGGAGACTCTCCTGGTTCTGCTCGAGAGCGGCGAAGGCATGCGGGAGGGGCTGGGAGCTGGCCTCGCCCTGGCGCGCTACCTGGCGGCCCGGCTGGCCGCGGACCCGGACCTCGCAAAGACCCTGTCCCTAGGCGAAAGGCGCTTCATCCCGGATGGCCGAGGGGAGCTGCGCCGCCCGAGGGATCTGGCCTGGCCCTCTGCGGAGGCCTGGGCAGTGCTCGGGGATCGGCCCGAGTGCTACCCTCACCCCGAGTTCTTCCTCACCGTGCCCTCCGAGCTCTCGAAGAGCCTGCCCTTCCGCCCCCTCGAGGAGGCTCCCCTCGAAGAAGTCAGGGAGAGCCTCGCCAGGGCGGCCGAGCGAGGGGACGTGCCCGAGGCATCTCTAGCCTGGCTGGAGGAGGGGCTCGCCCGAAAACGCCTCTCTCCGGCCGAGGTCCGGGAGGCGCTCGGCCCCCTCGCGTTCCTCCGGGACTCGCAGGGCCGGCCAAGAAGAAGCGCCGACCTCTTCCGAAAGGAGGTCGCGGGGCTGTTCGGCGGCCGCAGGGGCCACTTCCCTGCCGCCCAGCGATTCCGCCGGCTCGCGGACGCCATGGGCATCCCAAGCGAGCCCGGGCGCCGGGAGATCCTGCGCTTCCTGTCCGAGGTCACATGCGACGCGCTGAGGCTTGGGCCCGAGCCCCTCGCGAGCGCCGAGCCCGAGCTCCTGCGGTGCCTCCCCCGCTGCCTCGCCAAGATCGCCGAGCTCGGCGACCCGATCCCCTCTCCCCTGGTCCTGTCGGTCACTGACCTGGCAAGACCCCAAGAAGAGCTCCAGACCCTGTGCCTGGACGACGACGACCGCCTCTGCCTGCCCGAGCCCAAGGAGCTGGCAGAGGCGGCCAGGCAAAAGGGGGTCTCCCTGCTCGTCCCGCTCTTCAGGGATCAAGCTGCCATGCTCCATGAGAGCCTCGGGCGCGCTGGCTACAAGACCCTCGGGGATCTCTTCGCACGAGACGAGCTGCCCTCCAGGCTCTCAGGCGAGCTCTCCGGCGCACATGACCAGGCGGTCGCCAAGCTGGGGCGGGCCATCGAGTCCCTCGCGCGAAGGCTCAAGGATCTCCCTCGTCTCGTCCGAGCGGTGCCTCCCGCCCGCTGGCGCCCAGGTGAGCTGCCCACCAAGATCCAGGTGCTCCAATCGATGACCCTCAAGGGATCCCTTGCGGGCGTGCGCCTGGAGCTTCAGGTCCCCATGGCCCTCGACGGGACGCGCCTGGTCACAACGCCCCAGGCCCTCGGGGACCTGGATCGCCTGGCAGAGCTGCTCACCAGGGAGCGGCTCCTCGCTGGCTCTGCAGATCCTGCCGTGGTCTCGCTCGTCGTCGAGATCCTGGAGGCAGGCTGGGCCTCGGACGGCCGCGCCTCGGACGGCCGCGCCGCGGACAGCCAGGCCCTGGAGGCGACCGAGCCCTCCCCCGAGCCCCCTCCCGAGCCCGCGGCGGCCCGAGCGAAGCTCCCGAAACCCAGCAAAGAGGCTCCCTCAGGGAAGGCCCCGAGGGCCTCTGCTCGGGAGTCCTCTCCTCCTTCCTCGCCTCCCCGCCGGCCCCCCGCCGGCGAGCCGCCAAAGCCCGGCGCCCGGCCCTCGAGGCCGGAACGAGAGGGCTCGGAGAGCTTCCTCGGCCGCTTCAGGAGGTGGCTCAAGGGCGACGACGCCTCCAGGGACCAAGGCGCGCCAGAGCGGGAATCAGCCCAAAGCCCAGGCCGAGGCTCCGAGGGCCGAGGCTCCCAGGGCCGAGGCTCCCAGGGCCGAGGCTCCGAGGGCCATGGACATGGAGGCCGGGGGCTCGAGGCGCAAAACCAAAGGAGGGCAGGGGGCTCGGATGACCCAGGGGCCGCCCCGCCCTCCCACGGCCGCTTCTTCTCCCCCAGGGATTCGGTGAAATCCCAGATTGGCGATGGCACGAGCTGGCTCAGGGACAGGGATCGACCTCCCGATTTCGGCTTCGCCTTTGCGCCCACCCGCCTGCCCTTGCCCTACCTCTATGCCCTGGGCTTGGTGGCGGATCGGTTCGACTGGCGTCACCAGCAGTGGCTGCCCACTTCGCTGCCGCCCGAGCTCTGCGCTCCGGGCGAGCGCCGAGAGGGCCTCGTGGCCCTCGAGGGCCGGATACCAGGAGGAGAGCTTCTGCTTCCCCTGCCCATGTACGGCCGCCTGGAGTCCCTGGAGGGCCCCGTGAGGCTCCTGGACTCCAGGCCCGGCAGGGTGCTCTGCGCCTCAGGCGCTCCGGCCGAGATCTCCATTCGGGTGAGCCTGGGAGGCGCGCCCCGGTTCGACCCGGACCCTCGGCCAGAGAGATGGCCGCCGGCTGGGCTCCCGGGCCATCTCCTCGATGCCACGGTGCCCGATGAAGAGCTGCCCGAGCCAGCGCTCGCCTTCACTGCCGCGCTCGCGACCTCGGCAGAGCCCCCCCTCGGCCGAGCCCTGGCGGTGCGCTCCTTTGTCCAGCGGAACTACCGCTACGATCCCTCCTACCTCGAGGATCCCGACCTGGCCCGCTGGCTCTCGGGCCTGGCCCGGGGCAGGTCGAACGCCCATCTGGCCCTCCTCCACGCGGGCAAGGACGCCCGCCACCTGGGCGCCGGGGTCTGCTACGAGCTCGGCGTGCTCTGCTGCGAGCTGCTCAGGCGAGTCGATGTCCCGGCGGCGGTCGCCACTGGCTGGACCTTTGATCGAGGGCGCCTGGACGAGCCGGATCACCTCTGGGCCCTGGCGCTCGTCCCCTCGGACCTGGGTCCGAGGTGGCTACCCCTGGACGCCTCCACCACCAAGGATGGCAGGCCTCTCCACGCCTCGGATCGTCCCTCCGGGCCCTGGCGCGCGAGATCACCTCGCGGCGGCGGCAAGGTCCCGGAGGATCCCTCCTGGTCCGGGCCGAGGAGCGCCCCCGAGGTGCCCGCGGGTCTTCCCCTGCCAGATCTCCTGCGAGTGGCCCGCCACGTGGAGCGGCTGACCGGCGCCTCCAGCCTGGACGAGACCGCCCTCAGGAGGCGCTGCCGCGAGCTCCTGGACGATCCCGAGCGGGCCCGGGCGCTGCTCGACCTTCTAAGAGACGAGTAGGAGAGGCGGGCGGGCGGTGGCCTTCACACCAATGGCGATCGCAAGGCCATCGAGTGGCGATCCCAAGCACAAATCCACCTGCTTGCGTAGAACGCATCTGCCTGTCTTCGTATGCTTTTATATGTAGAAAACCCGTGGGCAATAGGCCCAGAGCCGAGGCCCTCGGGCGCGGGGCAGCCGCGACAGAAGCTCTTGCCACCGATCGGATCGAGGCGAGACAGGGGATAAAAAAGGCTCCCCAGCCCCCCCCGGGCAGCTAAGAAGCCAATGGAACCCCATATGAATACTTGGCCTCGCAACGCTTGGAAATCCCCCGAATGGGGGAGAGCCGACAGGCCGACCCCCAGCCCGGTATGGAGCCAGCCGACAGGCCGTCCCCCAGCCCGGGACGGTGCCACCCGTCCCATCGAGTCACCCAAAGTGACCCGAGGAGCAGGCCTCGAGAGCGGTTGACCGGTTGACTTGGGCTTGGATGGGCCCTACACCTGAGTACTCGGCTCGAGGATTTTCCAGTGAAGCCGGAACGACGCTGCCCAAAGTGCAACAACCCGGTCCCGCTCCTCGCCACGGAGTGCCTCTTCTGCAACCAGAAGCTCGGGGCCAAGGCTCCTTCTGGGGCTCCCTCTGAGGCGCCCCGGTTCCAGGTGATCCGCTCCGGCCAGGGTCGGACCGACGACGTGCCAGAGGACGTACGCAAACTGGGCGAGCAGAGCCGGGTCTACTACTGCAAGCTAGGTGGACAGACCGTTGGCCCGGTCACCGCGGCCGACATCAGGGAGGCCTTTGCAAAGGGCCAGATCAACGGCCAGGCCTCGGTGGGAATCCAGGGTCGAAAGGAGTGGTATCCGATCCGGGCGCTCCCCCAGTTCAGCTTGCTCATCACGGGCATGAGGCCAGTGCCCCCGACTCGCCCGCCCCTTCCCCAGGGCGACGGGATGATGCCGCCTCCGCCTGGGGCGGGACCGGTCCAGGGCTCTCCCCCTCCACCGCTCCACGCCGATCAGCTCCGCCTTCCCCTGGCCCGACCCACTCCTCCTCCATTGGTCCCAACGGCGCAGGGAGATGACCCCGCGAGGAGAGCGGCGCCAGGGCCCTTGGGGCTCGTCCCCTCTGATTCGTCGCGCAACGATGGAACCCTGCTCGTAGCTCCCCTGCCTCATCCAGACCTTCTCAAGATCGGCTCCAACACCGGTCAGGTGGTGGACCCGCAGCTCGCGTCGTGGCAGCGGGAGGTCCGCTCCTGGCGCCGCCTGGCCTTCTTTTTCGGCGTGGTCGCGAGCGCGCTCCTCTTGCTGTCAGCAGCCCTCGTAGGGATCTTGATCAGCCGCTGAGCTACGCAGGCGGAGCCATTGGCACCGGGGGGCACCGCCTGCCAGACCCGCTTCGCACGATCAATCAGCGATCAGTCCGTGAGGGCCACGACGCGAAACCGATCTCTCTCGGGAGCCACGAAGACGATGAGCCCGCCGCGAGAGAATCGGCCAAAGCCTACGAGCACATCCCCCCCGGTGGGGATCTTGAGCCTCGAGGGCGGGGGACCGAATAGGCGCCTGGCCTGGGCGAGCCGCATCACCACTATCTTGCGAAGGACCAGCCCCTCGGGCACGGCCTTGCGCAGCTTCTCCAGGCGCCCCCGCACTGCATCGGCTCCGGTGACGACCGATCCGTCGAAGTCCACGGTCTCGGCGCATAGAGGCGCCGCCGTTCGCAGGTCTCCCTCGGCCACCGCCCGGAGAAAGGTCTGAGCCACGAGCACCCCGAGCGCCGGGGGCCCATCGGAGCCCTCGGGCGCCGCGGCGAGGGGGGCAGCCTGACCCATGACCCACAAGGCCACGGCCAGACCTACCCTTTGCGGCAAGCGAGACATGATCGAAGACGAGCCAAGCATCAGCTCCTCCAGGGGCGACCCAGCCATGATAACCCAGCCCAGGCCCCGTCCCAGGGAAAATTGAATTGCGGCCGGGGCCGGTCGAAGCCATGATGCCCGGTGCCCATGCGCGGGCTGATCTTGGTCGAAGCCATGATGCCCGGTGCCCATGCGCGGGCTGATCTTGGTCGAAGCCATGATGCCCGGTGCCGAAAGGCGGGGTGATCTTGACCGGTTCCAGTGAACAGAGCTCCCTTCGGTGGGCGGAGCGCATCGCCAACCTGCTCTCCTCGGGGCCTGCCGTGGGCGCGGCCCTCGCCGTGGCGCTCTTCGCCATCGGCACCCTGTCGCTCGACAAGCTGAGCTACCTCGGCCACGCCTCGGACGAGCTGCGACGGCTCGCCATCCGGGTCTATGGCCCCCAGGTGGCGGTGGAGGCCCTGCGCATCCTCGCCATCTACGTGGCCATTGGACTGGTCGGGGGGCTCCTGTCGAGCGGCCTCTGCACCTTGAGGGATCTCCTCCGTGGCCGCAGGCCCTCTTCCAGGCTCTGGCGCATTGGGCGGCACCTGATCCTCATTGGGGGCCTCCACGCCTACTTCCTCGGCCGCGCCATGGTGGTGCACCCGCAGCTCTTCGCGGACGCCTTCTACGCCAAGGGCGGCGTCCGGAGGGATCTCCAGGTGATCCTGACGGACTGGGTCCCGCCAGGCCTGTGGGACGCCCTGCTCGCCCTGGCCCTCGGGCTCTTCGTGCTCTTGCCGGCGCGAAGGTTCATTGGGAAGCTGCGCGCGCCAAGGGGCCTCGGGCCCCGCGCGCTCATCGGGGGCGGAGCCGCCCTCGGGCTCCTCGTCCTGGCGGTGGGCGCGGCCAGCCTCTCCACCGCTCCCCGCAGGGCAAAGGAGAACGAGGGGCCAAACATCGTGATCCTCGCGATCGACAGCCTGCGCGCCGACCGCCTCGAGGACGCGCGCTACGAGCGGGTGGCGCCCCGGATGAGACGCCTCTCAAGGCAGGGAGTCCGGTTCCAGAGCGCCTACGGGACCCTCGCGCGGACCTTCCCGTCCTGGGTGACCCTGCTTACGGGACGGGAGCCGCACGATCACGGCATCCGCCACATGTTCCCCTCCTGGGAAGCGCGGCGGCGGGCCGGGCTCGCCCTCCCCCGCCACCTGGCGAACGCCGGCTACCGGACCGCCGTTGTGTCGGACTACGCCGGGGAGATCTTCGGACGCATCGACCTAGGCTTTCACCACGTGGATGTCTCGTCTTTCTCTTTTTACGAGATCGTCAGGCAGCGGGTCATCTCGGCTCACACCCACCTCTTGCCCTACCTGGCCACCGGGCCGGGCAGGCGCCTGGCGCCCCCCATGAGCGGCCTGCCGGAGAACGCCGACCCCCTGCTGCTGGCCGAACGGGTCAAGGAGATGGTGGACCGGGTGTCACGGGGAAAGCGCTTCTTCCTCGTGGCCTTCTTCTCCTCGGCTCACTTCCCCTACGCAGCGCCCTACCCGCACTACCAGCGCTTCACCGACCGCTCCTACCGAGGCCCCTACAGGTATCACAAGCAGCGGCTCCTTCACGAAGGCCCTCCCTCGCGGGCGGACATCGACCACATGAGGGGCCTCTACGACGGGGCGGTCCTTGCGGCGGACGAAGCCATTGGCCGGGTCCTCGATCACCTCGAGAGGATCGGCGTTGCGAAGAACACCATCGTGGTCCTGACCGCCGACCACGGGGAGAACCTCTACGAGCCGGGGCTCGGGATGGGACACGGCGACCACCTGCGAGGAGACTCGGCCACGCGCCTCCCGCTCGTCCTTTTCGACCCGCGCCAGAAGCGACGGGGCCGCATACTGGAAGGTATCACCCGCGACGTGGACCTCGCCCCCACCCTGGCTGCCCTGGTGGGCCATCCCCTCACGAAGGTCTCCGGGCGCGACCTCGGCCCTCAGATGGCGGGGCAGCCCGGCCCCGAGGATCGCGCCGCCTTCATGGAAACCGGCCTCTGGTTCACCGAGGACCTGCCCGAGGTGGGCGAGGACATGCGCCTGTCCTATCCCCCCGTGCTGGGAGGCCTCGTGAACATGGACGAGAAGCGAAACGGGGATCTCGTGCTCTCGCCTCAGTACGAAGAGCTGGTGGTGGCGGCCAAGCACCGGGCCATCCGCACGAAGGACTGGACTCTCGTCTACGTCCCGCTGAGGGCTGGCGTCCGGACCATGCTCTACGACATGAGGCAAGATCCCCTCTGCCAGAGAGACGTCTCCGCGCTGCACCCGGAGATGACCCAGCGCCTGGCCCGGCGGCTCATGGGATGGATGCGCGAGGAGCGGGGCTCCCTGCAGGTGGGCAGCTACGTGCTCCCTGGGAAGTCGGGGGGCGAGCCATGAGGATCTTGCGGCTCTCCTTGCGGCTCTCGCCCCTGGGGCTCGTCCCGGCAGCGACCCTGGCTGCGGCGATGGCTCTCCTCTGGGTTGGCCAGCTCCCGGATCTCGCCCCGCCCCGCCCCCCCCGCATGAGCGACGGCGAGCTCGCCAGGGAGCGGGAGCGCCGCACGATCTCCGTAGAGGACCTCGACGAAGGCAACTGGGAGGTCCCTTCGATCCGCCTGCTGGATCACCTCGAGACCGCGGAGCGGCGTCACCCCGACCTCCTCGCCACCTACAGGTCTCTCTCCTACGCCCAGGGCGGCCCGGGCGAGTGGCGCCACTACGTGGACCCCTGGTCGCGCCTCCCTCCCCCACTCAGGCCCCTGCGGGTGCAGATGAGCTTCGCTTCCTATGATGGCCAGGGCTACGCGATGGCCGACGCCGGCCCAAAGCTGCAGAGGAGACGCCTGCAGCTCGGCGCCGATCGCTGCATGAACAGGAGCCCGGGCGTGTACGAGATGCGCCGCGCCCTCTTCG
>JAVEWA010000558.1:0-4776 GCA_034004785.1 Polyangia bacterium
GCTCTTCCGATCTAGGGGTCGATCACTCCATGCGGATCATGCAGACGGAGGTCTTCGGCCCCATCCTGCCTGTGATGCCCTTCGACTCCGAGGACGAGGCCGTGGCCCTCGCGAACGACTCTCCACACGGTCTGAACTCGAGCGTCTGGACGCGCGACGCCTCCCGCGCCCGGCGGGTCGCGAGGCGGCTCGTCACCGGGAGCTGCGCCATCAACGACGTGCTCAAGAATATCGGCAACCCGACGACGCCATTCGGGGGCGTCCGGCAGAGCGGCCTGGGGAAATCCCACGGGCCGGAGGGGCTCCGCGCCTTCTGCCACCAACGCGTGATAATGACGAACCCCCAGACCCTCGGCGCCGAGCCCAACTGGTTCCCATACGGCGACGGCGTGTACCAGGCCCTCTCCGCCTTGATAAGGGCACTCCACGGCGACGACGCCGCGCCGAAGAAGCTCTGGCACCTCGCAAAGGGTATGTCCACCGCGATATTCGGCCACAAGGCCAAGGATGAACCATGACCAGGAAGAGAAACGAGAAAGTGCTGGTGATCGGAGGAGGGCTCGGCGGTCTCTCGGCGGCGGCCGCGCTGGCGGCCGAAGGGTTCCAGGTCGAGCTCTTCGAGAAGAACGACCACCTCGGAGGCAAGCTCTGCGAGCTGGAGACCGAGGGCTTCAAGTTCGACCTGGGGCCATCCATCATCATCTTGCCCCAGCTGTTCCGGCGGATCTGGACACGCGCCGGCCGCGTCATGGAGGACTACGTGCGCCTCGAGGAGGTGACGCCTCAGTGGCGCTCCTTCTGGGAGGACGGCACGGTGCTGGACCTGCACCCCGACATGGCCCGAATGGAGAAGGAGCTCGAGAAGCTCGGCCAGCGGGCCGAGGGCTACTGGGCCTTCATGGAGTATTCCCGCATGCTCTGGAAGTTCGCCGAGGAGGCCTATCTGGAGCGGGGAGCGGACACCCTCGGAGAGGTGATGAAGGGCCACTCCCTAATCGAGGTCGCCAAGCGGACCGATCTCTTCTCTAGCATGGACGCAGGGGTGAGGCGCTACGTCAGCGAGCCGCACGTCGTGGACATGCTGAACTTCTTCATCAAGTACGTGGGCTCCTCGGCCTACGACTCGCCGGCCATCCTCAACCTCCTGCCCTACTCCCAGCTCGGCTACGGCCTCTGGTACGTCCAGGGCGGGATGTACAACCTGGCCCGCGGGCTCCGGCGCCTCCTCGAAGATCTGGGGGTCGTCCTGCACCTCGGCACAGAGGTGACCTCCATAGACAAGCAGGGCGGGAAGGTCACCGGCCTTCGCACCGCGGACGGCGACCGCCACCAGTGCGACATCATCGTGTCGAACATGGAGGTGATCCCGGCCTACCAGAGGCTCCTCGGCGACGGTGGCCGGATGCGAGTCAAGCTGTACGAGCGCATCTTCGAGCCCGCATGCTCCGGCCTCGTGCTCCACATCGGCCTCGACCGGGTCTTTCCCGAGGTCCACCACCACAACTTCGTCTTCTCCCGGGATCCGAGGCAGCACTGGCACCAGGTTCACCACCTCAAGGAGATCCCGGACGATCCGACCCTGTACCTGGTGAGCCCCACCGTCACCAACCCCGCCCTCGCCCCGAAGGGACACTCGATCCTGAAGGTCCTCCCGCACATCCCCTACTGCCAGGAGCCTCCATTCTCCCAAGGGGACTACGAGCGCCTCAAGGAGCGATGCTACGACAAGCTGGAGCGCATCGGGCTCAAGGGGCTCAGGGAGGCCATCGTGGTGGAGCATATGTTAACACCGGAGGACCTGCTCGAGCGGTACTACTCCAACCGAGGGGCGATCTACGGCGTGGTCTCCGACCGCAGCAAGAACTACGCCCTGAGGGCGCCGAAGCAGAGCGCGATCTACGAGAACCTGTTCTTCGTCGGTGGAAGCGTGAACCCGGGCGGGGGCACCTGCATGGTGGTGCTCTCCGGCCAGAAGGCCTGCGATCTGATCGTCGAGAAGTACGGAGGCTGACGTGACGAGAAGGAAAGTCGTCGTTGTTGGAGCCGGGCCGGGCGGCCTCACCGCCGCGATGCTGCTCGCGAATCGTGGGTATCAGGTGGAGGTCTTCGAGAAGCAGCCCGTCGTGGGGGGCAGAAACGCCGCGATGAAGCTCGAGGGGTTCACCTTCGATCTGGGCCCGACCTTCCTGATGATGCCGAACATCCTGGAGGAGATGTTCGAGAGGACCCGGAGGAGCGTCCACGACTACCTGGACATGAGGCCCCTCGACCCGCTCTACCGCCTGATCTTCAGGGACGGCACCGAGGTCCGTCCGAGCCCCGACCCTGTCAAGATGCGGGCTCACATAGCCGACCTATTCCCTGGAAACGAGGCTGGCTATGACCGCTTCGTCGCGAGGGAGCGGGAGAAGTACTCGCGCCTGGTGCCTTGCCTCCAGGTTCCCTACTCTAGCCCCATGGACTTCATGTCCTGGCGCTTCGCCCGGGCCCTTCCCTACCTCGACGCGCACAGGGACCTCTACTCCTACCTGGGCGACTACTTCTCGGATGACCGTCTCAAGACTGCCCACACCTTCCAGGCCAAGTACCTGGGGATGTCTCCCTGGGAGTGTCCGGCGACCTTCAGCATGATCGCCTACATCGAGCACTCCGGCGGGATCCACCACCCCATCGGCGGACTAAACGCGATCAGCGCCGCCATGGCAAAGGTCGTCGAGGAGGAGGGGGGCTCGATCCACCTCGGCGACGAGGTGTCGGAGATCCTGGTCCAGGGGGGGCGCGCGACCGGCGTTAGGCTCGGCTCGGGCAAGGAGGTTCGGGCCGATCACGTCGTGCTGAACGCGGACTTCGCCCACGCCATGAACAAGCTCGTCGGAAGGCAGCATCTGCGCAAGTGGACCCCAGAGGCCATCGAGAGAAAGACCGTCTCCTGCTCGACCTTCATGCTCTACCTCGGGGTGGACAAGCTCTACGACATCCCGCACCACAACATTTTCTTCGCGGCCGACTACCGCCACAACGTGGACGAGATCGCCAGGCACATGGTGCTCTCGGAGGACCCGTCCTTCTACGTCCAGAACGCCTGCGTGACCGATCCGGGCCTCGCCCCCGAGGGCCAATCCACCCTCTACGTCCTGGTGCCCATCGCGAACAACCGCAGCGGCATCGACTGGGAGCGGGAGAAGGGCCGCTACCGGGACAAGATCCTCGACTACCTGGAGACCAGGGCGGGCCTATCCGACCTGCGCCGGCACATCGTGGTGGAGAGGATGATCACCCCGAGGGACTGGGAGGAGTCCCACGACGTGTACCGCGGCGCGGTCTTCAACCTCGGCCACTCCATCGGCCAGATGCTCATCTTCAGGCCACACAACAAGTTCGAGGACATCAAGGGCTGCTACCTCGTGGGCGGGGGCACCCACCCGGGCAGCGGCCTCCCCACGATCTACGAGTCCGGGCGCATCTCGGCCGAGCTCATCCTCAGGGAGGATGCGCGCCTGTAGATGGCGCGCCATCCCGACCTCGTCAGGCGGGAGGCATCCGTGAACGGGACGTCAGAGCCACGCGCCGAATCCGAGCATGAGGGATCCCCGGGACGACGCGCCCCCCTCACGGCTCGTTTCGTGGACTGGACCGCGCGCCGCTCGGGCCCCCTGCTCGTTGCCACGGCGCTCTTCACCGCCGCCATGGCCATCCCTTTTCTCGGGATGCGCCCCGAGGAGACGGCGTCCCAGGAGCCGCCCGGTCTCCTCTTCGAGGCCCAGAGGCTCGCCGCCGACAGGTTCGCCGGCAGGGCCTTCCGCATGGTCTTCGTCGTTGAGGGCCGAAACGGCGACATGCTTGCTCCCGCCCCGCTACGCGAGCTCCACTCGAACATCCAGGCCCTGCGCGCCGACGCCAGGGTCGGGCCCCTGCTGCTCGAGTTCGAGCTGCCCTACCGCAAGGGCAAGACCAGAGGAGTGGTGAGCATCACGGACACGGCCGATGATCACATCAGGGCTCAGGGCAAAGGCTCGCTCGCGAAGGCCAGTGACGACGCGCTGGCGGCCTCGGCTCAGGCAATCATCGACATGGTCGGCCCTGACCAGCTCTGGCTCTCCGCCGAGGCGCGCAAGCAGGGCGATCCCGCCAGATGGCGTTCGCCCGCGTTCGTGCTGGTGGTTTTTGCGGACAACGAGAAGCTGGGCGGCAAAGGCCGGGTGGCGGCTCTCGGGGCCAAGTCCACCCGCAAGGAGCAGTTCGCCCGGGACGTGCAGCAGATCCTTCGCGGCGAAGAGCGCCACCTGAAGGTCTGGGGTCTCGCCCTGGACGTGAACCTCACGAGCGCAGAGCAGGGCCGGGCCGCGGGGCCATTCCTCGGGCTCACCGTCCTCGCCGTGCTTCTCCTCGTGGGGCTGATCTTCCGCTCATACTTCGCCGTCGCGGTGGTCGGCCTGGCCCTCGGCTGCCTCATGCTCTGGCTGAAGGGCCTGTCGAACCTGATCGGGCTGAAGGACGACATCATCCTGACCATCCTCGTGCCCATCGCCATGATCTCCTTTGGAGTGGACTTCGCCTTCCACTCCATCGGCAGAATCCGAGAGACGCCGGAGCGAGCCGCGGGCGACGTGTCCGCTGGCTACAGGCTCGGGATTGCCGGCGCCATGGGAGCCCTCCTCCTGGCGATGGGCACGGACGCCGTCGCCTTTCTCGCCAACGCCACCTCCTCCATCGAGGCTCTGGTCCAGTTTGGCGTCGCCGCGGCCTTGGCCACCGTGTCCGCGTTCATCCTCCTCG
>JAVEWA010000559.1:0-4768 GCA_034004785.1 Polyangia bacterium
TAGGCATCAGACGCCAAACCTTCCGCTTACCGTTCCACTCCTCGTACAGAGGCTCGCCCGCCTTCTCGAGGGAGATCAGGTATCGGCGCGCGGACTTGACGGACACACCGAGCCGGTCGGCGAGGTCGTAGACGGAGGCTCCCTCGCCGGCGTTCAGCATGGCACGCACCTCGGCGAGGCGGATGGCGGGGGAGTGGCGGCCGAGGGCTTTCGGGGTGGCGGGTGACTTGGTCATGGTGCGATGCCTCCGGGGCCTCGGAAAAGCGGTCGAAGGGGGGCCGCCGGGAGGGCGCGGCGGGGACCTTGCCCGCTTTTTGGCTGTGACGGGAGCGGATCAGTCTGAGATCGCACGGGATCTATGTTGGTCCAGTCCTGTCCAACCTGCAAGGTATCTTGGTATCAGAAACATCGACGGAGGATCGAAAGATGAAGACGAAAGAGAACGGCAAGGGTGGTGAGGCGACAAAGGCATCCGACCGGCGAGCCAGCGTTGACGTCGCGCTGCGGGGCATCGAGAAGGCCTATGGCAAGGGCGCCATCATGCGCCTCGGGGACGGGCCGCCGGCCCAGGCGGCGGCGGTGATCTCCACCGGGTCCCTGGGCCTGGACATCGCCCTCGGCGTGGGTGGGCTGCCCAAGGGCCGCATCGTGGAGGTGTACGGGCCGGAGTCCTCGGGCAAGACGACCTTGGCCCTGCACGCCATCGCCGAGGCCCAGCGGGCCGGCGGGGTGTGTGCGTTCATCGACGCGGAGCATGCCTTCGACGTGCGCTACGCGGCTGCCCTCGGGGTGGACACGGACGAGCTGCTCGTGACCCAGCCCGACTTCGGAGAGCAGGCCCTGGAGATCGCGGACATGCTCATCCGCTCGGGCGCGGTGGACCTGATCGTGGTGGACTCTGTGGCGGCCCTGGTGCCCAAGGCCGAGCTGGAGGGGGAGATGGGCGACTCACACGTGGGCCTGCACGCCCGGCTCATGAGCCAGGCGATGCGCAAGATCACCGCGAGCACGGCCAAGCACGGGACCATGATCCTCTTCATCAACCAGCTCCGGATGAAGATCGGCGTGATGTTCGGGAGCCCGGAGACCACCACCGGCGGGAACGCGCTGAAGTTCTACGCCTCGGTTCGCCTCGACGTGCGCCGCATCGGCAACATCAAAAGCGGTGACGTGGTCACGGGGAACCGGACGCGGGTGAAGGTGGCGAAGAACAAGATGGCGGCGCCCTTCCGCCAGGTGGAGTTCGACCTGGTGCACGGCAAGGGGATCTACCTGGCAGGCGAGGTGGTGGACCTGGCGGTGGAGGCGAAGCGCATCGAGAAGCGCGGCGCCTGGTACACCCTCGATGGGGAGTCCATCGGCCAGGGGCGGGACACGGCGGCGCGGTTTTTGGAGGAGCACCCGGAGGCGATGATGCGGCTCCGTGGGGAGCTGCTCGCGGCCGGGGGGATCGGCGCCCGGTCGAGCAGTGACGAGGAAGAGGCACAGGCACAGGCACAGGCGGGGACTGAGCAGGGCGGCGGCGATGTCGAGGGCGGCTCCATCCCGAGGATCCGGCCCGTGAAGGCGGCGTGATGAAGATCTCGAGCTTGGAGGCGCTGAACGTTGACCGGGACCTGCTGGACATCTGGCAGCGCACCGTGGGCGACGAGCTCCTGCCCGTGCAGGAGCGGGCCGTCCGGGAGCTCGGCCTCCTCGGCCCGACGAACAACCGGAACCTGATCGTCTTCTCCCCCACCAGCTCGGGCAAGACCTTCGTGGGGGAGATGGCCGCGGTCCAAGCGGCCCGCCAGAACCGGAAGGTGTTCTACCTGGTGCCCCTCAAGGCCCTGGCCGAGGAGAAGTACGAGGAGCTGCGGGACCGCTACGCGGGCGCGGGCATCCGGGTGATCGTCTCGTCCAGGGACCACGCGGACTACGACAGGGACATCTCATCGCTCAACTTCGGCATCGCCGTGGTGGTCTACGAGAAGCTCCAGTCGCTCCTCGTTGGCCAGCCCGGGCTGATCGAACGCACCGGCCTGGTGGTGGTGGACGAGCTGCAGCTCCTCACCGACACCACGCGCGGGCCCTCGCTCGAGCTGCTCCTCACGAAGCTCGTCACCGCGGCGAAGCGCCCGCGGATCATCGGCCTCTCAGCGGTGCTCGGCTACGCCGAGCGGCTGGCTGGTTGGCTGGAGGCCGACCTACTCGTCGAGGCCCACCGCCCGGTGGAGCTCCGCAAGGGTGTGCTCTACCGGGGCACGTTCACCTACAGGGAGCACAACACCGGCCGGCTCTGCACGGAGCAGCTCACCGACCCGGGCGAGGTCTCGAAGCACGAGGCCAAGCTGGCAGCGGTCGAGCACCTGGTGGGCATGGGCGAGCAGGTGCTGGTCTTCGAGGAGACCCGGGCCGCCACGGTGCAGAACGCCCTGCTCACCGCCGAGCGCCTGACGATGCCTGTGGCCCAGGAGGGCATCGACGCCCTGGCCGAGCGCGAAGAGACCCTGGCGCGCCGGAACCTTCGACGCGCCTTCGAGAGCAGCGTGGCCTTCCACAACTCGGACCTCTCGCGCGACGAGCGCGCCCTCGTGGAGCGCCTCTTTCGGGCCGGGCACCTCCGCGCCGTCTTCTCCACCCCTACCCTGGCCATGGGCGTCAACCTGCCCGTGAAGAACGTCATCGTGCCCACCGACAAGTGGGGCTACATGCACCACTACCGGCGCTGGATCCGCCTGGAGGTCTCGAAGAGCGAGTACGAAAACATGAGCGGCCGCGCGGGGCGCTACTCCCTGACCCCGGACTTCGGGCGGTCGCTCCTCATCACCGACTCGAAGTGGGACGCCAAGGTCTGGATGGACTGCTTCGTGGACGCGCCCTTCGAGGACATCAGGCCCACCCTCGAGGGCGCCCCGCTCGAGAACCACCTGCTCGACCTGCTTGTCTCGGGCCTCGCGGCGACTCCCAAGCAGGCGAGCGAGATCCTCCTTCGCAGCTTCACCGGGCAGACCCGCTGGATCCAGCAGCTCGGCCAGCAGGAGCTTGGGGAGCGCCTGGCCACGGCCCTTGAGATGTGCCGAAGCACGGGCATGCTGGAGCCCGGAGGCGAGACCCTGACCCCCTCCATGCTCGGCAAGGTCTGCGCATCCGCCGGCCTGAAGGTGGCCACCGCCCATGCCTTTGCCAGGTGGCTCCACGCCACTGCCCAGCTCCCCATCGAGCCCCTGGACGTGCTCACCGCCCTGTCATTCAACGCTGACGCCGACGAGTGCTACGTCCCCATGGGCAACCGGGAGCACGACGAGCGGGAGTACAAGGACCAGCTCCTCAAAGAGGCGCGCGGCCTCCACCTCCTCGACCGGCCCATCCTCCGGTCGATCCACGAGAGCCAGTTCTCGCTCATGTACGAGCAGGGCAAGCGGGTCAAGAAGGTGCTCATGCTCTTCGCCTGGATGGAGGAGCACCGGACCTCGGACATCGAGCGCGCCTTCATGGTCTGGGGCGGCACCCTCCAGCGCGTCGCCGAGGAGTACGGCTGGCTCGCCGAGGCCCTGGCCCAAGCAGCGGGCGCCCTCGGATGGAGCCAGCCCCGGCAGCAGGAGCTGCGCTGCGTGGGCCAGCGGATCTCCCGAGGCGTGCTCGATGACCTGCTCCCCCTGTCCCAGCTCCGCGTCCGTGGCCTCGGCCGGGTGTACCTGCGGCGGCTGGCCCAGGCCGGGCTTGGCGATCTGGCGACGGTGACGGCGGCCTCCCATGAGACCCTGCAAGCGGCGCTCAAACACCGAGGCCTCTCGGAAAGGCTCTTCGAGCATCTGCACCAAGAGGCGGTTGCGGTGGGCGACGGCGCCACTGGGTCACGGGACGGTGCCGGTGTAGCCGCCAGGGAGACTGCGACGGCTCCGCATCCCGCCAATACCGCCTGCGCCCCCGCCCCCGCCTGCGCCCCCGCCCCCGCCCCAACCCCAACCCCAGCCTCAGCCCAGGCTCCGGCCCCCGTGCCCGCCGAGCCGCAGCCCTGCAAAGCCGCGGAGGCGTCACCGCAGTACGGCTCCAATGCGTCCGGGAGCGCGCACACGCTCAAGATCGTCGGCGCTTGCAGGCTGCGGCGCTACCTGATCCAGATCGACGGCCGGGACGTGTGGCTCCCCCAGCAGGCCTTCAGCGTCCTCTGCCAACTCGCCGACCGCCGGCGCACCGATCCCGATGGCTGGATCCACCACTCCGACCTCGGCGTCATCTCGGGCGCGCACCGCGCCCTCAGCCGACTCCGCAAGATGCTCGAGCCCTACCATGGCGAGTCTGGAGGCCTCGAGAACGACGGAAACGGCAGCTTCCGGCTCCACTCAATGATTACTCTCACCGGCGACGGGATGGTCATGAAGGTGAAGGAAGCCTGAGCCTCCCCGATATCTACCCCACCCTGGCATCCGCACGTCAGCATCCGAGAATCCTGCTCCGGCAAGCAAATGCCGCGTCACAACGAGAAAGAAGGCGCCCAGCCTTCCGGGGCGGCCGGTGCCTTGGGCATCTCAGCGATTACTTCTTCTACAGGTCGCTGTATCAGATGCAGCACGTCTGGCGGGGCAGATAGTGCACTGATTAGGTCTGCTTCCCGACTGCAGTGAAGCCAGGTGCCATAGGCTAGTAGGTCAGTCTTACGTACCCAGTGCACCGACGGGCCCACGACAATCCTGAGCATCCCGCGTAGCGTGGCTCTCGACACCGGCCGCACGACGGCCTGCGAGGAGCCAGCGAGATGGAAAGAGCACCCGGGCGAGCGCACAAT
>JAVEWA010000560.1:0-4767 GCA_034004785.1 Polyangia bacterium
CATGTGGGCGGGCCCGGGCCTTCCCGGGTTTCCCTTCGCTTCGGGCGGGGGAGCCGCCGGGGCGGCGCCCTGGACCCAGGTATTCGACGCCTGGCAGGCGCTCTGGAAGGCCATGCCCGGGCTGTCGGCCATGCAGGGCTTCCCAGGGCTCGGCGGAGCGGGGAGCGCCGGGGCCGCGCCCTTCGCGGCCGCGATGGAGGCTTGGCTCGCCTCGATGAAGTCCATCTCCCCCATGGCCGCCCTGGCCGCCACCGGGATCGCCTCCGGCGGTGGCGCCGACGCGACCCAGGCCACCTCGGAGTGGCAGAAGCTCGCGGCGACGCTCTCCCAGACCGCCTGGGAGCGATCCATCCACGACGGCATGGAGTACGCCCTGGACTTCGTCCAGCGCGTGGCCCTCTACATGGACACCCTGCGCCAGCGCGGCAACGTGATGCTGGAGCACTACGAGGCTGGCATGCCTCCGCTGCTGGCCTACGAGTACGACGTTGTGCTCGACGCCCGCACCTTCCAGCGCCCGGCCAACTACCAGCTCCTCCACATCAAGCACCCCGAGGGCAAGGAGCCGGCGCCCGGCAGGCGCCCCCTGGTGATCATCGATCCCAGGGCAGGTCACGGCCCGGGCATCGGCGGCTTCAAGCAGGAGTCCGAGGTGGGGATGGGCCTCACCGAGGGACACCCGGTGTACTTCGTCTCCTTCACGCCCGAGCCCTGCCCCGGACAGACCCTCGAGGACGTGGAGCTCGCGGAGGTGCGCTTCATCGAGGAGGTGAACCGAAGGCATCCGGACAGAGACGTGCCCTTGGTGTACGGCAACTGCCAGGCTGGCTGGGCGGTGGCCATGCTCGGCGCCGACCGGCCGGACGTGACCGGGCCCATAGTGATCAACGGCGCCCCCATGTCCTACTGGGCGGGCGAAGCGAAGGTGAACCCGATGCGCCTCACCGGAGGGCTGACGGGCGGCGCCTGGGTGACGCGCCTCACCTGCGATCTGGCGGGCGGGATCTTCGACGGGGCCCACCTGGTGGCGAACTTCGAGAACCTGAACCCGGCGAACACGCTCTGGAGCAAGGAGTACAACCTCTTTTCGAACATCGACAAGGAGCCCCCCCGCTACCTGGAGTTCGAAAGGTGGTGGACGGGGTTCTTCCTGATGAACGAGGCGGAGATCCTCTGGATCGTGAACAACCTCTTCATCGGCGACCACCTGGAGAAGGGGGAGATCGTGCTCGGGCCGGATCACCGAGTGAACATGCGGAACCTCGAGGACCCCCTCGTGATCTTCGCCTCGGGCGGGGACAACATCACCCCGCCGCACCAGGCGCTGCACTGGATCAGCGAGCTCTACGCGACCACCGAGGAGCTCAAGGCCGCCAAGCAGCGCTTCGTGTACCTGCTCAACCCGCACATCGGGCACCTGGGCATCTTCGTCTCCGCCAAGGTGGCTCAGCGGGAGCACCGCGCCATCATCGAGCACATCGAGAACATCCGGGCGCTGGAGCCGGGGCTCTACCAGATGATCATCGACGAAGAGACGGGCGAGCCCGACCCCCTCAAGGACCAGTTCATCGTCCACTTCGAGGAGCGGGACATCAAGGACGTGCGCTTCCCGGTGGAGAGCGATGCCTTTGGTCGCATGGCCGCGGTGTCCAAGGCCAACGAGGCCCTGTACCTGAACTATGGGCGGCCTCTCGTCCGAGCCCTCACCGCGGGGTGGCCCTTCGAGCTCATGCGCTGGCTTCACCCGGCGCGTACCTCGCGCTACCTCCTGTCGGATCGGGTGAGCCCCTCCATGGGCGTGTGGGCGCCGCTCGCGGCCATGGCCCGATCGGGACGCAGGCCCGTGGGAAAAGACAACCTGTTCCTCGAGCTGGAGAAGAGGCTCTCGGACGCCGTCGTGTCGGGTCTGGACGCCTTCCGTGACGGCAGGGACAACGCCCTCGAGGCCTTCTTCACGATGCTCTACGGCACCTAGGCCCAGACCCTTCGCCGCATCGCGTTAGCGATCCTCGGGCCGCTCCTGGGGCGCTTTGAGCCCGTCCTCTGCGGAAATTTTCAGAATACCAAGGAAATCCAGGCCGAGATGCCTCTTGCCTCGGTGTGATGAGGGATTGATCTCGACGCCAAGCCGATCTATTGAGGTTCCCCTGGCATTAACAGCGAAGGGAGAGGATCGATGGACCCGACGAACTTGACCGAGATGAACAGGCTCTGGCTCACCAGCATGCAGGACATGTTCCGCCAGAGCATGACCGCAATGACCTCCTTCCAAGAGGAGGTCCTCCGCATGGCCAAGGTGATGGGCGAGAAGAGCAACGAGGCCATGGGGGTGAACCAGGCGCTGGTGGACGAGTGGGTCGCGACCGTGCGCAAGGGGCGGGAGGAGATGCGCAAGATGGTGGACGAGAGCTTCAAGCGGGCGCAGGAGAGCCTGGACTCAATGCGCAAGACGGGCGCCAAGTAGCGCGCCGGGCGGTTCCCGGCAGGGCGGGGAGCTAGGAGAGGCTCGGGGTTCGGGGTGGCGCCTGGGTGGGGCGGCGGAGCGGCTCTCGGGCGGGGTGGCGGAGCGGCTCTCGGGCGGGGCGGCGGAGCGGCTCTCGGGCGGGGCGGCGGCTGGGCGGAGGGTGGCCGGGGCGAGGATGACGGCGCCGCGTACCGGCGCATTCTCCCAAAGACAGAGCTCCCCCTAGGGGCGCCCGCGAGGGTCGGGGAGCCATGCGCGCTCGAGGAGCAAGGCCATGAGTGACAAGCGTGTGGAGGACGTCGGAGCCTCGCAGCCGTGGGAGTCCATGTGGCGGCAGGCCACCGAGGCCTGGAGGCGAGCCGTGACCGAGGCCCCGGGGAGTCACTGGGCCCCCGAGGCGCCGTGGGCCGATCCGGTGGAGCAGTGGAAGAGGTGGACCAACCTCTGGTGGCAGGGGATGGGGCAAGGAGGCGCCGGGCAGGCCGAAGGCTCGCCCTCGGGCCAAGGCACCACCCGAGACCCCGGGGCCTTCCTGGGGGCGGCTCTCGGCCCCCTGGGCTCGGGCGCCGAGCTCTTCGGAGCCATCGGCCGCTTCTGGCTGCGGGCCGTGCAGGAGACCGCCACGAAGGGGCCCCTGGCCTGGCAAGAGGGCTTCAGCCAGGAGCGCCTGGAGGAGCTGAGGCGCCTGTGGAGCCAGCAGCTCGGCCGCGTGGCGGACCAGGTGGCCATCTACCCGATGGGGCCTGCCGTCTCGGGTTACCTGGGCGGCGCCACCCACCTGGCGGATCTGGGCGGGCAGCTCTGGGTCCGTCTCCTCGGTCCATGGAGCGAGTCGCTGAGAGAGCTCACGTCCACCTGGCAGAAGGCCGTCCAGGGGGATCCAGAGGCCTTCCGCGCCTTCGTCAAGACCTGGAAGGAGACCTACGACAGGACCCACGGCCGCCTGCTCCAGGCGCCGCTCCTCGGCTACAGCCGCGAGCCCGCCGAGAGGATCACCCGGTCGCTGGACGCCTTCGTGGACTACCTCGCCACGGTCCAGGAGTTCACGGCGGTGCTGGATCGGGTGGGCCGCACGGCCATCGGCCGCTTCTCGGGCCGCGCCACCGAGCTCGCCGCGGACGGCACCATCCCGGGCCACAAGCGCCTCTACCGGCTCTACATCGACACCTTCGAGGAGAGCTTCCTGGAGGTGTTCCAGAGCAGGGAGTACAGCCGGCTCCAGTCCCAGATGGTGAGCGCCGGGCTGCGCTTCAAGCAGCGCCTCGACCAAGCCCTGGAGGATCTCCTCGCGGCGCTGCCGGTCCCCACCGACAGCGAGATGCGCGAGCTCTACGAGGCCTTCTACGAGCTCCGCAAGACCGTTAAGAACCAGCGGGGGCAGATCGCGGCGCTCGAGGCCCGGCTGGCGGCCCTGGAGGCTCCGCGGCCTGGACCGGCCCCGCGGCCGGGATCGACCCCGCGGCCTGGACCGGCCCCGCGGCCTGGGTCGACCTTGCGGCCGGGACCGGCGGATCCGAGGACGAGGCGATCCGAGGGCAAGCTCTGAGGAGAGGAATCAGCCATGCACAAGACCGTGGACGAGGCGCTGAAGCAGTTCTCGGGTGACTGGGTGGACAGCCACCGGAAGTTCCTGTCGGGCGTGGATCACCTGCTGGAGATCAAGGACGTGGACGTGAGCCAGACCCGGAAGAAGGAGGTCTGGCGGGAAGACAAGGTCCGGGTGTTCCACTACGAGACCGCCGAGCCCCGGACCTGTCCGGTGCCGGTGCTCATCAGCTATGCCCTGGTGAACCGCTACTACATGATGGACCTCCAGGAGAACCGCAGCCTCATCCAGAACCTCCTCGCCGGGGGGCTGGACATCTACATCATCGACTGGGGCTACCCGGGCAAGATGGATCTGCATCTCACCCTCGAGGACTACCTCGACGGCTACCTGGACGGAGCGGTGGACTTCGTCAGGAGGTCCACGGGGCATGACCGGATCAACCTGCTCGGCGTGTGCCAGGGCGGCACCTTCTCGCTCATCTACACCGCCACCCACCCAGAGAAGATCCGGAACCTCGTCACCATGGTGACCCCGGTGGACTTCTTCACCGACGAGGGGCTCCTCAACATCTGGGCGAGAGACATGGACATCGATCTGCTCGTGGACACCTACGGCGTGGTTCCGGGCTGGTTCATGAACCTCGGGTTCCTCATGCTCAAGCCCTTCCAGCTCACGGTGGACAAGTACGTCAGCCTGCTGGACATCATGGACGACCGGGACGCCCTCGAGAACTTCGTGCGCATGGAGAAGTGGA
>JAVEWA010000561.1:0-4765 GCA_034004785.1 Polyangia bacterium
GGGCGCGCGTGGCGGCGGGCGGACGCCGCCCTCCGGGCCACCCAAAGGGCTTCTTCTACGAGCCGACCGTGCTCCTCGACGTTCGCCCCACAATGCGCCTGATGACCGAGGAGCCCTTCTGCCCGGTGGCGCCCATCGCCTCCTTCCGAAGCATGGAGGAGGCCCTCGCCCTCGCGAACGCCACGGACTTCGGCCTCGCCGGGTATGTCTTCACCCGCGACACCCGCACCGCCCTGCTCGCCTCGGAGGGGCTGGAGGTGGGCATGGTGGGCGTCAACCACCTGGTCATCTCCACCGCCGAGGCCCCCTTCGGCGGGGTAAAGCACTCTGGCTATGGCCGCGAGGGAGGCGCCGAGGGCGTCGAGTCCTACACCGTGACCAAGGTCGTGAACCTCAAGCTCTAGGAGAGCGCGATGGACGAGCGAGAGCGCCGAGGCATCTTCCGGAACCTTACGAGCTACGGCGACCCGGGGCTGAGCCGCTTTTTACGCCGGGCCTTCCTGCGATCCGCCGGCCTGGACGCGGCGGACCTCGGCCGGCCAGTGGTGGGGATCTGCGACACCTCTTCGGACTTCAACACCTGTCACCGGGGCATGGCCGAGCTCGTAAGCGCGGTGAAGCGCGGGGTGCTCCAGGCGGGCGGGCTCCCCCTCGCCTTTCCGGCGAGCTCCTGGAACGAGATCCTCACCTCCCCCACCACCATGCTCTACAGGAACCTCCTCGCCATGGAGGTGGAGGAGCTCGTGAGGGCTCAGCCCATGGACGCGGTGGTGCTCCTCGGCGGCTGCGACAAGACCGTGCCGGCCCAGCTCATGGCGGCCATCTCCGTGGACCTGCCCGCAATCTCCGTTGTGACCGGGCCGATGAGGACTGGCCTCTGGCGGGGAGAGCGCCTGGGCGCTTGCACGGACTGCCGCCGCTACTACGCGGCCCATCGGGCCGGGCAGCTCACCGAGGAGGAGCTCGGCGAGGTCGAGGCGCGCCTCTGCGCCACCGCCGGCTCCTGCCCGGTGATGGGCACGGCCTCCACCATGGCCTGCGTCACCGAGGCCCTAGGAATGATGCTCCCCGGCGGCGCCACCGCCCCGGCGGCGAGCGGCGATCGACTTCAGCACGCGGTCGCGGCCGGGCGGCGGGCCGTGGCTCTCGCGGAAGGAGGCGGGCCCCGGCCGAGGGAGCTTCTCAGGCCAGAGGCCTTCAGGAACGCCCTGCGGGTGCTCGTGGCCCTCGGGGGCTCCACCAACGTGGTGGTGCACCTCTTCGCCCTGGCGGGCAGGGCGGGGGTGCCTCTCGGCTACGCCGATCTGGAGGAGGCCTCGCGGGCCGTACCCCTCCTCGTGGACTGCAAGCCGGCGGGCTCGGGCTACCTGGAGGATCTCCACGCCGCGGGTGGAGTGCCGGCCCTGCTCAAGGCCCTCGAGCCCTTGCTCGAGACCAGGGTGGCAGGTGAGGCGGGCGCCGCCCACCTCGTGGACGTCTCTGGGGAGCCCATGGCCGCTCGCCTCGCCCTCACAGCCCCGCCTGGCGCCTGGCAGACTACGCTCCGTAGCCTCGAGAGCCCCCTCGGCCCCGTCGGCAGCCTGCGGGTGCTCCGGGGCAGCCTCGCACCCGAGGGCGCCTTGCTAAAGGCCGCCGCGGCCTCGCCGTCGCTCTTTCGGCACACCGGCCCGGCCGTGGTCTTCGACTCTCCAGAGGATGTGGCGAGGCGCATAGACGACCCGGCCCTCGGCTTGACGCCCGACCACGTGCTGGTGCTTCGAAACGCGGGGCCAGTGGGGGCCGGCTTTCCAGAGGCGGGCTCGCTGCCCATCCCGCGCTCCCTCGGCTCACTCGGCGTCAAGGACATGGTGCGGATCTCGGACGCCCGCATGAGCGGCACGGCTTACGGCACCATCGTGCTCCACTGCGCTCCCGAGGCGGCCGTGGGCGGTCCTTTGAGCCTTGTGGCCGACGGGGACCCCATCGGGCTCGACGTGGAGGCCGGCGCCCTGGAACTCCTGGTGCCCGAGGAGGAGCTCGCCAGGCGCCGCGCCGCCTGGCGGCCGCCGCCGCGCCCCGGGCGGGGCTGGGCCCGGCTCTACGCCGATCACGTCCTCGGCGCCGAGCGTGGCGCAGACCTGGACTTTCTGCTCCCAGGGGGCTGAGAAGGGCCGGCACAGCCTTAGAGCGAGGCTGGCTTCAGCCCGCTGGATCCGCTTTCATGAGGGCCACGGCGGGCCCGCGAGCCGCCCTCCTCCGCTCTGTCCCCTGTCTGTCGCGCCAGGCCTCCTGGCTACTGGGGACAGGTGTTGTCCTGGTAGTAGGCCGCACCGCTCCGGATGGCGTCGCAGGTGCCGACGCAGGGGCTGCTCGAGCCCGAGCAGGGGCGCATGTCGGCGCCGACGATGATGGCAGGGCACTGGGGCGGCAGGACCCAGCACTTGCCCGTGGGGTCCATCATCGCGCAGAACATGGAGCTCGCGAGGATCATGGAGCAGGCGGTGTTCTGATAGGACGAGGGGCACTGCAAGTTTCCGAGCCCGCCGCAGGTGCGGGCAGTATTCCCGCACTCCCCAGTCTGGGAGGCCACTCGTCCCTGCTGCTGCCGCAGGCAGTCGTTCCAGAAGGTGACCCCGTCGCAGTCGCACACCGGCGCCAGGGTGTCCGGGCAGCTCGTGGGGCGGGTCACGCAGGTCCCTGAAAAGGCGAAGCAGCTGCTCTTCTCGCAGAACTCGTTCTGGTTGCAGCCGCCGTTGTTCGAGCAGGCGACTGGCCCCGAGTCCGGGCCAACAGTGGAGTCGGGCGTCGTGGCCCCGTCCGGGAGCACAGCCCCGTCCGGGAGCACAGCCCCATCCGGGAGCACAGCCCCGTCCGGGAGCACAGCCCCGTCCGGGAGCACAGCCCCGTCCGGGAGCACAGCCCCGTCCGGGAGCAGGGCCCCGTCTGGGAGCAGGGCTCCGTCGGGATATGCCTCGGCGTCGGGCTGCGTCGCGGCGTCCATCGCGGCGTCCCTCGTCCCGCCGGCGGGCGCGCCCCGCTCGCAGCCCCAGATGGCAGCCCCCGGTGAAGCCAGCAGAATAAAGAGAAAGAAGCGATATATCAGCATGTTACGCAACATATCCACCTCCAGCGACAAGGGCTTTGGCCTCCTTGGAGCGACTGAACACGGACGCCAGAGCCACGAAAAACAATACTACTACGAACCAGCAAAACTGAGAAGGAAGCTGCTTAGACTGGCAGGATCACTCCGCGTCCGGGGCGCCAAACTTAATCGCAGTTGGGCGGGGCCCGGTTCCGGTTTCGGTTCCGGCTCCGGCTCCGATTCCAGCTCCGGTTCCAGTTCCTGTTCCCTCTACGGCTCCGGCGCTAGCGCCGTTAGGCACCGAGGGAGGTCTCCGGACCGTCTGCCCGAGAATTGCGCACCCATCGCGCAAGGTCGCGGCGGCAAGCCAAGAGAAGGAATCCCTTTCTGTTTGTCCTCCTTCCAAAGAAAGAGAAAGAAGGATGCGACTGCCACTTTGGGGGGGAGTATGACATTCCCCCCCTCGATTTGGCAGTCGGGCCTGTGGTACCGAGGCATCATTGGTAGCCAGACATACATTTTGGGGCTGCTTGCGGGCAAAAAGAGAGCCGATGAGCAGACAGATACAGGAAGGCAACCCGGCGCGGCTGCCACCTTAGGGGGGAGTATGACATTCCCCCCTCCGATTTGGCAGTGCCGGGGGTTGAAGAGCCAGTACAGCTTTGCGTCCGGGTAGCTTCGCGTCCGGAGTGAACGACTTTTTCGCACCAGCTCGCCAGCGGCGATAGTGCGGGACATAACGCCATAGGGTGCTTCATCCTATCGAGTTGTGGCCCGACACCGGGCCCAAGGACATGATTAATCTGGGGGGACTTATTGCCGAGCGAGGATGGTATTCACGAACGGAACCGGGCTTCAAACACTGGGGCGGTGAGACTTGGTGTGGGGAGCGCGCGATTTCTCTGGGCGCGTCTGCGGAGGTTCTTGCCGCGTGATGGGCGAAGGGGTTAAGATCGATGGAACCCATGCTGGAGACGGAAGATGCGCGCTGACATCTCGCTTGTGTTTGGACGCTCCCTGATCGCTGCCTTGATTCTCTGCGCCTCGGCCTGCGGGGGCGGCGGGATCGAGGACAGGCGGGACGCAGGGAATCAGAACGTGGGGGTGGACGCTGGCCAGGCGGACGCTGGCCAGGCGGACGCCGGCCAGGTGGACGCCTCACCGCCCCTGCCTGACTCCAGCGTGCCCGAGGGCTGCGACGCGGTGCACGCCGGCACGAACACGGGCTTCATGGTGGACGGCCTGGCGAGGACCTTCATCCTGACCCTTCCGGAGGACATAGCGACAGGGGGGCCCTTCCCGGTGGTCTTCAACTGGCACGGGCTGGGGGACACGGCGGCCAACATGAACCAGCTCCTGTCGGGGAGGGTGAACACCGCCGGGTTCCACTTCATCCTGGTGACCCCGGAGGACTCGGACTTCTCCTTGTATGGCCAGGTCGTGGATTGGGAGGTCTTCCAGGTGGACTCGGCCACGAACCGAGAGGCCCGGATGTTCGACGAGATCCTGGCCTGCCTCAGGAGCAAGTACCCGGTTGACGACAACCGCATCCACAGCGTGGGCTTCTCCCTCGGCGCCATCGTGAGCGACATGCTCGGCACGGTGCGTGGCGGGCAGCTCGCCTCCATCGCCACCTACTCGGGAGGCTACTTCTCGAACTCCGCGAACGTCGCGACCCTCGGGATGCTCTCCAGCTACGTGAGC
>JAVEWA010000029.1:0-23028 GCA_034004785.1 Polyangia bacterium
TCCTTGGCAAGCTCGGCTACAGGAACATCCATGTAAAGCTGGGGGACGGCTATGCTGGCTGGCCCGAGAGGCAGCCCTTCGACGGTATCCTGGTCACGGCGGCGCCGCCCGACGTGCCCAAGCCACTCCTCGGGCAGCTCCGCGTGGGCGGTCGGCTGGTGATGCCCGTGGGCACACGACGTCAGGAGCTGGTGCGCATCACTCGCACGGCCAAGGGGTTCAAGCGGGAGAGGCTCTATGGGGTTCGCTTCGTGCCTATGACCGGCGAGGCCCAGCGGCGAAGCAAGCCCTGAGCGAGGACGCCATGAAGCATCGTACATGGATGTGCCTGGCCGCGGCGGTTCTGCTCTGCGCCCCCCTGCCCTGCGGCTGCGACAAGGCTGATTCTCCAAGGGGGAGAGGAGGCGCAGGCTCTCAAGTCCGGCAAGTTCCTCGGGAACGGGCGGCCGGGATGGATGAGGGGGCTGGAGAGGGAGCGGTGGCCTCGCGCGATTCGGTCTCCACGTCCCATCGCTCCCTGCCGTCGGATGCCTCGGCAGGGCGAGATGGTCCGCCAGGCAAGGACTCTGGGTTCGAGCATGGTTCCAAGAGCCAGGGGCTCGAGTCCTCTGGGCCCACGGGGCTCATCGAGTGCGACAAGGCCCTCGAGCTGGTGTGCCGCTGCGCCGCCAAGGAGCCAAGCCTGGGGAGGCCGTGCCGAACCCTCGGGGAGGACGCTCCCGGCTGGAAGCTGAGGGCGCGGGAGGCCGCCCCCGGCCAGCTCGAGGACTTGAGAAAGGCCTGCCAGCGCATCGTGGCTGGCGTTGGGGAGGCCTACGGTTGCAAGTAACCCCAGGGCGTTGGTAGGGGAGGGAACCCCGCGGCAATCTCCGACGAATGCTCGCCTTCCGATGAGTGGGCGAATTGCATTGACGCGCTGCGTTGTGCTAGCATCCCGAGGTCATCCAGAAAGTAGACGAGGTAATCACATGCCCGGCGGCCACATGAACTGCGTCCTCTATGTAGATCTCACCACCCGGAGCGTGGAGAGGAAGACGCCGGATCCCGAGGACCTTCGCCTGTACGTGGGCGGGAGGGGGCTCGGGATCCGACTGCTCTACGATCTGACCGAACCAGGCATGGATCCCTACGACGAAAGGATGCCCCTGATCTTCTCGGCTGGCCCCCTTACTGGAACCAACGCGCCGCAGTCGAACCGCTTCGTGGTGACCACCAAGTCGCCCCTCACAGGATTCCTGGCCGACAGCCATTCGGGGGGCAGCTTCGCCACCAAGCTTCGAAAGGCTGGCTACGACGCCCTGGTGATCCGCGGCCGTGCGCCATCTCCGGTGTACATCCAGATCGACGAGGACCGCGTGGAGATCAAGGACGCCTCAGCGCTCTGGGGCAAGACCACCTCGGAGACCCAGGCGGCCCTGCCAAAGACGCACGGGATGGCCGTCATCGGCCCGGCGGGCGAGAACAAGGTCCGTTTCGCCTGCATCGTGAGCCAGAAGCGGGTGGCCGGGCGTGGCGGCGTCGGCGCGGTGATGGGATCGAAGAACCTGAAGGCGGTAGTGGTGAACGGGAAGAAGGAGATCCCGGTGGCGGATCCGGAGGCCTACAAGGCCATGCGCCAGGCCCAGACCAAGCTGCTCCAGTCCCACCCAGCCACCGGGCGCATCCTGCCAGACCTCGGCACAGCGAGCCTCGTGCTGGTCACGGCGGGGCGGAACATCATCCCCACCCGGAACTACCAGGCGGGCCAGGATCTGCGCTCGCACCTGCTCTCTGGTGAGCGCATGGCCGAGGAGTTCCTCGAGAAGAAAGATGGCTGCATGGCCTGCCCGGTGCGCTGCGGCCGCCACGTGAAGGTGAACGGCGTGGAGGGCAAGGGGCCAGAGTTCGAAACCATCGGGCTCATGGGTCACAACCTGGGCATATTCGACCTGGCGTCGGTGATCGAGCTCGGGCAGCTCTGCGACGAGGTGGGAGTGGACTCCATCTCCATGGGGGGCACCCTCGGGTTTGTCACGGAGCTCACCGAGCGGAACATGATGGAGAGCCCCCTCGCGTGGGGCAACGTTGAGGCCTATCGCAAGGCGGTGCTGGACACGGCGGCGCGGCGCGGGCTCGGAGACTCCCTGGCGGAGGGTACGAGGCGCCTTGCGGACAGATACGGTGGGCAGGAGTTCGCGATCCACGTCAAGGGGTTGGATCTGCCCGCCTACGATCCAAGGGGCTGCGTGGGGCAGGGGCTCGAGTATGCCGTGAACAACCGTGGGGGTTGCCACATTCGAGGCGCCACGATGTATCTCGAGGCCACGGGCCCCGTGTCAGTGGATCCGGAGTCCCCAAAGGCCAAGCCCGAGCTGGTCATCTTCCAGCAGAACACCAACGCCGGCGTCTCGAGCCTTTGCATGTGCTACTTCTCGGCCTATGTGGTGATCCCGGCGATCATGCACGAGCTGGACCCCAACTCCCTTGTCTATCGGGGGCTCATGGGGGTAATAAAGCAGGCTGGGCCCCTGCTCAGGGTTGTCCTCGCGGGCAAGGCGCCGATACAGGTCCTGTGGTACGAGAACTTCCTGTCTGCCGTGCTCGGGCGGAAGGTGACCATGGGAGACATGGCCGAGCTGGGAGAGCGGGTTTACAACCTGGAGCGGCTCTACAACCTGCGCGAGGGGCTGACCTCCGCCGAGGATAAGCTGCCGGATCGCCTTCTTCACACCCCGCTCTCCAAGAACGGGCAGCGCGGCGTCCCACTCGACCAGATGCTGCCGGCCTACTACAAGGTGCGGGGCTGGGACTCTCGAGGCATCCCAACCAAGAAGACCATCACCCGCCTGGGGATCAGGGTGTAACCATGGCGATCTTCAAGCCACACGCCAAGCTGGCTGCCCTCCTTGGCGAACCGACCATAAGGTCCGAGGCCGCGACCGTCGGCGAGCTCCTCGATGAGGTGCAGAGCCGGGTATCGCCCGAGGACTGGAAGCGGGCGAGCAAGGCGACCATCCTCGTGAACGGGAGGAGCGTCCACTACCTGAAGGGGATGCGCACCCCGCTCGGCGCCGATGATCAGGTCTGGATGGTGTACCCTGCCAGTGGCGGTTGAGAATGGTCTGCCGAGGGCGGCGAGGCCCCGCATGCACTCGGGGACCTCTTCTCCCATGGCACCATCGAGCAGGGTTTGCTAGATTTGGCGGCTCTTGGGGCACAAGACGGCCCTTCGAGGTGTTCACATGAAGAAGTACATCTGCAACGTGTGCGGCTATGTCTATGATCCGGCTGAGGGAGACCCCGACAACGGGGTGGCCGCGGGTACGGCGTGGGAGGCGGTCCCCGAGGACTGGCTCTGTCCTGTCTGCGGCGTGGGCAAGGACGAGTTCAGCCTGGTCGATTGAGCCCTGGCCGGCGTCTGGCGATGCGACTCTCAATCCTCGTGCCCGCCTATCGGGAGGCCCTGCACATCGGGGAGATCCTCAGGCGGATTGACAGGGTGGACCTGTCTAGGCTCGGGCTCGAGAAGGAGATCGTCGTTTGTGACGACGGCTCTCCCGACGCCACGGGGGCGATCGTGGAGGCCTTCGTGCCTGAGCAATCGACCCTCGTCCTAGTGCGCCACGCGAGAAACCGGGGGAAGGGGGCCGCCATCCGCACCGCGCTCGGGCGGGCAACTGGGGACATCGTCCTCGTGCAGGATGCGGATCTCGAGTACGACGTGAACGACTACCCGGCCCTCCTCGGGCCCATAGTCTCCGGACAGGCCGACGTGGTGTTCGGCTCCAGGTTTCGCAGGAGGCTCTGGCCTCGCGGCATGAGGCTGCCGAATCTGGTCGCCAACGTCATACTCACCGCCACGGCTAACCTGCTCTTCGGAGTGCGACTTACGGACGAGGCGACCTGCTTCAAGGTGTTCAGGACCGAGGTGCTCCGCGGCTTCGACCTCCGGTGCGAGGGGTTCGAGTTTTGTCCGGAGGTAGTGGGCAAGCTGGGCAGGGCTCGGATCCGGGTGCACGAGGTCCCGATCGAGTACGAGGCTCGCGACGTCGCTTCAGGCAAGAAGATCCGCTGGACGGACGGAGTCGAGGCGCTCGCCACGCTGCTCCGCGTCAGGATCAGCGGATAGTCCCGCCAGGCTCGATTGGCTCCAGCCGAGCCTACAGGGTGAAGGACTCGCCGGGCTGGAGCACCAGGGCCTTGACGTCGAAGCGCTGCTCGGCGCGTGCGGCCCACTCGAGCGGGTCCTGATGGATCACCTCGAAGGTGTCGTAGTGGATGGGGATCACGTAGCTTGGCCGGATCAGCTCGACCGCGCGATGCGCGTCCTCTGGCCCCATGGTGAAGTTGTCCCCGATGGGAAGGATGGCCAGATCCACGCCCTCGTCGCCGATGAGCTTCATGTCGTAGAAGAGCCCCGTGTCGCCAGCGTGATAGATGGTCTTGCCACCGAGGGTCAGGAGGATTCCGGCGGGGTTGCCCCCATAGCTGCCGTCGGGCAGGGCGGAGCCGTGGTGGGCGATGGTGAGCTTCAGGCGTCCCCAGGGGTAGTTGAAGCCGCCGCCGATGTGCTGCGGGTGCACGTTCTGGACCCCTCGCTTCTGTAGCCAGCTCACGATCTCGAAGTTGGCGACGCACAGGGCGCCGGTCCGCTTCGCGATCTCCACGGCGTCCCCGACGTGATCACCGTGGCCGTGGGTAATGGCGATGACGTCCGGCTTCATCTCATCCGCGCTCGAGGACGCGTACTCGTTGCCAGAGAGGAACGGGTCGATGAGCAGGCTCACCTGATCCGTCTCGATGAGAGTCGCCGAATGGCCTAGCCAGGTCACTTTGACGGGCATCTTGCACCTCACTCGTGACTAGAGATGTACGTCGGATTCGCTCCGGGGGCAACCCTGGCGCAAGCACTGGGGAACTTGGGGATGACCTGCGGGCCGTGCTATCTTGCCGTCCGTGTCGAGGCTGATCCGACAGATTGTCCTGCTTGCGGTGGCGCTCCTCCTCGCGAGCGCTTCGGGGAAGGGCACCGGAGCTGGCGGGATGGGAGGCCCTGTGGGGGCCGGCGCGTCGAGGACCGAGCGGGATGACTCCCTGAACCACCCCGCCCTGAGGGTTGCGAACCGCACGGATGCTCCTCTCCGGCTGGTGCTGGAGGGGGCGTCCTCCAGGGCTCTCCTTGTCCCCCCGGGGGAGGTCTCGCGCACCCTGCTGCCAGCGGGCGAGTATCGTTACGCGGTGCAGGGCAAGGGGCGGATCCTGCGGCGTGGAGCGCTGCGGCTCGCCAGGGGGCATCGCTACCATCTGGAGCTGACGCTTTGAGCTGGCAGGAGATGACAGCGACTAGGAGCCTCGTATTCGGCGCACGCAGCCTCGGATGCCACCTGGTTGCGGCGAGCCTCTCGATCGCGCTGACTGTCTCCTGCAGGCCTGGCGCGCCGCTGCCGGGCAGGGCGTCCCCGAGTTCGCCGCCTGCCTCGCGGCCCGTGGAGCGGCGTTCACTCTCCATTTCCCTCGCGGCGGACCAGGGCGTCGCCCCTCCCCGCGTACTGCCTGCCTTCCCGGTCTTCGAGGATCCATTCCCCTTGCCCAACCGCTCCATGAAGTGGGAACGGAACCTGGCCTGGAGCGCCTCCGGAGCCGAGCGTCAGGAGGTAATCTCACACCTGGCCGCGCGCCTCTGGAAGCTGGCCAACAGCAAGCTCGACCAGATCCGCCTCCTCGAGGAAGGTCAGCGAACGAGCGGGGTGCGTGGACCAATCGACAAGATTGCGGCGCTGAGGAGAGAGGCCTCTGCGCACCTGCAGGAGTGCGTCACCCTGCTTCAGGGCGTCCTGGAGGCTCCGAATCCGCCGAGAATGGCGAAGGTCAGGCTCGCGCACTACCTGCGGGAGCTCGACCCGGCCGCCGCAGTGCCGCTCATTGCAGAGCTCCTCGAAAGGGAGCCCAAGGGGCCTCGCAGGGAGGGGCTTGCCCTGGATCTGGCTCAGCTTCACATTCGCGCCGGTTCATATCGTCAGGCAGCGGCGCTCTTCCCCGATGGGAGCCCGACGCCATCGTCTCCCCGCGGACGACTCTTGAGGATCCTGGCCCAGGTTGGCTTGGGAGGCAGGCTCTCGGAGCGGGCTATCAGGGATCTGCTCGCCGACTGCGGAGGCGCAGAGAAGTCCCACACCACAGCCATCGTTGCCAATCTCCCTGCGATTCTGGCCGCTTCTGCAAGACCTGGTTCTGCTTTCTTTCGCCTCGACGGGGCGCCCCACACCTGCAGGCGACACCGCGATGATCGTCTGGCCGTAGAGCTGGTCCAGAGGCTCGTGGCTCTTGGTCGCGTAGGAAGCGCCCGCTCCCTCGTGAAGGCTCTTCGTCGGGCTGGCAGGCCCGTGGCTTTCGAGCTGGAGGAGCAGGTTTCTCAGTTGGCGGGGCCCTTCATGGCCTACTCCATCCCACCAGGAGATGCGCGGCTAGGACGCCTGATCGAGGCGAGGCTCCGCGCCGTCGTTCTCTGCGCGGCGCCCGAAGTGCCTGTGAAGATCGTCTTCCGGCTGCAGGTGGATCCAAGCGGCCGCGTTCGCCTGGTGCCGGCGCAAGATGCAGGACGGGAGGCGTCCAATGAGTCGAGCAGAATCCGAGGGAACTCTGGGTTTGCCGCCCTCGCAAAATGCCTGCGAGCGGCGGCGCCGAGGTGGCGGATGCCTCCCTGGCGGGCCGAGGAGACGCTCGAGCTCAGCGTCTCCCTGACGATCCGTCCAGCCGCCCGACGGCGAAGCCCACCGACAGATCCACGCTGAACAGGTAGAGGCTCCCCTTCATCCCTTCGTAGGCGTAATAGCCGCCGCCGGCGTTGACGCCTAGCCCGAGCCGAAACACGCCAAAGGCCCACAACCATCCCGCGTCCATCTCACCCATGAAGGTCTTGAAGGCCATCGTGCCCACGCCGCCACCAAATCGCACTCCGAAGTACAGACCATCGTAGCGGGGGCGGGAGAAAACCCTGAAGCCCACCTGGGCTCCCGCGCCTCCGACGCGGTGCCTGGTGGAGGCATAGGCCTGCGGCACGAACAGACAGGCTGTGCGGCCAGTGCCGAGCAGGACGAGCGGCGAGACCACGGCCATCTTGTTGACCAGGATCGAGAGGGCGGTGGACGCCGGGTTCAAGAGGAGGCCAAAGGCGAATGGAGCAGGACTGCGCGTCTGCCTGAGGCTGCTTGGCTGCCCGGTCGGCAAAGCGCCTCCATCCGGAGGAGCCAGAGGGCTCGACTTGCCCTCCGTAGGCCTGGACATGGCCGGCGGCATCGCGGTGGCCTCGTCCGTGGCGCGAACGCCCTCGCTTCCGCTCCCGCGGGCAACGGACTGCGCCGCGGCGAGGGAGGCGATGAAGAGGATCGCGCTGGTCACGCCTAGAGGCCTGGGATGTGCCATTTCCTGGGGGCGCCCCTGATCCGGCTCGTGGCGCCCTCTCCTTGCCCAATCAGCTCGAGCTCGAAGCGCGATGTGCGGAAGCGCACCATCCCCCAGATGGCCGCCGCAGGGCTGGTCCACTCCTCTACGAGCTGTCCATCGGGATCCCTCCAGCGGTGATGCCTGGTCTGGAAGGTTCCCGCAGGCGTGATGAGGCGCACGGCGCCCAGGTCTTTGAAACCGCTGGCGTCGCCCCTGCGGATGTACATGTCCATCACGCGCTGGCCTTGCTTGAGTGGCAGCTCGAGGGGCGTGCTCTGCCCAGTCTGTAGAATCACCCGGAGGAGCTCCTCGGGGTTGTTGCCCGAACCCTTGCCGAGCAGCTTGATCCTGAGGGAGGGCTGCCTCGGCTTGCGGAAGGTCAGCTCCCACCATGAGCCGCTTCCTGCCTCCTTCCCGACGAGCGCCCAGTGGAGGCGCATCCTGGTCTTCGCTCTGACGTCCAGCACCGAAAACTCCGCCCAGGAGCCCACCTTGACCGGACCGGCGGGCTTCTCCATGCGCGGAGGGAGCCTCAGTCCGGGCATCCTGCCAGGGAGTGGATCCTTGGCAGGGGCGCCCTGAGCGAAGGCGATGGAGGCCGTCGTGAGGGACGCAAGGACGATGGTGACAGATGCTAGCCTCGTTGTGTTCATGGTGCTCAAACGGAGTTTAGGCCGAATGCTCCTTGGCCTGCAAGGACCGGATGAGACAATGGTGAAGGGGCCCCGGCTGGGGCTGCTCGAGGTGAGAGCTAGGGCAGGTCGAGCGTGGAACGGCTCGATGGCTACTTCTTGTTGAGGCGCGACTTGAGCTGCGCCCCGACCGAGAAGCCAACGCTGTTGCTTGCGGGGATCTTCAGGGCTTCACCGGTCTGGGGATTGCGTCCCTTGCGGGCGTTGCGCTTCCTCTTGGTGAAGGTCCCGAATCCCGGGTAGGTGAACTTGGGGCTGCGCCCTTTGGCGCCGCGCTGCTTCACGAAGAAGTCTGCGATCTCCGTGAACACTGATTCGACGATGTCGGCCACGGCCTTCTTCGTCAGGTTGGCGGGCTGTCCCTTCTTCTTGTAGATGGTTTCGATGAGTTCAGCTTTGGTCATCGGTTTCCTCTAGCGGCCTCTCCAAGACGCCTCGTTTTGCGGTTTAGGGGGGTGGTGATTCGAATTGGGAGTCTATGAAGCCCCTCCAAGGGTGTCAAGGCCAAAAAAGCACATCCGAAGGCCCCTTGGGGGGGCTTCTGGCGATGGCCGGGCGTCTTTGCGGCAGGGTCGCTTCGTACCCAAACCCTCCGTGACGAGGCCCATGCCCCATGATATGGTCCAGGCCAACGATTCGATGCGGGGTTTGAGCCGTGTACTGTGCCTACTGTGGTCATCGCTCACCAGATGATGCCCTCTTTTGCCAGAGCTGCGGGAGGCGGTTGAAGACTGCCGAGCCCGAACGAGAGCAGCCGGCCTCTATCCAAGCAGCTCCGCCAGGCCCGGCCTCCGACATCTTGAACGTTGGCGAGCTGGTCTGCGGGGACTACGAGATCCTCAGGCTCGTGAGCGCCTCGAGCGAGGGGGAGACCTACGAGACTCGCCACCAGATCACCGGTCAGATCGCCATCGTCAAGGCGCTGCCCGTGCCATCTTCCCTGGATCCTCAGGGGGACGAACGCGTGAAGGCGGAGGCGAGGGCGCTGGCGAAGCTCGTGCACCCGAACCTGCTCGCTCTGTATAATTTCCGCAGAGAAGGTCCCAGGTATCTCGCGGTGTTGCAGGTGCCGGAGGGCCAGCCGCTGGAGGCGCAGGTCCTTGCTGCGGGCCCCATGGCCTTGCCGAGGTTCTTCCGCATCTTCGAACAGGTGCTGGACGGTATGGCCTTTGCCCACGACTCAGGGCTCCCCCACAGCCGCCTCACCGCCCAGGACATCTTCGTGGACGGGAGCGACCGGGTGAAGATCTCTGGGTTTGCCCGCTTCTCCACCGGGAGCTCGGCGGAAGCATCACGTGGTCTCGGAGCAGCCAGGTTCCTATCTCCCGAGCAGATCCGCCACCACCTCGCTGACGAACGCTCCGACCTCTACGCCATTGGCGTAATGGCTTTCCTGGCGCTCGGCGGGCGTCCGCCTTTCGACGGGGCGACCGAGTTCGACGTGATGAGAGCTCACCTGGAGGATCCCGTGCCGGATCTCGGGGCACTGCGCCCGGCGGTCCCGCCCGAGCTCGCCTATTGGGTGCATCAGGCCCTCGCCAAGGCTCCCGAGGGGCGGCAGGCCACGGCCATGGAGATGCTCGAGCAGCTGAGGCAGATCGCGGTGCTCGCGGGGATGAGCATGATGTCCGGTCCTGCCCAGCAGGTCAGGCCAGGACCGCTGGTCCCGCCCATGCCGCCGTCACTGGTCATGCAGCAGGCGGCTCTCGCTCCCAGGTCCCAGCCACCCAAGCCGGTCTCGTTGCAGGCTGGCGCTCCAGCCGTGCCGTCGCTTCCTGCCCACGCTTCCCCTGGGGTCTCCTATCCCCAATCGGGTGTAGGTGCTTCACTGGTCAATGGGAGCTCCAACGCGAGCCCGAGCCCTGTCGCAGCCCCTGCTTCATGGCCATCGCAGCGGGAGAGCTCTGGGCCCGCGACCGGGCTGGAGAAGCTCTACCCCGGTCTCTCTGCCCCCCGACCAGCGCCTCCTCCGGTGGCTGTTGTGCCCGCGCGGTCGTCAGAGCAGAGCCATGCTTTCCAGGCCGAGTCCAGCCGGGCTGCGGTTCTCGCACAGCCGAGCGCTGCTTCGGCGATCCAGCCCAATCGGGCTCGGCCCGCACCGCCTCCAGCGCCTTTCGTGCCGGCCGCGCCTCCCCCGACCGCCGCGCCGCCGGCAACGGTTGCCCAGCCCAAGTCGCTGCCTCCCGAGGCATCACCGGCGCCGGCGCCGCCGCATGCGCCTGCCTCGCCTTCGCCTAAGATAGGCTCGCCTGGTGCTCCCCAGGCAGCGGCTTCTGCTCCGGCAGCTCCCGAAGGGGCGGGGGCCATGAGCGGCGCCACCCCTGTCAGGCTGTCCGCGCCCAGGCAGGACCCCATGCGACTCACTCCAGCCGGGGGCTTGCAGATCCAGAGGGGGGAAGAGGCCGACTTCTTTGGCGTCGCCGGGGAGTCCGAGGATGGGCCCGATGACTTCTCAGACCTGGAGGAGTCGCATCCCAGGCATGCCAGGCGGCGTCGGCTCATCTACCTCCTGGTGGCGTCTCTTGCGGGCGTGGCTGCCCTCTCCTATTTCCTCGTCGGCATCCTGAACCCGTACGGGCGCGGCGGCGACAGCACGAGGGCCACCAGACCCGAGGGCTGGATCGATCAACTCACGAGCGCAGCATATCTGAGCGATCCAGAGCTGGTTGGAGAGGCTGCGGATGGGGGCAAGGGGGCGGCGAGCCCTCCGGGAAGACCGGGCATGAGCCCCGAGGCCATGAGCCCCGAGGCCATGAGCCCCGAGGCCATGAGCCCCGAGGCCATGAGCCCCGAGGCCATGGCTCCTTCCCAGGGTGCATCCCGTCCGGCCTCGGGGAACCAGGAGGCCTCGGCGCTCGGAGCGGAGGCGCAGAAGCTGATTGGCAGCAACCGCGGGAAGGCCGAGGAGCTGGCCGAGCGGGCTCTGAAGGTCGATCCCAATGAGCCTGTGGCCAAGAAGGTGCTGGCCGGGATCTTGGAGGGCAAGGCCAAGAACCACCTCTACGCCGGGAGAAACTCGGACGCGGTCGTCGCGGCCCAGAGAGCCACGGCCCTCGACCCGGGGCGTCCGGAGCCCTGGTTCTTCCTCGGGGTCGCGAGCCACGAGCTCCGCAAGCCCGCCGAGGCCAAGCAGGCCCTGGCGCAGTATCTTCAGCTCTGCCCAAAGTGCGGGTACAACTCTACATTCGCTCAGCAGATCCTGCAGAGCCTGCGGTAGGTATTCCATTGAACGGCGAAGTCCCTACGGCACAAGCAGAACAGCCCGCCGGAGCAGTAGTATTCGGCCAGTACCACATCCTGGAGCTCATCGGAGCTGGCGGCATGGCGGAGGTATACCGGGCCTCTTCGGTGGGGCCGGGAGGATTCGTCAAGCCCGTGGTGATCAAGCGTGTCAAGCCAAAGCACGCAAGAGATCCGGGCTTCATCAGCATGTTCGTCGACGAAGCCAAGCTCTCGGCGCGTTTGCAGCACCCGAACATCGTCACCGTCTTCGAGTTTGGCGAGATAGATGGGCACCACTATATCGCCATGGAGTACATCGACGGCCTGCACCTGCAGGCGATCCACGTCCGTCATACCCAGCTCAATCAGCAGCCGCTGCCCTGGCAGGCGGGCGCCTTGATCGCTCGGGACATGCTCCTCGGCCTCGACTACGCTCACGAAGTGACGGACGAAAAGGGTGCTCCTCTGTCCCTCGTTCACCGTGACATCAACCTCGTGAACGTGATGGTGGGCTCATCGGGCGTGGTGAAGATCCTGGATTTCGGGATAGTGAAGGCGGCTGGAGGAGTGCGCTCCGCAGAGACCATGGGCGGAGTGCTCAAGGGCAAGTTCGGCTACATGTCTCCGGAGCAAGCGGAGGGGAAGCCGCTCGACCGTCGCTCCGACGTGTTCTCCGCCTCCATCGTCCTGCATGAGCTCCTGACTGGGCGCCGTCTCTTCTGGGGAGAGGACGACCTCGCCATTCTGCGAAAGGTCTGCGCGGGTGAGATAGTGGACCCCAGGTCCTACAGGCCCGATCTGCCAGAGGCACTGGTGGCCGTGACCATGAAGGGGCTGGCGCGGCGGCTGGATGATCGTTATGCGACTGCTGGCGTCATGGCGGAGGCCCTGGACGTAGTCATCGCCGAGAACGGGGTGTCGGACGGGACGCTCCGCAAGCTCATGGAGGAGCTGCTGCCTCCTCAGCCGTCCGAGGCGTCGGAGACCATGCGTCATCGGCGCCAACGAGTGACCCTCATGGCCTGGTCCGGGGGTGTCAAGGATGCGGATGCGCCAAGCCCTGTGGTCTCGGGAGTGCTCGGGATCCAGGACGCGAAATCCACGAGCGCGGGCAAGCGTTCGATTTCCTCGTCGCCGCAGGAGGGAGAGGGCGACCCGGCCGAAGGGGCCCCGATTGTTCAGGAGCCCAGGTGGCTGGTGCCAGAGGCGGCCCAGGATGGGGATCCGCATGCCATTGTCCTCGGAGAACAGGACACAACGGTAGTGACCGAGACTCCCCTTGGCGACGATGCCGTGGATGGTGCCACCGTCATCCTCTCCGACGGGGACGATGGCGATGGACAGATGTCCGCGGTCGGGGCTCTTACCTCTGACGCCGGCCAGGCAGGCGCCCCGGTGGATCTCGCGCTCGCCGGGGCCGAGACACGGATCATCGACCAAGAGGACGCAAAGGGCGCCCTTGTTGACCTCGCGCTGGCCGGGGCCGAGACGCGGATCATCGACCAGGCATCGGACATGCCGCTGGGCGAACCCGCGGTGGGAGAGCCCGCCGTCGCAGCGCCACCAGAGAGCTCTGCCGAGGCTCCCATGGCAGCGTCGGGCAAAGATGAGCCCAACCAACCGCGGCGGCGCGGCCCCAGCAAGGCACGCGTGGTGTTGGCCGTGACCCTCGTGGCGGCCCTGGCCGCCCTAGTGATCCTGCTGTTCCTCAGAAGCTGATCTTCTTCGCTCCAAAACGGTCATGGCCCCGTTAAGCACCAAGGAGCCCTAAATGCCCGAGAATACGCCTAGTGCCGAGCGCCCAGATGCAGCTCCTGCCGGACTTCTCGAGGTTCGGCTTGTTCGTGGCGATGAGCTGACTGGCGAGCTGACACCTCTCGCGCTTCCAGATGAGGCGGAGCTCGGGCTGCTCGACGTCTCAGGCGCCTTGGTGGACCACCTCCACACGGAGCTCGTGCTGGGCATCGCTGCCGGGAGACATGTCTTGCCGGTCACAGAGAGCGAGTCCATCGAGGCGGATGTTGCCAGGGAGACGAAGTGTTCGCTGTGGCTGTCTGCAACCCGTGGGCTGGACCAAAGGGACGGAGAGGCGCTTGTTACCGCGGCGGAGCTGACCTTCGAACCGGCCCTGACGCTCCACAACGTCTGGCCGGTCCTGGCGCAGCTTCACACTATCTTCAAGGATCGAGATCTCACTGCGTTGAAGACGCATTTGCAGCGGGTGGCCCAGAGCCCAGCGGCGGATGCCGCGCTGCTCATGGTGCAGGCGATGGCGGCGAGGCTCGAGCAACGATCGGCTCAGGGAGTGATCGAGGAATCGGAGCGATCCGAGCGCATCGAGGAGCAACGGGCCAGGATAGCCAGCGGTCTTAAGCGGATGTGGTCGGGCCTCCAGGGGGTGGCGGGGCTGTTTCAGGAGGAGCTGAAGCACCGCGCCGGGCAGCTCCCGGCGGTGTTCTTGCAACGCGTTACCGCTCACCCGGTGAGGCAAGGCGAGACCTGGCTCTTGCAGCTTCGGTTCTCGGGTGAGCTCGGGTACCCGGGCGGAATTCGCTCGAGGTTCACGGACGTGGCTTTGCCGACCACCGTCCTGCCGGCTCCCCACGCGCGCCTCTCCGCCCTGCTCTCCGGCGCTCCGCTCGCCACGGCGGAGCTGGTCTCTGCGCGGCTGCCCATGGCAGCCTTGGCGAGGGCCCTCGGGCGGCTACCCCTCTCGGTGCAGGGACACATGGACGCCCTGCTTTGGGCGCCCGCGGTGCGCGTGAGTGTGCCGACTCCCAGTCTGGGAGAGACCGCAACCGAGATCCGGTTCAGGGACCGGGTGCGGATCAGGGGTGGGATCGAGGCGCAGGTGAAGGCCGATCGGTTGGCGCTGCAGCTCCACAATTTGGAGATTGGAGCCTCGGCGGAGCGGTTGCATCTGGATGCCCAGGCTGAGGTTCGACTGCGAGAGGGCGCAGCTCTCAGCGCTGGGGCGGTCCTCCCACACAT
Source organism: Polyangia bacterium (assembly GCA_034004785.1). Classification (GTDB taxonomy): domain Bacteria; phylum Myxococcota_A; class Polyangia; order HGW-17; family JAJRWW01; genus JAVEWA01. Next base: position 14,328 of record JAVEWA010000029.1, read on the forward strand.
CTTGGAGGCTCTCGCAGAGGGGCGGCGTACAGACGAGGAGCTGACCTATGCTCTTGCTGCGGCCCTGGACGATCGGTCGGTCCTCGAGGGAGTGGAGGTCCATGCGTCCTTGCGGCACCCGTGGATCGGCGATGGCAGCGGCCTGGCGCTCAACATTACGAGGCTAAATGTTGCGGGGCGCTTTCGCATGGACACGGCTCGTCCAAGGGGCGAGTCTGTCCTGGAGGACATCGACCTGCGCTATGGCGCTCATGTGGAGCTTCCCCAGGGCAGCCAGCTGGACGACGGCGTGTTGCGGCTCGAGCCCGGCCTGATTGGCGGTAAGCTCGAGGGACGGGTGACACGCACGGCAGAAGGCGGGATTGCCATCCAGGTGAATGGGCGAACGGGGTTTTCGCTCGGTGGGGGCATGGACGTGGAGGCTTTCCCCGAGCTGGACATCGAGACAGGGGCGATGTCCATTCTGGCGTCTGGAGATCTGCGCTTCGAGGGACGGCTGCGCACCGGGCCCATCTCTGGGAGGACCGGGGCTCTCATCTTCGATGGGAGCGAGGCGGAGTTGAGACTTCAGGAGGCGCTTCTGAGTCACGGCCTTCGCGAGCTCGTCATCCCGCGCGAGACCCGCTTGGTTGCAAGGGTCATCGAGGGCAACCTCGACACAGCTGGGCTTGGCCGTGGCCTGCTGGAGCTGAGCTGGGATCTCGACGGACGCTCTCCCGTCCTCAGGGATCCAGGAAAGCAAGTGGAGGTCTTCGTACCGGAGCTTCGCAAGGGGACCTTCCGGCTGGGGATCTCACCTGTGGGCGGGGTGAGCATAAGCGGCTCGCGTGGAGGCCTCTATGACGCCCACTTCTGGAACGCGCTGGTGAACCCGGGGGCGGAGATCGAGCGGTGGTTACAGATCCTCGACGACGACGAGGCGATGGAGAAGGTCCTCGGGGTGCTGGGGGTCTTCTCACGGAGGGCGGCAGAGCAGCTCTCCTGGCTGCGAGATCAGTCCAAGCGGGTCCGGCGGATACTGGAAGGAGAGGGGATCCGTGAGGTGGGCGACTTCCTCCCCGCGCACACCATAGCCAGAGTGCTCTCGAAGATTCTCGTGAAGGACCTCTCCATCGAGGATGAGATCTACGTGCTGGTCAAGCAGGTGACGGATGGAATGGGGCTGGACGTGGTGGCAGTGAAACAACTCCTTGCGGAACATCTGCCCGAGCACGAGTACGACTACGAGCTGGACCGGGGCCTGCGGCTGGCCGCGAGGCTCCTCGCTCCGACCGAGCCGCTGCTTCCCCGGGAGCGGGAGACGCTGATCCCCCTGGTCGAGCGAGAGGACTACCTGGAACGGTATGCTGCTCTGCCCGACGGTGGCGCCATCGCCCGCGTGCTCTCCGATCCTGCTCCCCTCCCCGCGGCCTTCGCAGAGCGCTTGGCCAGGGTGGCGCCCTACCTTACGCTCGCACAGCTCGATTGGATGATCTCCTTGGAGAGAACCGACTGGCCGGCCAAGTCGATCCGGTGGGTGCGGACGGTGCATGCGCTCAAGGAGCGAGTGCACGAGATTGCAGAAAGCTACGGCGGAATCGCTTTCATACCCCAGGCCTGGGCGATCTCCTTCTTCCTCGGTGAGGCCGTCAGGACGCGCCCCGACGCGGTGGCGCCACCGATCTCGGACGACGATGGCTACCCGCTGGCCTCGGGCCTCCTCGGCCCGAGAGAGGTGGCCGTGCTTCTCCAGGCAGGGCTCGCGTCCCTCTTTCAGGGGGGGCCGCCCCAGGTGAACCAGAGGCTCCTTCTGGACTATGCAATCAGACAGCCGGCGGGCTTCCTGAGAGATGTCCTTGTGGAGATGGCTGGCCGCAGCCCGAGGGCCCTCACGGGTGTGCTCTACGCCCTCATTCAGATGGAGCAAGGCAGGCTCACCGAGCCCATCGATCTGCCCGCGCTTCTCTCGGAAAGGCTCGGGATATCGGTGCCGAGGCTAGAGGATTACATGGCGGGCGGACGTTGGGCCAGGGAGAGCCACTACGAGGCTCTGTCTCGTTCGGCGGAGCTGATCTTGGCAGAGGCGGAACCCTACTTCGCACTGCTGGAGCGCCTGCAGGTCGCGAGACACGAGGTGAGCGAGCCCATCGTGGAGAAGGGCGGCCAGCCCCGACTAGTGGCAGCCGCAACGGACGCGATCGCAGAGGCGGACCGAGTGGGCTCGTCCTGCGCCTTCACGGGCGGGGCGAAAGAGAAGACCCGGCAGCGCCAGGCGGTCGATGCCTACGATGCGGCTTTTCAGGCATGCCGCAGGCTGATCGAGGTTGAGCCCGAGGCCTTCAAGCGCGACTGGTTCAAGGAATTCTGGGCCCGCAACCACGAGGCCTTGGTGATCCGGTCCGTCGTGAAGAACGTCAAGGAGGACGTCGATCAGGTGCGCGCCTGGCTCAGAGCTCGTTCCGGGGCGGACCTCCCGGATGGCGATCAGGCCCTCGTGGACGCGGTGATAGACGCGCTCTACTTCTTCGAGGCAGATCGAGCGAAGCTCAGGGCCGACCCGCTGGTGCGGCTGCTGATCGACCCGCCAGAGGGGCTCTACGACTTCACCATCGTAAGCGCCATGGGGGTCATCACGGAGGGCGCCCGCGGAAACGAGCTGCAGGAGGCCTACAAGCGCCTGGAGACCCAGCGGGGAGTTCGCACACTCAGGGCGGACACCCAGACGGCGCGTTCGCTGGACTTCAACGCGGAGCGCATCGAGGAGGCCGTGCGTCAGTCCGAAGGGCCCTGGGGCTATATCGGATACAGCCAGGGCTGTCCTAACGGCCTGAGAGCAGAGGCGCTGCTCCTGGGCGGCACCCCCGATCAGCAGGGCCTGGCGGCCCGCCTCGTGAGCCGGAACCTCCTCTTCTCGGCGACAAATGGCTCGGCGCACGGCACCTGCGGCGACATGAAGTTTCTCAGAGCCATGATAGATCTCGATCGCTTCCTGAAGCACTACCAGGCCGTGTTTTCGAGCAGGGCAATAAGGCTCGCCCTGTCGAATATCGGGCTCCTCCTGGATTCGAAGCCATTCGTTCATTCACTCGGAGGAGTGGACTCGCTCTCCCACACGGGCGTCGCAGCTCTCGCCAGGGACGGGCAATGGAAGACCGATGTGCCAACCTCCATTGTGCGTGGGATAGTAGAGACAGCTACCCTGCCCGAGGCCCTCGAGATGCTGTCCAATGTCCTCACGAAGCAGATCGAGTCGGACCAGCACGACACGCAGGTGACCATAACCGAGGCTGTGGGACACCCTGTATGGGTTCAGAGCCCCATGGGGGAGGTGCTGAAAGGCTGCGACATGGGCTGCCTGGTGCAGCGTACGCACCACTGGTCTCCCTTGAAAGACGCTACTTCCTTCGTGACCACGCCCAGGGACCGGGCCTTGTACATCTACGACTTCCCCAAAGACCGGCACGTATTCCCCTGGGTGGAGGTGAACGTGCGTTTCGGGATCATCGGGGTCCGGTCCTGACGGGGACAGCTTCTCTGGGCTTGTACCTGTGGAAGCTCAGCCAGGGACGATTTGGGTGGAGAAGGCCGTAGGTGATGAGTAGCCTCTCGAAGCACCCGAGCGGAGGCGCGCCTTTGTGCTCAGCCACCACATGGAGAGGCACCTTATCTTCGTGCCAGCCCCACCTCGGCAAGTATCCAACGGCACAGCCGATCTGCCGAGGACAGACTGTAAAGCGGGGTTTTGCTTGCCGGACGCCTTGTGGCCGGAGCAGCCAGCTGCGGCGTGCATTCCACGTGGTCAGCGCGTCGGCACCATATACCTCAAGGGTGGTCCTGGCGAGGAGGCGCCTCGCACCTGATCTCCGCGGCCTTGGGCACGGCGGTGACGATCTTGGCGGTGCTCCCTCGAACCGGGCTCAAGGTCTCAAGGCGACCCCCCAGGTGCTCCGCGAGGAACGCCTCGGCCCGGCCTATGAAGTCCATGCGGTTTGGCTCGCGCCTGAAGCCGTGCCCCTCGTCGGGATAGACTACGTACAGGACCTTGCCGCCCCTTCTCCGGATGGCAGCCACCATCTGGTCGGACTCGTGGATCTTCACCCTCGGGTCGTTGGCCCCCTGAAACACCGCGAGAGGAGCGCGGATCTTGTGAGCGTGGCAGAGAGGCGAGCGGTCGAGCAGCATCGCCCGGTCCTTGTCCAGATCCCCTACCCGGGTGCGAAACACCGCGAGCATCGGCTTCCAGTAGGGTGGTACAGACTGTAGCAGGGTGACGATGTTGCTCGGGCCTACGATGTCCACCGCTGCGGCGTAGAGGTCGGGCGTGTAGGCGACGCCCGCCAGGGCAGCGTAGCCACCGTAGGAACCTCCCATGATGGCCACTCGCCTGGGGTCCACGCCGGCATTCGATATGGCCCACCGCACGGCGTCGGTGAGGTCGTTCTGCATCGCCCGCCCCCACTCCTTGTTGCCCGCGTTCAAGAAGGCCTTGCCAAAGCCAGCCGAGCCGCGGAAGTTCACCTGAAGGACGACGTAGCCTCTGTTTGCGAGCCATTGCACCCAGGGGTCGTAGGAGTAGGTGTCCCTGCTCCACGGGCCGCCGTGAACGAAGAGGACGAGAGGCGGCTTGCCTGCCAGGGGCGAGGCCGGCCGCGTCAGATACGAGACTAGCTCCAGGCCGTCCCGGGCCCGTATGATCAACGGTTCCATGGGGCTCAACCTGTAGCGGGCGAGGTCTGGCCGAGTGTCCACGAGCAACTTGAAGCTGCGAGCGGGGCGCTCGTACAGGTAGTAGCGCGCCGGCAGGTTGGGTCCGCCCAAGGCCACGATCCAGCGCTTGTCGTCCCTGCTGCGGCTCACGATACCGAAGCGGTTCAAACCCGCGTGCTTCTGCATCGCCTCCAGGTCGGGCGTGAAGCCTGGGTCGATCACCTTCCATTCCTTGCGCACATGCTCGACCGACACCGCTTCGATGCGGCGGTCCTCCGGGTTCAGCTCCACGTCGCTGAGGTCTGCTTTCGGGTTGGAGTAGATCTCGGTGAGCTTCGCGTCCGAAACGTCGATGGTGTAGAGCCGCAGCTTGTCAGAGCCCTTGTTTCCGAGCGCGATGATGGAGCGGCCGTCCCTCGTGAAGGCAACTGGCCCGCCTGACTCCAGGACAGTCCAGGTTCGGATGACCTTCCAGGGCCTGTCCACGGCTTCCCTGGCCAGCAGTCTCTTGCCTCCCTCTGATGGGTCCATCTGGAGAGCCGCTCGCACCTGCAGGTCGAAGTCGGCCACCCAGCTTACGACTCCCCCTGGGTTTTCCGTGTCGAGAGAAGACTTGCCGCTCCTGAGATCCAGGCGGTACACGTCGAAAAGGGTCCTGTCCCGCTGGTTCATGGAAATGAGGATGGTGTCTGGGTGGTGCCTCGAGACCGCGACGACCCCTGCCTTCACTCCCTTCTCCGGGGTCAGGAGGCGGATCTCCCCGCTAGAGAGCAGCACCTGGTAGATGCGGTGGTTCTCGTCTCCTCCCGCGTCCTGGAGGTAGAGGATCGACTCTCCGTCAGGAGTCCAGAAGTATGTGCTGATGCCTCTGTAGGTGTCCCGGGTCACGGGCCGGGCGTCCTCGGAGCCGATGGTCTGCACCCAGACGTTGGGGACTCCCTGCACCGGCGCCAGGAAGGAGATCTGCTTGCCGCTCGGCGAGAGCCCCAGCCCGGACTTCTTGGCGTTGCCAAAGATAACCGCGCGGGGGATTAGAGCGTCTCCAACGGCGTCGCGAGGCGCCTCGGTTGCGGGCCTGGGGCAGCCCGTCAAGGCTCCGGCGGCGAGCAGCGCCCCCGAAAGGAGCGCCAGGGAAAGGAGTAGCGGGCGGGGTTCGGTTCGCATGGTGAGTGCTCCTCGTGGGAAGGGGGCAGGGGACAAGCGGCAGTATAGTTGGGAGAGGAGGGCAGCGGAAGCCGGTAGATGACGGGAGGCAGAGAAGGTATCAGTGGGCGAGGGCTAGAGCCTCATACCGCCGTGGATGCCCCAGCATTCTGCGGTGGCGAAGTCGTTCTCCACGATGAACTGGCACATGAGGGCGACCTCCTCGGGCTCGCCCAGGCGTCCCGCGGGCACTCTCTTGAGCAGCATCTCGAGGGCTTCCTGCTTCATGTCGCGCTTCACCATGGGGGTGCCGATGAAGCCAGGGGCGACGGACATGGCGCGGATGCCGAAGCGGGAGAGCTCCCGGGCCCAGGTGACGGTCATTGCGCGGACGCCAGCCTTGGTGGCTGCGTAGTTGGTCTGGCCGAAGTTGCCCTCGCCTGCGATGGAGCTCATGAGGATGAGCACTCCGCCGTTGCCGCAGTTGATCATCTGGGCGGCTGCCTCACGGCCCGTGAGGAACACCCCGGTCAGGTTCACGTCGATGACCACCTGCCACTGCTCGAGGGACATCTTCTTGGCCACCTTGCCGGTGTCCTTGTCCACCTTGATGAGCAGCCCGTCACGCAGGATGCCGGCGTTCAGGATGGCCACGTCGAGGCGTCCGAAACGGTCTACCGCCTGCTTCATCAGGTTCTCGGCGTCGGCCTCCTTCGACACGTTGGTGAGCACGCCGCAGGCCTTCGCGCCGAGCTTCTCGAGGGCGGCAACAGCCGTGTCGAGCTCCTCTTGCTTGATGTCCCCTAGGACTAGCTTGGCTCCATGCTTTGCGAAGTGTTCGGCGATGGCGAAGCCGATGCCCTGAGCTCCGCCCGTGATGACGACGACCTTGTCCTTGATCTGCATAGCTGGGTCCTCCTTAGGGTCCCGGCGGGCGGGAGGGCCCGCGGGGAGGCGTTCCATGAATGTTGGCGTCCGAACCGCTGGATATATACCCCAGAGCGGGGACAAAGCGTAGCCCCTGGATCCCGGTCGGGGTGGTTTTGGACCCAAAAGGTTGTGGGTCCCGGGTGAAGCCCTATGGAGCCGGGGTGCGAGCGGTGAGGATGAGGTTCACGAGGCCCTCGTCCCCAGGGTCGAAGGCGTCCACCAGGATGAGGTAGCTGCCAGCGGAGAGGCGTGGGAAGGTGGTAGAGCCCGAGGCCGCTCCCACGGGGTCGTAGCAGGCGATGGGGGATTCATCGCAGTCCCCGCCGGACTCCCTGAGCAGAGAGAATACGTGATCCCCGCTCTGGGACCAGCCGAGGTCGAGGTCCGCAGTCGCGGAGAGCTGGAAGGCCAGGATGATCTCGGCGCCGCTCGTGCCCCCACAGCCAGCCTCGAACACCTCCGTGCCAGTGGTGGTGTCCGCAGCAGCTGCGACCGGGTTCCCGATGACCAGCGTCCCGAGATCCTGGTTCGGGCTGCAGCCGCTCACGAAGAGCTCGATATTCGCCGTTCCAGCCAGGCCGCCCTGGCCTTCGATGATCAGATAATAGAGCCCAGCCGGCCTCCCCATGAAGATCACCCAGCCGCTCTGGTCCGGATCGCGGTCGATGCATACGCCTCCAGAGGCCACGCAGGTCGTCTCGTTCACCTGCCCGGAACGGTACAGGCCGAACGCGTGATCGCCGCTCTGGGAGAATCGCAGGTTGATGTCGCCCGGGCGGAGCAACTCGAAGATGAGCACGACCTCGGAGCCGGAAGAAGAGCAGCCAGTCATCCACTCATCCCCGGCGGCGGCCACGTCGAGGGAGCGAGTGATCGGGACTCCGGGGGTCATGGCGCCCAGAAGCTCGTCCACATAGCACACTCCCTGCTCGAGGTGGCAGAATGGGTCGCAGCCGTCACCGCCGACGAGGTTGCCGTCGTCGCAGGTCTCCCCTACGGCGCTGTCCAGGTATCCGTTGCCGCAGGTCTCGTCGGATTGGCAGTCCGCCGAGCACCCATCGCCAGATCTCACGTTGCCGTCATCGCAGAGCTCCCCTGGATCCAGGATGCCATTTCCGCAGGTCTCGTTGGAGAGGCAGTCCGCGGAGCAGCCGTCACCTGACATGTTGTTGCCGTCGTCACAGGCCTCGCCCGTAACGAGGTCCAGATAACCGTTGCCGCAGGTCTCGTCGGAGAGACAGTCTCCCGAGCAGCCATCGCCCGAGATTGTGTTGCCGTCGTCGCACACCTCTCCAGGGTCGAGGCTGCCATTGCCGCAGGTGACGACGGAGCCGAGGACGGTCAGATACACCCAGGTGGTGCCAGCGCCCGACGGCGTGTAGCCCTCAACTACCAGGTAGTAGCGCCCAGCGGGCAGGTTCATGAAGGTGCGGGTGCCAGTCGAGAAGCCCCCCGGATCGTAGCAGGAAACAAGGTTGTCCGTGCAGTGTCCGGCGCCCGGATCGCGGTAGAGCCCGTAGGCGTGATCTCCCGTCTGCACAATTCGGAGCTGTACGTCGGCGGTGATGGCGGTCGTGAACTCGACCACTACCTCCGGGCCGTTTCCGCAGCCGGCCTCGTCGTCTCCAGCGGCGGCAACGTCGAGGTAGCGCCCAACCTCGGTGTTCACCGGCAGGGTGCCGAGCAGCACGTCGGGCAGGCACCCCTCCCGCTGGCAGAGCGAGCTGCATCCGTCCCCCGAGACGGTGTTGCCGTCGTCGCACTGCTCGCCCGCGGCTGGGTCCCATATCCCGTTTCCGCAGGTCTCGTTGGAGCGGCAGTTCGACGAGCATCCGTCCCCCGAGACGGTGTTTCCATCGGCGCAGACCGCGCCTGCGGCCGGGTCCAGGATCCCGTTGCCGCAGGCTTCGTTGGAGAGGCAGTTGGCCGAGCATCCGTCCCC
>JAVEWA010000562.1:0-4745 GCA_034004785.1 Polyangia bacterium
CCTCGAGCCCGGGTGCCCAAGGACCGGGCAGGCTGTTCCAACCGATGGGGATCCCTCGGGATCCGAAGTTGGATCCACCGGCTTTTGCACCGACTTTCCCAAGCGGCGGTGAGTTACTCAGCAGGCCTGGGGGCTACTTGGACTTCTGGGCTTTTACCTGGGCTTCGACTGCTGCCTGCGTGGCTGTGTCCAGTCCGAGGAGGGTCCCTAGCTGGTCGAGCACCTGCTTCTCTCCGGGCCTGCACTGGCCGTCCATGTAGGCGTAGTGGGCCGCGAGGAGAAAGAGGGCCTGGCGCTCCTTGTCGTTCAGATCGTCGAAGGTGACCCCCTCCATGGAGGGCCGGCTCATGAGGAAGCCCTCCACCCTCGACTGATCCGACGGGTCTGGCAGCACCCGCTTGGCAAGGAGCCTGAGCTGCTCCTTCTCCTTCTTGTCCATGCGGCCATCGGACCAGGCCATGGCAGCCATGGCCCTCACCACGTTCAGGCGTGCCTGCGACATCCGCTCACCTCCTTCGGGCCTGGGCTCCCTTCGCCTCGCTCTATGATCGGAGCGCGCCTGAGCGCCTCGGGTCCAGGCAATAGTAACTCAGGCGGGCGCCTTTGGCACCTTTGGCGGCGAGCTGAAGGGGAGGGGGACAAGGGGAGGAGCCCCTCGAGCGGGAGCTACTCGATCTCGTTGTCGATGAAGAGCTCGGCCGAGCCCACCACCGTGAAGTTCGAGCTGTTGATGGCGCCGGTGCGCTCGAAGGTGGACAAGACCATGTCGCAGTCGAGGTCCGCGTAGGCTCCCGCCGTGAACTTGGCGTCAACGCCTTCCTCGATGTTGTCTAGGAACTTGTACTGGAAGTAGTGGCGGTCGCCGATCTCGAAGCCGAGGGCCTTCCAGGTCGCGTGATCCCAGGAGGTGTTCGAGCACTTCACCGAGTTGGTGCCGCTGCAGCAGGTGTTCGTCGGAGTTAGCTCGGTCGAGCTCGGGAACCTGTGGGGCACGTCCGTGCCGCCGCGGTCGGACTGCTTGCCCTTCTCGAAATAGACCTTGGCGCCGTCGAACATCTTCTTGATGTTCTCGGGAGCCTCGGAGGTGCGGGCCTTTCTCATGTACCGCATGAAGGCCGGAACCGCCACCGCGGCCAGGATGCCGATGATCGCCACGACGATCATCAGCTCCACCAGGGAGAAGCCCTTGCTGTACTTCAGACGCCTGAACATATCTTCTTCCTCCTAGATCGCTTCTAGCCTCTGTGGCTCCAAGGCCTGCCGCCGGACCATCCGGGGTAGGGAGCGGAGAGGCTCTGGTTACTCGGGGCCGTCACGATGCAAGATCCGAACCAAGATCCAAATGAAGCCTGCAATATATAATAGCATGAAATAACATGTCAAATTACTGACTGCTCCCTATCCTGTCGCCTGGCTGGACAAATAGCGTCAAAACTAGTGACAAAAAACGTCAGTCCTAGGCGCCATCGCCTGCGTTGGAGCCCTTCTCCGCGTGGACGCCTCGAGGATTCGAGTGCCATGCAATGCAGCGCGTTAGCAGGGAAAATTGTGCTACCATGCGCTCCGTTCGCCTCGGCTCGCTTCTGAAGCTCGGAGGATCAGCGTGACACGATCAGTCTTGGGTTCGGTCTTCCTGCTCGGTGCGCTCCTCGTGCTCGCGCCCGAGGGAGAGAGTCTCACGACGCCCATCTCCGGAGCGGTTGCCCTCCCCGCGTCCTTTGATCTCCGCCTGCCCTTCGAGGCAGGGGAGACCTGCCGGATCTCGGCGGGCTACAGCCCGAGCGGCGGGTCATCCCTGCACGCCGACACCAACCGCACCGACAAGGCCAACGAGTACTACGCGCTCGACTTCGTGCTGCCCAACCACCCGAACAATGGCCTTGGCCAGCAAGTGCTCGCGGTTGCGAGCGGCACGGTGGTGCTCGCCGGCTGGGCCACCGCGGGCTGGGCCAACTATGGGCAGCGGGTGGCCATCGAGCACGACTACAACGCCGACGGTCACAGGTACGTGTCGAACTACTGCCACCTGAACGCCATCTACGTAACCGTTAACCAGCACGTGGCCCAAGGGGAGGCCATCGGCGAGCTCGGAGACAGCTGCAACGACTCGTCGGACTCGCGCTACCTGGACTGCCCTTGGTTCGGCGCGCACCTCCACTTCTCGCTGCACCGGGACTCCTACATCGGGGGGAGCGGCACCGGAGGCTCCTACGGGGGCAACGCCGTGGTGCCCGAGCCCTTCAGCGGCTACGAGGACCTGGCCGCGGGGCAGGATCTGGTCTCGGACAACACGGGGCTGCCGCCCCAGCCCTGCCAGGTGATCCAGCCGGTGGAGACCTTTCTGGAGGACGACGGGCCCTGCTTCAGGCGCTTCGGCCCATCCCAGTACTTCCACGACGAGGCCTCGGGTCACGGCGGGAGCTGCGTCTGGACCTACACCATCGACGCTCTCCAGGCCGACAACTACGCAGTCTGGAACCTGCACTTTGCCCAGGGGGGCGCCTACGAGCTCTCGGTCTTCATCCCCGCCGCTTTTGGAGAGTCGGTGCAGGCAGCCTACCTGGTGCGCGCCTCCGGGCAGGAGAGCACCGTGATCGTCAACCAGTCCTCCCACCCGGACGGCCTCGCGCCCCTCGGCTCCTTCGACTTCGCCGCAGGGGGAGATCAGTGGGTGCGCCTCGCCGACAACACGGGCGAGCCCTACGTCAGCGAAACGGAGAACACCATGATAGTGTTCGACGCCCTGCGGATCGCCCCCCAGGGAAGCTGCTCTTGCACCTCCGGGGATCCGCCTCAGGTTCAGCCCTGCGATCGCTGCGGCACCCAGACCCGGAGCTGCGACGGCTGCCAGTGGCCCGACTGGTCCACTGTGGCCTGCCTGGGCCAGGGAGAATGCGCCGAGGGCGACGAGGAGCTGGATCCCACGAGCTGCGTCGCTGGCGATGCCCGCCAGAGGGTATGCGACTCGACCTGCGCCTGGGGTGAGTGGAGCGGTTGCCAGGAGCTTCCGCCCGACGCATCCGTCCCTCCTTCAGACGCCGGGCCCGACGCGGGGAGCCCGCCGCCGGGCGGCGGGCATGGAGGCTGCGGCTGCGATCACGGAGGCGGGGAGGGGAGCCCTGGGGCCACCATGGGGCTCGTCCTCTTCGCGTGGGTCCTCGCTAGACGTTCGAGGCGGCGTACACGATGCAAGTGACAGGAGCACAAGAAGGCGCCTTGCTGCGGCTCGCCCTGCCAAAGGGCCACATGGCCGAGGAGGTGAATCGTCTCCTCGGCGAGGCTGGTATCCAGCTCGTCCGGGGCCGCCGCAGCTACAGGCCCGGCCTGTCCCTGCCCGGCTACGAGGTGAAGCTGCTCAAGCCCCAGAACATCGTGGAGATGCTCCACGCGGGCTCGCGGGACCTGGGCTTCGCCGGCGCCGACTGGGTGGCCGAGCTCGGCGCGGAGGTGGTGACTCTGCTCGACACGGGCCTCGATCCGGTGCGCGTGGTGGCCGCGGCGCCCCAGGCCCTTGTGGAGCAGGGCTGGCCGCCGCCGAGATCCCTGGTGGTCGCCTCCGAGTATGCTCGCCTCACCCAGAGCTGGATAAAGGATCGAGGCCTGGACGCGAGGTTCGTACGGTCCTTTGGCGCCACCGAGGTGTTCCCCCCCGAGGACGCCGACTGCATCGTGGACAACACCGCCACGGGCGGCACCCTGGAGGCGAACCAGCTGGTGATGGTGGACGAGCTCCTAGTCTCCTCCACGCGGCTCTACGCCAACCCGCGAGTGATGGAGCAGCCCGAGAAGCGGGAGAGGGCGGAGCGCCTGGTGCTCCTGCTCCGGTCGGTGCTCGAGGCCAGGCAGCGGGTGATGATGGAGGTCAACGTGGACAGGGCCCACCTGGAGGCCGTCATCGCGGTGCTGCCCTGCATGCGGGAGCCCACAATAGCCACGCTCCACGGGGAGTCGGGCTATGCCCTGAAGGCCGCGGTGCCCCGCGCGGATCTGCCGCGAGTGATCCCAGAGGTGAAGGCAGCCGGCGGGACCGACATCGTGGTGACGAACCTGTCCCACATCGTTGCTTGAGCTACTACTCCAGACCCGGTGTCCGGCAAGGAGTTCCAGGTGTTCATGACGACGCAGACCCAGGGTCCTTTCTCGCTGAAAAGAGCCCTCGATCGATGACGACCCTTCGTCCCATGCCCGCCCTCGAGCGCGTCACGGCCTACAGGGTGCCCCGTCCTCAGATCCCGGTGGACCTCCTGCTGGACGGCAACGAGGGCCGGCCACCTTCGGCCGACCTGCTGGATGCCCTCGGTGAGCTGGGTCCGGAGCTCTGCAGGCGCTATCCTGCCATGGGCGCGCTGGAGGCCAGGGCCGCCGCCCTCTACGGAGTGCCAGAGGATCACATCCTCGCCACGGCCGGAGCGGACGACTCCTTGGAGCGGGCTCTCCGGATAATGGCCTGCCCTGGACGCCAGGCCATCGTGCCCGAGCCGACCTTCACCATGGTGGGCCGCTTCGTGGCCCTGGCGGGTGGCCAGATGGTCTCGATCCCCTGGGACGAGCCCGGCTACCCGACAGAGGCGGTGCTCGGACGCCTGGGGCCTGAGACCGGCGCAGTGGTGGTGGAGAGCCCCAACAACCCCACGGGCGGAGTCGCCACGAGGCAGGACGTGGAACGGCTCGCCGCGGCCGCGCCCCAGGCCCTCATCGTGGTGGACCACGCCTACGTGGAGTTCGGTGGCGAGGACCTCACCGTC
>JAVEWA010000563.1:0-4730 GCA_034004785.1 Polyangia bacterium
GGATGGGGAGTCCCCTCGCCTCGCTGCGAGCCTGCTGCTGTCCGATCAGTGTGCTGCATGCCGAGATCAGCATACGGGATACTTCGTTCAGAAGGATCTTGATGGCGATGGCCACCCGGATCTCCTTCTCAGCACCGTTTTGAAACGCCAGGTCCCCGGAGCAACTCCCCAAGCTCCGCCCAGGGTCCGCGCCCACAAGGCCGACACTCCCTACTTCTGGGATCGTCGAAGCGACACCTGGCAGAGGCGCCCAGCAGTCACCTCCCTGCCTCCTACCATGCACATCGGTCTCGATGGGCTCGGCATCGAGCCCGGCAACTCCATCGGGCTCTCCATGACCTCGAAGGATGACTCGGGCTGCATGGCGCTGCAGTGCCTCGAGGTGTGGGGCTTCCCCGGCATCTCAAGCGACGGCCAGATGGTGGCTTTGCTATCGCCCTTTCCAATATTTCCCATGTGGATGCCGGCACCCGGCTTCGCCTCGGCCTCTGGCCTGGACTTCCACCTGATCAGGGTGTCGGACTCCAAGGTGACCGCCAGCGTGAGGCTGATAGACTACGACGTGCAGAGCAATGCCTATCGAAGCGCACAGGAGAGGCGCTGCTTGGAGGAGACCTACCGTTCGACCGGCCCTGGGGACCCCCGTCTCTGCGCGCGGGATCCGAATCTGGTGCCTGGCGCCCTCGCAGACGCCAAGAAGACAATACTGGGAAGCATCGCGAAGATGGCGCAGGCCCTGCAGCCGAGGGAGTTCTCTCCCATGCGGACCCTGCCCATCGTAACCAAGGACGAACCCGGTCCCGCCAATGGGCTGGTGCTCACGGTCTCGACCGAGGAGCAGGGAAAGGTCGGAGTGACAGTGCTCCAACGTCCTTCAGGAGAGGTTCTTCTCCGACACACGTTCAAGACCACCCGGGATTCTAATGAGGTGAAGGGCATGTTGGATCCACGTAGAAGGATCCTGGTTCTCCAGCTTCTGGGTCTCACATCGCCAGATACGAGCGACTTTCAGTACGCGGTGCTGAAGCTTCCAAGGAAGTAGCTTGCCTTCCCTGCGAGGCCATTCCCAGGTCGGCGGTGGCGCGAGCCCTCAGGCAGATCCAGAAGGGGTTCAATGGTCGAGTCAAGTCCGTCGCGACGCGGGCGACGTTTTTGGCAGAAATGCTCGGCCCGGCGCCTTTTGCTTGCAGAGAGCCTGTGGGAACTCCCTCGGGGCCTGGCCGCCCTGGATCTGCTGTCCTCCTCTGGTGCGCGGCCATGCTCGTAGAACCGCCCTTTTGGAGCTGCTCGCTGCAGTGGACCGGGCCGCCCCCGGCGCGTTTGGCCTGGCCTGCGCCACTAGGTTCGGACGGGCCCAGGAGGTGAGCGCGGCCGGCGGAGTCTGCCGGGTGGAGAAGCTGTCCTCGGGCCGCTTCTCGTGCCCGCCTACATCGCCTCTCTGAGAGCTGCCGAGGCCCCCACGAGGAGGAGGGTGAAGCGCTCGGACTGCCATGAATGCGCCCTGGACTCGCAGTGCAGCGGAGTCTGCGGGGAGCACGCTCGCACCATGGGGCTGGGCGAGCGGATCCCCATCTAGGCCAAAGGAGGGTGAGGTAACCTGGGATTGGTCGCCTTGATTTGGCCGCGTCTCCAGGAGAGGCCTCGCCAGAGCGAGGCATCATCGCCGAGCGGCGTCGGGAGGTTGAGCGGCCCCCAGGTCGTTCCTGTACACCTCGCCGATGTCCAGAGAAACGCCGAGGTAGCGGGCGATGGTGCCAAGCCCTGGCAGGAGGTTGCCTGCGGCCAGGGCGACGCCGGTGTGCAGCCAGCCCCTGGGATGGTGCGCAACTCTCAGGGTCTCCACCACCACCAGGCCCAGATACAGCCCCAGCACCGCCAGGTAGGGCCACCAGAGCCAAGGATTCACGAGGCCAGGGATCCAACCCAGCGACAGGTAGGCGAGGGCCAGGGTCGGCGCCAGCTCCATGGCAACCGCCAGAGGCCCCATGGCCCTGCCGCAGCGCCGAAGCAGCGGGGGGATACCCCAGCCCACCACGAACCGCTGCCTGGCGAAGGGCAGCAGAAAGGCTCGCGGCAGATGATAAACCCGCACCTCGGGGCTGAAGCGAATCATCTTGCCTCGCGAGATTACCCCCTGGCATAGCACCGAGTCCTCGCTGACCTCCATGGTCTCGTCGAAGCCTCCGGTGGCCTCCACCGCCTGCCGCCGGATGATGAGATTGCAGCTGGGAAGATCCACCACGTCCCGGCTGGGCGACGGCCTCTTGGTGAAGACCTTGGGTCCGCTCACCAGCATGGAGCGCAGGGCGTCGCCCACTACCTGCCGCGCAAAAGGAAGATTGGGCGGGTCGAGGTTGGGACCTCCCACAGCCCAGATGTCGGGATCCTGGGCGAAGACCTCCCTTGCGTTCCTCAGCCACTGGGGCTCGGGCCAGGCGTCGGAGTCGATGCAGGCGAAGAGCTCGGCCTCGGGATGCGCCCTTATGGCCTGGTTGCGTTTGGCCGAGATGCCGTGAACCCCGGAGGCGATTATCTCTACCCCTTGCCGGGACGCCCAGGGCTCGGGGACGTCCCCCTTGCCGCTGGGGACCAGGCAGACGAGGAAATCCTCGTCATCCAGGGCGAGACAGGCATCCACGCAGAGCCGGGCCAGCTCGCCCCAGCGCACAAATGGGACGATGACCACGGTGCGTCCTCCCAGAGGCGGGGAGGTCCCGCAGGCCCCGGATGGACGCGGATCAACCATCCCAGGCGCCCGAGACCCCAGCCAGGGCGAGCCTCGGCAGGTAGCGCAGGTGGGTCACGATGTTGATGCCGAGAGCGCACTCGTAGGTGCAGTGACACCGGCCTAGAAGGATCCTGCGTCGCAGAGTCCTGGCCTCTTCTGCCTGGAGCAGCGCTCCCATGTCCAGGCCGTGATCCCGCAGGTTGCCCAGTCGTCCATCGGTCAGGACCTCGCAGCAAGACACCTCTCCGTCAGGATGGAGCACGGCGAAGAGCCCGCCGGCCGGGCAGGGAGACCTGTATCTGCTTCCTGACAGCGCGTCTTGCCGCAGCATGGCGTATAGCACCTCGTCCTTGGCGTCCTGAAGCCGAGCGAGCACGCTCCGGCGCGCTCCCCGGCGGGGAGTGCCGCGGCGATGCCTCTCCATCTGGCTGGTCAGCTCCGAGTAGGCCTGGCCCACCCTGGCGCGCAACTCCGATGGCAGCGCCCCGGCCGCTCCTTGGGCCCGGCGAAGCGTGGCGGTGACCACCTCCACGCCCAGCTCCTCGCGCAGGGCGTGAAACAGGCCTGTCACCCCTCGGAAGTTGTGCTCGGAGACGGTGATGGAGACTCCCACACCCACCCTCGGGTCGGCGATGGCCGCAACGCGTCCGTAGCTGTCCATGGCCCGATCGAAAAGCCCCTGGCGCCCGCGGAGCCGGTCGTGCTCCGAGAAGAGCCCGTCAATTGAGATGGACAGGAAGAGCTGCCGCTCCATACCCAAGGCCAGGAAGCTCCTGACTAGAGCCTCCACCCGCTCCGGAAAGCCGCCATGGGTGGTGATGTAGACCGAGCGCACCCCGGCCCGCTGATAGTAGGCTCGGCAGATGGGCCACAGGTCGTCCGAAAGAAAGGGCTCCCCGCCAGTGATGTTGACGTTCACAAGGGCTCCACCCAGGCGATCCGCGATGGTCTCCACCTCGGAAAGGCTCAGCTGCTGGCTCGTCCGACTTGGACCCTGGCGCTCCAGGAAGCAATGGGCGCAGCTGGCGTCGCAACGGAAGGTGACGAAGTGCACCAGGCTCAGCAGCCTGGGCCTTCCGATGATGCTGGCGTGAGCAGCGCGGGCGTAACGTAGCACTCTATGGCTCCGGCGATCGTGCGGGCCAGTTGTGTTCCTGCTCAGTATTTCCTAGGCACCCGTCGGGCACTCGCTGTAAAGCGCGTATCAGCGCGCGCAAATGCGTCTATGGCCCGAGCCTCAGTGAGCGAGCCTCAGGACCTCTTCGAGGGGGAGTCCGGTGAGCTCCGCGACTTCAGCAGGCGACATGCCCTTGGCGAGGGCCTTGCGGGCCAGTTCAAAATCCCTCTCACGTCGCCCCTCGTCACGCCCCTCCTCGCGGCTCTGCTCGACCTTCCGCGAGAGGTACGTCTTGGGGAACTCCTGTGCTTCTGTTCCCATGGGCTTCATCGCCTCCCAAAGCGAGTCTGGGGTCAACGCAGGGTTGACCGACAACAGGTATTCTACAAGGAGCTCGGCCAGGTGCAAGAGCGCCTTTGGGTTGGACAGTAGCTCGCGGAGATCATCTTCGCACGTGAAGATCGTCGTCCACGGCTCGGCGCTCCGGCCGAACTTGAGGGCCAGCATGGTGATACGGGCGACACCCCGTCCCGCTCGCACCGCCGCCGGATCCTCGGGCAATACCTCGAGCAGGTAGCGCTGCTTTGGCAATAAGGCCGTAGCGCCTCGCGCGTTGCCGGCGACACCCGCTCCAGCGCGAATAGCTCTTCCAGCTCCTTGGGTGCTGTCCATTCCTCCTCCCCTTGATGGAGCACCAGCGCGATCACCGGCGGTAGCTGGCGCTCGTCAGAGTGCTCGCGGCTCCAATCCTCAAGCAGGCGCGTCGTGTTCCGGTGCGGTCGCAGAACCATCATCGGAGGGACGCTGCTCTGGTGTTCCCAGAGCTGATAGAGAAGGACGCTCTCGGTCTGGCCGTCTGCCGCCTCCGTACTCCGCAGAGGGATC
>JAVEWA010000564.1:0-4720 GCA_034004785.1 Polyangia bacterium
CTTGGGCAGACGGTCCGGCGATCGCCCTTGGTGCCAACTGGAGCCGGTGCCGGAACCGGAACCGGAACCGGAACCGGAACCGGAACCGGGCCCCGCCCAACTGCGAAAAAGTTTGCCGCCCTCGGACGTGGAGCGATCCTGCGGAAAGTCCGTCAACCGTTGCATTCGGCTCATCTATTTGATATTTTGCGTGAACGTACTCACCTGCGGCGCGGATTGGTTTCCGGCCGCCCGCGGGCTTCCATTATTGAATCTTTCGGGATCAGGTACGTCGGTTGATGTGAGCTGCTTGACGGATCGGAACCCGTGATGAAACAGATCCTGATTCCACTCGCGCTGGCGGCGTCGCTTCTGGCCCATGGGCCAGCCGCCTGGGCCGACCCCGTGCCCCGCCTGGTGAAGGAGCTCCAGACGAACCCCAGCGAGAAGGTCCGGATGACCGCGGTGCTGAGCCTTTCTAAGTTCGCGGATCCCCGGGTCACCAAAGCTCTCACCGACGCTCTCGGCAAGGAGTCCGAGGATCCCAAGGTGCGCGGGTTCGCGGCCATGGCTCTGGGGCGCCTCAGGGCGGAGGAGGCGATCCCAGCGCTCCAGAAGGCCGCTCGTGCGAGCGATCCCT
Organism: Polyangia bacterium; assembly: GCA_034004785.1. Lineage (GTDB taxonomy): Bacteria > Myxococcota_A > Polyangia > HGW-17 > JAJRWW01 > JAVEWA01. The sequence goes on from JAVEWA010000564.1 coordinate 620, forward strand.
TCCTGAAGGGCAAGGCCGGCGCCGCCCTGGAAACCCTCTGCCCGAGCAGCCTCTCGGGCAAACGGATCTACGTGAACCTGGACAAGTTCAAGGCCTCCGGCCCCTCGGCGCAGCTCGCCAAGAGCATCGCGCTCGTACAGCTCGCGAGGGCCCTCGGGGAGAAGCCTGAGCTCACCACTGGATGGCCCGGCTGTAGAAAACCGACGGCGCGGGACATCGGCGGCAAGCGCATGAAGGCGTTCTTCATGGACACCAGCGTGAAGGTGAGCACCGAGGGAGGGAAGGTCGCTTGCCATGTGAACGTGCTCTTCACGACCTATCCCGATCAATCAATCAAGGGCAACGCTGGCGCCAAAGCGTCCGTGCCCGGCGCTCCTGACGGCGACGTCCTCTCTGGGCTGATCGAGGCGCTCGTGGGGGCCATCAAGAGCGACATCGTGCGGTTCTTGGACAGCCAGTAGCAGCGGGCGATCCACGGAAAGGGCTGGATCATGGCAGAGAATGTGAAATACAAGCGAAAGCTTCGGAATCTCCTCATAGACCGGGACTACCAGCTCCGCTACACCCTTGTGTCAGTGGTGATCGCCGGGGCGCTCTGCGCCGGGCTCGGCGCGCTGGTGATCTGGCAGACCAGGCAGGCGAACCACGATTTCCTGGAGCAGCGACAAAAGGCAACCGAGCTCTTCCAGCGGCAGCGGGAGGAGAGCTCGGCCCTCATCTCGCAGACCAGGGACGCCGCCACGAGGGACGTCAAGAAGCTCCTGAAGGTCGCCACGGACATGCTGGATCTCCAGCTCCGAGACAAGGACGCCATGGTGAGGGAGGGCGCCAAGGAGGTGAAGGACGTAATAGAGCAGGACGACAAGAAGCGCGTGGCGAGGCGCGCCGAGGAGGATCACCGCCTGGCCGAGCTGCGTAAAAAGGCCGACACGGAGCTGGTGGCGCAGCGCAAGGCCCAGGACGCCGAGGCCAACAAGCGCCGCGAGCGGAACGAGATGATCCTCATCGCCGGCATCGTCCTTTTCGGCTTCGTGTTCCTGGTGATCGTCTTCATCTACAACATCGTGATAACCCACAAGGTGGCCGGGCCCATGTTCAAGATGGGGCGCTACATGGACGAGGTGCGGGACGGCAAGTTCACCGAGGTCTGGAACCTGCGAAAGGGCGACCAGCTCGTGGACCTCTACTCGCGCTTCCAGGCCATGCACAACGCCATGAGGGAGCGGGTGGAGAAGGACGTGGTGCTCCTGGAGGAGACCCTCACCGCCTGCAAGGAGAGCGGGCTGTCCGAGGAGACCTTGGCCGCCATGGAGTCCTGCCTGGCTCAGAAGAAGTCCTCCCTCGGCAAGGACAAGAAGGAGGCCTGAGCGCGGATCGCCCTCGGCTCTTTTCCTTGGCGCTTGCCAGAGGCGGGGCAGGGGAGAGACGGGCGCGGCCTAGCCGAGCCTAGCAGAGCCGAAGATGAGCCCCAGATAGACGAGCACCCCGAGGAGCGCCGCGGCGAGGCCGAGGATCAGGCCGGCCCAGCCAGCCCTTCGGGCCGCTCTGGAGGGCTCGCGGCGGGCGAAGCCGCCGGCAAGCGCCGCGAAGACCCCCAGGGTGATGCCAGGCCAGATGCCCGTGGGCAGCGGGGGCCAGCCCAGCACGATGGCGACTGCGGCGAGGGCTAGGGACAGTGAGACCAGGGCCAGCATGGTGAACCGCTTGACTGTACGCGCCATAGTGATACACGCAAACCCGAGGAATGGACAGTCATGGCAGCGGTGAACTCCACTGGATCCCGAACAGATGAGCAGCCCACCGGCGATGCGCCCTTCGTCTCGGGGTTCGTGACGCTCCTCGGGGTGCCCAACGTGGGCAAGTCCACCCTCCTCAACAGGCTCCTGGGCGGCAAGGTCGCCATAGTGAGCCCCAAGCCACAGACCACGAGGGACCGCATCCTGGGCGTCATCACCGCCCCGGGAGGCCAGATCGTGCTCCTCGATACGCCGGGGATCCACGACACGGACAGGGCGCTGAACAGCTACATGGTGCGCCAGGCCTTTGCGGCGCTTGGGGACGCAGACGTGGCGGTGCTGGTGGTGGACGCCGCCGCCGCGGCGCGGGGCAGGGGAGCCGCGGACCAGGAAACGGAGATCGCCGAGCGGGCCGCCGAGCTCGAGATCCCCCTCGTGGTCTGCCTCAACAAGATCGATCTGGTGGCTGACAAGTCGGCCCTCCTACCCCTCATGGAGCCCTGGAGGGAGGCGCGGGCAGTGGTCCCCCTCTCTGCCCTGGAAGGCGACGGCGTGGACAGGCTCCTAGGAGAGCTCTGGCCCCTGCTTCCCGAGGGGCCGGCCTACTTCGACGGCGACTCCCTCACGGATCGCAGCCTCAGGTGGCTCGCTGGCGAGGCCATCCGCGAGCAGGTGTTCCTCTTGACCCGCAAGGAGATCCCCTACTCCACCGCCGTGCAGGTGGAGAGGTTCCTGGAACGGCCGGATCGGGGGGACGTGGTGGTGGAGGCCGTGGTGTTCGTCGAGCGGCAGTCCCAGAAGGGGATCGTGGTGGGCAGGGGGGGGCAGAAGGTCAAGGAGATCGGAACGGCGGCCAGGTTGGAGCTCGCGCGCCTGCTGGAGCGGCCGGTGCACCTCACGCTGAGGGTCGCGGTAGCGAGCGACTGGGCTCGCAGCCCCGCTGGGATGCGGCGGGTGGGATACGAGCCATGAGCCGCGAGATGTCTTGCCTGGCTGGTTTCCCTGGGGGATGGGCGTGAAGCCGGTCGTGTGCATTGTGGGGCGGCCCAACGTGGGCAAGTCCACCCTGTTCAACCGCCTGGTGGGCTCGCGCCTGGCCATCGTGCAGGACGAGCCCGGCGTCACCAGGGACCGGCTCTACGGTGCTGGAGACTGGGACGGACTGGAGTTCGTGCTGGTGGACACGGGAGGGCTCACGCCTTCGATCGACGCCACCCTGGCCCGCTCCATCCTCGCCCAGGCCAGGGTGGGGATCGAGGAGGCCGACGCCATCCTCTTCGTCCTGGACGTTCGGGAGGGGATCACCGGAGAGGACCGGGACGTCGCCGCGCTTCTCAGGCAGAGCGGCAAGCCCGTGCTCCTGGCCGCAAACAAGGCAGACGGCCCGGCCGCTGCGCTGGGGGCCAGCGAGTTCTACGAGCTCGGCCTGGGAGAGGTCCACGCCCTCTCCGCCCAGCACGGGCGAAACGTCGGCGAGCTCCTGGACGACCTGACCGCCGTGCTTCGGGCGCGCGCCGCTGGAGTGGAGCCCGAGGATGACCAGTCGGAGGAGGCCATCCGCGTGGCCCTTGTGGGGCGGCCGAACGCTGGTAAGTCCTCCCTGGTGAACCAGCTCGTGAAAGAGGAGCGGATGCTCGTGGACGACGCCCCCGGGACCACCAGGGATCCCGTGGATTCGCCCTGGGAGGCGGCGGGGCAGCGATTCGTGCTGGTGGACACCGCGGGCATGCGGCGCAAGCGCTCCATCGCCCTCGACATGGAGAAGCTCGCGGTGCTAAAGGCGATGCGGGCCCTGGAGAGGACCGACGTGGCCTGCCTGGTGCTGGACGCCGGGGAGACGCCTTCGGATCAGGACGCGCGCATCGCCGGGCTCGCGGCCCAGAACGGCCGCGCCATGCTCCTTCTGGTCAACAAGATGGACCTCGTGCCCGAAGGGAGCCAGCGCTGGAAGGAGCAGCGCCAGGCCATCGCGGAGCGGCTCCGGTTCGTGTCCTGGGCCCCTGTGGTCCCCGTTTCGGCCAGGAGCGGATACGGGCTCGGCGCGCTGCCCAAGGCCCTGCTCGAAGCCCACGGACAGTGGGACAGGCGCCTCTCCACGGCGGTGGTGAACCGCTTCCTGGAGGACGTCGTCTCGGCGCACCACCCTGCCGCCCACCAGGGCCGGGAGGTGAAGCTCTACTACGCCTCGCAGGTCTCCTCCAGGCCTCCGACCTTCGTCTTCTCCGTGAACAACCCGGAGGCCTTGCAGGAGAGCTCTCGCCGGTACCTGGCCAACCGGCTGAGGGAGGCCTTTGGCTTCGAGGGGACCCCGATCCGGCTGGTCTTCCGCCGCCGTCGGCGCCGGGGCGACTCCGAGCCATAGGGC
>JAVEWA010000030.1:0-22799 GCA_034004785.1 Polyangia bacterium
ACCAAGGAGGCCATGGGGGCCTTGCTGGATGACACGTTCGGTGAGCTGTTGACGGCAGTCGCCGAAGCCAGAAAGCTGCCCGAATCCGAGCTGCGGACCCTCGTTGACCGCGCCCCCTTCTCGGCCAAGGACGCCCTGGGGGCGAAGCTCGTGGACCGCATAGCCACCCACCGGCAGGACACGCAACGCCTGGCCGCGGGAGGTTCGATCAACTGGACCTTCGGCAAAAAGAAGAAGGAGACGGGCACCATGAGGAGCCTGATGGAGCTCCTGAAGCCTTCGGAGCTGACCAAGCCCCCCAAGGAGCCACATGTGGCGCTCGTCTATGCCGAGGGTCAAATCATCCACGGTCCGAGGCGCAAGGGTTTCGGCGCGACCTCCCACGTGTCCTCCTATCATCTGACGAGCGTCCTCGAGGAGCTCCGTGACTCCGACAGAGCCAAGGCCGTCGTGCTGAGGATAGACAGCCCTGGCGGGTCGGCCCTGGCCTCGGAGCTGATCTACCAGGCGGTGAAGGAGCTCGCGAAGGTCAAGCCCGTGGTGGTCTCCATGGGCGACGTCGCGGCCTCGGGAGGCTACTACATCGCGGCCCCGGCAAGCCGGATCCTGGCGCAGCCTGGTACCATCACCGGCTCGATCGGAGTGGTGGGCGGCAAGTTCTCCCTGTCAGGGCTGTTTGGCAAGGTGGGCCTCACGAGCGAGGTCCTGACGAGAGGCGCCCGCGCGGATCTCTTCAACCTCGCCAGGCTCTGGACCCCCGAGGAGCGAGCGGTGATCCAGGCCCACATGGCGCACACCTACGGGCTCTTCGTCTCCAGGGTGTCGGAAGGACGCAAGCTGAGCCCAAAGGAGGTCGAGGAAGTGGCTCAGGGCCGGATATGGAGCGGCAAGGCTGCCAAGACCCGCAGGCTCGTGGACAAGCTGGGCGGCCTCCAGGACGCGGTGTCGGAGGCCAAGCAGCTCGCCAAGCTCCCCTCCACGGCCAAGACAGCGGTCTATCCCCGCCCGATGACCTGGATCGAGCGGCTGCAGGAGGGCCTCGGAGCCACCGAGGCCCACGCCCAGGCAGCCCTGGGCCAAGCGGCACGCCTGGATCCTGCCCTCGCCCCCCTCGAGAGCCTGCTCTTCGTCCTGCCGGCCTGGCAGGGCGAGCAGGTCCTGGCCTGGCTCCCCATTCTCTTCACTCTTCGTTAAAGAAGGAGCTCGTCCAGGCTCTCGATGATGCGATCAGGGCCTGCGTCTCTAAGGGACTCCAGGGGAACCGTGCCCGAGGCCATGGCCACCACGCCAAAGCCGTTTTGACGCGCGGCCTGGACATCGCTGGGCGTGTCCCCCACGACCACCACCTCCGAAGCGCCGAGGTCGCGTCCAAGAAGACTGGCGGCCCGCTCGGCAGCCACACCCACCAGGCGTCCCCGGCTCGATGAGTCGGAGCCGAACCCGCCACAACGAAAGAGATGATTGATGCCCGCCCGCTCCAGCTTGTGACGCGCCGCCTCCCGAATGTTGCCAGTGGCGAGGGCGAGCAGATCTCCCCTTTTCTGCAAGGAGAGGAGCGCCGAGGGCACTCCCGGAAGGACCCGGAAGCCAGGTGAGCTTGCAAGGGCGCCTGGAAGAATCTCGAGATAGCGGCGAAGGAGAGCGTCGGCCTCCCCCTCGGAAGGCGCGCGGCGAAGAACGGTCATGAAGGCCTCGGCGACAATATCGGGGTCGGTCATGCCCGCCGGGTGCACCGCCTTGAAAGCCCCGCCCACCCCGTGCAGCTCCTCGAAGGCTCGCTCCAGCGCGAGGAGGCCGGCGCCGCCCGAGAGCAGCAGGGTGCCGTCGATGTCGAAGAGGAAGATCATGCAGGTTACATAATAACCTCTTACGGCGACGAGGCCAGGACGACCTCTACGCCCGAAGGACCGGGAGGCAGCTCCTCGGCGCGAGCCAGCGTCACTACGCCAATGGCCCTTGCTCCCAGCGCCATTAGCGCCCTCGCGGCCGCCCGGACCGTCGCGCCGGTGGTGAGCACATCGTCCACCAGGACGAGGGGGGGTTCGCCAACCGGCCCCTTGCCCCGCGGCCTGAAGGCCTCGGGGCCCAGGGACCGCCTCTCCCTACCCTCCAGGGCGGCCTGGGCCTCGCGGCGATCCACCCGCACGAGGAGCGGAGCCCATCTCAGGCCATCAATGGTCCGGAGGATCTCCATGACCGGATCAAAGCCCCTGCGCCCAAGAGCCATCTGGGAGGAGGGGACGGGGACGACGAGCGCGCCGCTCGAAAACACGGAATGAGGCTCCCCAAGGGCCTTTGCCAGCAGGACCCCGAGGGGCCGGGCCAAATCCAGCCGCGAGCCGTACTTGTAGCGCTGAATCACCTGGGCCAGGGCGCCGCCATAGGAGTAGAGCGACCTCGCCATCTCAAAGAGAGAGCTGGCCCGGCGGCACTCGACGCAGCCCCCCCTCGCCAACCTGGCGCCGCACCTCGGGCAGCGGGGACCCTCCAGCAGCACGAGCGAGGAAGCACAGACCTCACAGAAGAGAGCCTGCCCTGGCCCGAGAGGCTCGTCGCAGGCTGCGCAGCGGCCAGGACAGAGCCAGTCCATGAGGCCGGTGGACATATTCCGCAGGAGCTCGGGCATGCCTCTGTTATCGGCGAGCAAGAGGAACGGTTGCCTGATAAAAAAAGAGCAACCTCGAGGGGTCCCGGGCAGCCCAGCGAAGGGTCGGCGCCCCTCGTCCCTAAGGCGCGATGAGCCTGTCCCAGGTTCCCGAGAGGAGCTCCCCCTCGAGCCTCTCGAGGAGCTCATCTCCCCCGGTCGGTGGAGGGAGAGTCTCGTATATGGAGACCACGTCCCTGAGAGGAGAAACAGGCATAGGGCCAGGCAGCGCGGCCTTGCGGAGCGAGATCTCCCCGCGAGGAAGTTCCGAGATGAACCCCTTGCGGAGGGCCACCCCGAGCCGAGAGGGGCAACGGCATGGGTTCTGCGGATGGACGTGCTCGCAGCGCGGCGCCAGGTAATCGACGATCTTCTTTCGCGATCTCGAAAGCCTGACCTTCAGGGCCGCCTGCGTGATGCCCAGGGCGGCGGCGGCGACCGAGGTGCGCATCTTCATCATGACCACCAGCACGAAGGCCATGCGCTCTCCCTCGCTGAGGCAGGCGAGAACAGCCGTCATGCAGCCCTGCCTGAGCTCCCACAGGAGCCCCTGCCGCTCGGGATCGCTGAGGGCGCCCGTGCGGGTCACCTGGGTTGGATCCCCACGGATCGTCTCGTCCAGGAACTCAAAGGTCAGGCGCTCGCTCGAATCGAATCTTCCGAGCACGTGCACCGCGATCTTGATGAGCCAAGGGAGCACGCTCGGCGGATCTGGGAGCTTTGCCCTCCCGGCGTAGGCCCTCAGAAACACCTCCCTTGCTGCCTCGTCCGCCTTCTCCGAGGAGTTGGTCACACGATAGCAGAAGCCATGGACACCCCTCAGGTGCTCCACTAGTACGGGCAGAAACTCATTTTCGGCTGCAGACATCTTTCATGCTGCCTTGGTCCACCCCCCCGTTTAATAGCACCATCCCTGCCAACGGAAAACCCTGGCCTGGTCTCAAGGGAGACTCAGCCAACCGACGAGAAGAGCTTCTGCAGGGCCCAGACCTCCCTGGCCCGCAGCCCGACGAACTGGACCCCAAGGCCATCGTCTCCCTGCACCCATCGAACATGTGCGTCCACCGTGAGAGGTCCTGCGAGGTCCGGCAGCGAGAAACGAAGCTGAACCACGGCGCCGAACTGGACGTTGCCCGCCTTCTCGAGGAACATGCCGCCGAGTGAGATGTTGCGCGAGAAGGTCTCGAAGCCCTCACCCTGGAACGTGACCTCCACTGGGATGCGAACGTCGAACCGTTGCTGGGCGCGGCGGCCTCTGTCGTCGGTCACAATTCCCTCGCTCAGAGCCTTATGTCTATGATGGCGCGCCGGCGGAGTGACGCCACCCAGGCGGCCGTGCGCTTGGCCGCCTGCACGTTGTAGAGCCGCTCCCGAAGCTGCTCCTTCACCTTCTCGAAGGGCAGGGCTTCAGACTCCTTGCGCTCGTGTACGAGAACGATGAAGACGCCCTCGTCGGTCACGATGGGCCCGAGGAGCACATCCTTCCCCTTCGCCGCGAAGGCCGCGGCCTCCACCCGGGGTGGGAGCACACCGCGCCCCACGAAGCCCAGGCGGCCGCCCTTTTCGCGAGTGGCTCCGTCCTGGGACACCCGGCGAGCCAGCTCCGCGAAGGTCGCCCTGCCCGCCCTGAGATCCCCGAAAAAACGATCTGCCTTGCGCCTCTGGGCCTCGAGGCCAGCCCGTCCAGAGGCGTCCCGCTCCACCCTGAGGAAAATCTGTGAGATGTCCAGCTTCAGGCCCACCCCCATCTCGGTCACGCTCTTCTGGTAAGCGGCCCGCACCTCGTCCAGGGATACGTTGATCCGCGAGCGCACCGCGAGGTTGATGGTCTTGAGCCTCAGGATCTGCCTGCGCAGATCGGCCCTGTAGGCCGTAAAGGAGTAGCCCTCCTGTTCGAGGGTGGCGATGAGCTCCTTGCGTGTGAGCTTGTTCTGCTCGAGCACTGTCGCGATTGCCTTGTCAACCTCCTCCACCGTGACCTCCAGCTTGCGCTCCTTCCCCTCCTCCTCGATGAGGATGGCGTCCACGAGCTTCTCCAGCTCCTGCCGCTGAAGCAGGGCCAGCTGCTGCTCCCGAACCTTGGGGTCCTGAATCCGCGCGAGCTGTGGGAGCTGCTCACGAACCCTCATGCGGAGCTCCGAGAGCAGGATCACCCGCTCGTTCACCACCGCCACTATCCGCTCCACTACCTCCGCCCTGGCAAGGGGCATACAGACTCCCGCGCAGATCAGGAAGGCGAAGAGCGCGGCGATGCGACGCAAAGAGCTACTGGTCATGCTTCCTGTTCATCCCTTTGCCATCCAACCCCGGACCACCCTACCCTCGCCACCTCTGCCCTCGTGTTTCTCTCTTGGACGGATGCCCCATCCAAGGAGTTGCACCCGATCGCGCCGTCAGGGAGCTGCGGGAGCCATGGGCACAGGCCCCATGGCGCCTCTCGGGCCCATGCCCGGCCCCGGTCCCATGGGGGGACCTATTCGGAGGCCACCAGGGCCACCGGGGCCGCCGGGGCCGCCGCCAGGAGGCCTGCCCAGGCGCCCTCCCTTGGGCCCAGGCCTTCCCTCGCCTCCGCGCTGCTGGATGGTGGTGTCGATCTTCACCGCCGCGAGCCGGTCGTCATTTATGGTCACCTTGGCCTTGTCCCTGAGGTTCTTCTTGAAGTTCTCCAGGGCGTCCTTCCGCTTGTCCCGCAGGATCCTGGTGACGATCTGGTTTTTCACCTTCTCGTCCTGGGCGGGTCGGTTTATGGCCTCCCGCCGATGGGTGAGCTTGATGACGTGAAAGCCAGCCTCGCTCTTTATGGGACCTGCCACGTCTCCACGCTTCTCCAGCTTGAAGGCAGCCTCGATGACCGGCGCGGGCACCCGCTTCTCGTCGCGGGTGAAGTACCTCAGATCCCCGGCCCGCTGCTTCGTGGCCTCGTCAACGGAGTATTGCTGGACGATCGCACGGAAGTTGCGCGGGTCGTTGCCCTTGGACTTGACCTCCTCGAGCACCTTCTTGGCGGTGGTCTCGTCCTTGACGAGGATGTGCGAGATCCGGACCGTCTCGGGCTTGTTGTACTGAGCCTTGTTCTTCTCGTAGTAGTCGTTCACGTCGGCGTCGGAGATGCTCTCGCGGGTGATCCCGTCCTCGACGACCTTTTGGCGCAGCCGCTGGATCATCACCTGCCTGAGCATCTGCACCACGTCCGGGTGCTTCTCGAAGCCGCGGCGGGAGGCTTCCTTGGCGAGCACTTCGAACTCGATCATCGAGTCGAGCAGGCCGCGCTTCTTTTCTATCGATTCGTAGCGGCCTCTCACGTAGCGGGACATGCGGTTGATGCGCTCGGCCAGCTCGCCAACCGTGATCACCACGTCGCCGACCCGCGCCAACTCCAGCTTGCGGTCCTTCTCCGGAATCTCGGGTGGCTTAACCGCCGCTCCCTCGGGGGCCATGCCAGCCCCTGGTGCCGCACCAGCCGGGGGCTGGGGCGCCATGGCCCCAGGGACGGGCGCCATTGCCGCGGGGGCGGGCGCCATTGCCCGAGGGGCGGGCGCCATGGCCGCAGGGGCGGGCGCAGGCGCGCTCCCCTGCGCGAGCAGCAGGTCGGTGGAGAGGAGGGCCAGGGCCAACGCCCCCAGGCCGAGCGCGATTATCAGCGGCTTCGGAAACCGGATTTTCTTCATCTTCGTTCTCCCTGTGGTTAGGAGCTTCATGACGCAGGCCGCCCTAGGGGTGCCCGTGGTCGCCGTGTGGATGACCGTGGCCGTGGCCGTCAGGGTCGCCGTGATCCAGCGGCGGCATGAGCCCTGGACCGTGGTCGGGCTGGGCCTCGGGGGTGGTCAGATCCACCTTCACGAGCTCCAGCCTCTTGTCTGCCTCGGCTCCGGTCGGCGCGACAACCCCGAACTCCTTCTTCAGCTTCTCGATGAAGGCCTGTTTCTGCTCTTGCCACTTGTCCCTCATCACCCGCTTCTTCACATGGAGACGAGACTGATCGAAGTCCCGCTGGCGCGCCGGACGCCTGCCGGTGAAGTACACGACGTGCCAGCCCCCAGGAGTCTGCACCGGCCCGACCACGTCTCCCGGCTTCTTCACGTCCCACACGGCGTCCACGATGGGCTTGGGGACGCTGCCCATGGTGCCCTCGGCCATGCCCCGGACTTTTCCCTGCCGGTCGAAGTAACGCAGATCCCCGGCGCGGGCCTTGCTCGACTCGTCCAGGGAGTGCTGCTGTACGAGCTTGCGGAACTCGACCCTGCTCTTGCCCTTGACTTCGGCCATGACCTTGTCGGCCTCGACCTTGGTCTTCACCAGGATGTGGCTGGCCCTTACGAGCTCAGGTTGGTTGTAGTCGTCCTTGTGCTTCTCGTAGAAAGCCTTCAGCTCCGCCTCTGTGGGCTCGTCGGTCTTGAACTCGGTCCGGAGCTGCCGCATCAACTTCGAGACCATTAGGTTTTTCAACGTCTTCTGCACGTAGTCGTCCTTGTCGAGGCCTTTCTGTCGAGCCTCGGCATACTCCAGGACGGGCATGATGAACTCTCGCTCCAGGTACTGCTTCTTGCGATCCAGTTGAGTATAGCGGCGGCGGTTGAATACGCTCTGCCGGTGGATCCGATCGTGGAAATCACCAAGGGTGATGGCCTCGCCGTTCACCTCTGCGAGCACGATCTTACGTTCCTCTGGGCTCAAGGTCGGGACTGGCTGGCTAGGGCTCGCCTGTCCTGCCTTGGTCTTGGGCCCCTCCGGGGGCTGCTCTGGGGCTTTCTTGCATCCGCCGAGACCGGCCAGGCCGAGCCAGGCTGCCGCCACGAAGTAACCGAGACTCATCCGGAGCATTGGCATCATCCTCCCTCGGGTGGCTGCCCCCCGAGCGCAGGTACGGACACGGCGCCGCACAGCCGGGCGGCACCCTGGTTCACATGGGCTCTTGGTCTTTGATAACCGTAAACATTCAAGGTGGTTTACCTAACACTCGCCCGAAGGACGCGCAAGGAGTTTTTTGCCTCCTCGAGCCTCTCGAGATCCGCTGACGACTCTAGAAGGCGGCTCAGCCTGAAGTCGGGCGTGAAGCGCCAGGGGCTCCCCCTCCGGCTCACGAGATCCCGCACGAAGCCGGGGTCGATGACAGTGTCCTCGGAGAGGCCGAGCACGAGACGCCGCCCGGTGAGCTCCACTGCCTTTGCCTTGATGGAGCGCGCCAGGCTCTTGAGCACCATGAGGCCCCCTAGCACCTCGGCCTGCTTTGGTGGAGAACCGAAGCGGTCAGAGAGCTCCCCTAGCAGCTCCTCAGCGTCCGACTCTGACCGTATGTCCGCGTATTTACGATAGTAACCAAGCCTGTGAGCTCCATCCTCTATGTAGTCGTCCGGAAGGAAGCTGGGCAAATCCGTCTGGAGCTCTGGATCCTCCTGCCTGCTCAAGGGCTCTCCCCTCAGCTCACTGACCGCCTCCTCCATGATCCTCTGGTACTCCTCGAAGCCGACCTGCGCTATGTTGCCCGACTGCTTGCCTCCCAGCAGATCGCCAGTGCCCCGGATCTCCAGATCCGTGCTCGCGAGGTTGAACCCCGCTCCCAGGTCCGAAAAGCGCTGCAGCGCCTCCAGCCTCTGACGAGCCTCGGGGGTGATGACGGACAGAGATGACACCATGAGCAGGCAGTGAGCCCGCTCCCGCCCGCGGCCTATCCGCCCCCTGAGCTGGTAGAGCTGTGCGAGGCCGAAGTTGTCGGCGTCCTGGATGAACATCGTGTTGGCCCTGGGGATGTCCAGGCCAGACTCCACGATGGAGGTGCACACGAGCACGTCGTGCTGGCCCGCGACGAACTCGGCCATCACCCGTTCCAGGGCGCGGTCATCGAGCTGTCCATGGGCCTCGGCGACCCGGGCCTCTGGTACCATGCGCCGGATCTGCTCGGCCCACCAGGAAAGGGAGCTCTTGGTTGCGGGCGCCTGTAGGAGGACCGGGACGCCCGGATCCTGGCGACCCCTGCGAGGCTCGGGAGCTCCTTCCACTCCGATTCGCGGCACCACGAAGAAGACCTGTCCACCTCTCTGGAGCTCCCGCCGGACGCCCTCGCGGATCACCTGCGGGGAGCTGACGCACACCGACGTCCGCACCGCGAGCCGATCGCTCGGGGGCGTGGTGATGAGGGACAGATCCCGCAGACCCAGCAGCGACATGTGCAGGGTGCGCGGGATCGGAGTGGCAGTGAGGGTCAGCACATCGACCTGGGTACGGAGCTCCTTGAGCCGCTCCTTGTGAGCTACGCCGAACCGCTGCTCCTCGTCGATGATCAAGAGCCCGAGGGACTTGAAGCGCAGATCTCCCGAAAGCAGGCGGTGCGTGCCGATCACGATGTCGATCTCGCCGCGGGCTATTGCCTCCACGGTTCGCTGCTGGGCCTGCTTCGGCCTGAACCTGGAGAGGGTCGCGACTCGCACTGGGAAGGACTTGAGCCGCTCCGAGAAGGTGACGCCGTGCTGCTCGACGAGGACGGTGGTGGGGGCGAGGAGGGCCACCTGGCGGCCGCCCAGCGCCGTGAGCACGGCAGCCCGCAGCGCTATCTCGGTCTTGCCATAGCCCACGTCCCCACACACGAGCCGATCCATCGGCCTTGGCGACTGGAGATCCTCCTCAACCGCCTCGATGGCCGCCTGCTGATCCTCGGTCTCCTCGAAGGGAAAGGTGGCCTCGAAGGCGCGATAGAGCTCGTCGGGGGGCGGCGAGGCGTGGCCGGGCAGGGCCTGCCTCTGGGCGTAGAGCTGCAGCAGCGTCTCGGCCAGCTTGCGCACGCTCTCGGTGACCTTGCGGCGATTCTTCGAAAAAGTGGCCCCACCCAGCCTGTCCAGCCTGGGAGGGCGGCCCTCTCCCGCCACGTAGCGCTGGACCTCGCCGAAGCGGTGCACTGGGAGGTAGAGCCGCGTGTCACCCTGATAGGTGATCAGCATGAAGTCGCCCCCCACGCCGCGGACCTCCTCGCGGCGCAGCCCCTCGTAGCGGCCCACTCCGTGGAGCTGATGCACCACGAAGTCTCCAACGCGCAGCTCTGAGAGGTCTCCCAGCCTCGGCGCGCGGCGGGCGCCCTTCTTTGCTCTCCGGACCTTGGCGCCGAAGAGCTCCTCCTCGGCGAAGAAAGCCACGCCGAGCTCCGGAAGGGTGAACCCCTGGGAGAGGTGGCCGCGCCGTAGCTCGACGGCCTTCGCGGGCCCCGGCCCTGGGAGGGGATGGCCATCAGACTTGCCGAGCGCGACGACCGGGAGGCCATGGCGGCCGAGCAGCTCCTCCATCCGCTGGACTGACCTGCCCTCTGGGCTCACGAGAACCGGCGCAATGCCTCTGGAGAGGCATTCTGTGAGGGCCTGCACCAGCGGGCCGAGCACCTCCTGACCTCGCTCTGCCTGCAGCCTGCGCACCTCGTACACGACCGCTTGGTGGTTCTCGGCTCCGAGGGTGAGACAGGGCGAGACTGAGAGCGAGTCCGCCAGGCGGACTAGGTGCAGGGGAGAGCGCGACTCCACAAGGGCGCGGGCCTCGGCGGGGTCGAGGAAGAGGGACGCTGGGGGCAGGGCGAGCTGGTGCTCGGAGATGCGTTCGGAGTAGGCCCTGCCGAGCTCCTCCATGAGGGCGCCGGCCGCGGCCCAGAGTGCCTCGGGTTCCTCCACCACCCACCCGGCGCCAGGCGGCAGATAGTCCCAGATGGGCGCCATACGCTTGTGAAAGATGGGCACCAGGGCCTCGGCTCCGAAGAAATCCGCTCCCTCGTCGATCTGGGACAGGAGAAACCGCACCCTCGAGGACGGGTGTCCCGAGACGTCCGCCGCCTCCAGGAGACGCTCCCTGGGCGTCGCTCCTGTCGTGACGAGGGTCTCCCTGACGGGGTGGAGATAGGCGTGGTCCACCCGCCGCAGGGTCCTCTGCGTCTCGGGCTCGAAGAGACGCAGGGACTGGACCTTGTCCCCGAAAAGCTCCACCCGCAGGGGGTAGCGATACACCGGCGCGAAGAAGTCCACGACGCCGCCCCGGACCGTGAAGGTCCCTGGATCTTCCACCAGGCCTAGGCGCTGATAGCCAGCCCTCTGGAGGGCCTCGGCGAATTGCTCCCGATCCAGGCTCCCCCCCTCGACCACCAGCTCGCACCGCGCGTCCAGGAGATCCGGCGCGATCACGCGACGAAGTAGCGAGGAGAGGGACAGAACCACCAGGGGACCATGCAGGCCATGAAGCAGACGAAAGAGAGCGGCCAACCGTCCCTGGGTGGAGCGGCGGTCCGGGGCCAGGTCGGAGTAAGGCGAGGAGTCCACCTCGGGCAGTACCAGGGCCGCAGACGTTCCCAGGGGGTCGTCGGTCTCTCGCCCCGGGCTCCAGAAGACCCCCACCTCTTCCACGAGCTGCTGCGCCCTGGCCTCGTCCCGGCAGAGCACCAGCAGGGGTGGCCCCTGCCGCCGGGCAGCCAGGTGGGCAACCACCAGGGAGGACAGGCTCCCGTGGGCCCCGGCTACCTCGAGAGCAGGCCCAGGAGCTCCGCCAGGGAGAGGGATGGAGCCGAGGCGTGCGAGCATGGAGCGCATGATAGCGGACTCCCGTGGCCCCGCAACGCTCTTGACCCGAGCTCCCAGCCCGAAAAGGACCCGTTCCCCATAGCATCGGTCCCTGCCCACGCCGCCTTCTTCCCTATACCACCCCGATGCTTGCCCCCCTTGACACCCGCCGGGCTCATCCCCTAGCGTCTGCCCGTGACCGAAGAACCCAATGGGCCCAAGGGCCTCCTGCCGCTGAACACCCGCGCCGCCCTGGCGGTGGCCCTGTACTGCCTGCTCATCTACGTCCCCTTCGCCGGCTCCTATGGGCTCTGGGATCCCTGGGAGACTCACTACGGCGAGGTGGCCCGCACCATGCTGCAGCGGGGGGACTACCTCACCACCTACTGGCAGGATGAGGTGTTCAAGAGCAAGCCGGTGCTCACCTTCTGGATGCAGGCCCTCGGCATGGCCGCCTTCGGCCTCAACCGGGATGGGGGCCCATCGGGAGAGATGGCCCTGTCGAGCGCAGCCGAGTGGGGCATGCGGCTCCCCTTCGTCCTGGTGAGCGCCTTTGCCCTCTTCTCGATCTTCCTCCTCGTGTCCCGAGTGGTAGGCAAACGGGCCGGGATCCTGGCCGCGGTGGTGTGCGCCACCGCGCCTCAATACGCGCTCATCTCGAGGCAGTCCATCACGGACATCCCCTTCGTGGCCCTGATGACCGCGGCGCTCTGCTTCTTCTTGCTGGGCCTCTTCGTGGCCGACGACGAGGAACCAGCCAAGGTCCGGCTGCGCCTGGCAGGCAGGTCGCTCACCGTCAGCACCTGGCACCTCTTCTCGGCTTTCTTCCTGCTGACCGTGCTCCCGCAGCTCGGGCTCCTGCTCTTCGACATCGGCTGGCAGCACGAAAGGGCAGTGTCGCTCTTCGGCGCCCTGCGGCTCAGGCTCTGGGGGCTGCCCTACGCCCTCCCCTGGCTGGCCCTCCTCGGGTTCTACCTCGTCTCCCTTCGAGGGAAGGGCGTGCGACGGGCCCGCCAGACGTATGTTCTGGCCGCCTGGCTGCTCTGCGGGCTGGCGGTGCTCGCAAAGGGCCTCGGCGGCATCCTGATCCCGGTGGCCGTGGTGGGCGCCTTCCTGATCCTCCTGAGGGACGGCGAGCTCGTGCGGCGCCTGGAGCTCCTGAGGGGAGCGGCGGTGTTCTTCCTGGTGGCGGCGCCCTGGCATCACGCCATGTGGATCCGCCACGGCGACTCCTTCTGGAGCGAGTACTTCGGCCACCACCACTTCAAGCGCGCCCAGATGGGGGTCCACGGCGAGCGAGGCTCCTTCGAGTACTTCGTGCACCAGCTCGGCGTGGGCATGTTCCCCTGGAGCGCCCTCGTGCCCGCGGCGATCTTGCGCTTCCTGGGTCAGTTGAAGCCGGGAAAAGACCTACGCGCGCGTCTCGTGCTGTTCTCCATCACCTGGGCCACCGTGACCTTCGCGCTCTTCGCCATCATGGAGACCAAGTTCCACCACTACGCCCTGCCCGTGATCCCACCCCTTGCGATACTCATCGGCATGTGGCTGGACGATGTTGTGGAGGACCGGCGCGGCGCCACGCTGCTGCTCGTCGCCGCGGCGCTTGGCATAGCCCTGCTCATCCTTCGGGATCTTGCCCGCGATCCATCCCACTTCGTGCTCATGTTCATCTACAAGTACGATCGCCTCTTCCCCTACGAGCTCGCCTTCGAGCCCTGGATCATCGGCCTGGGAGTCCCGATCATCCTGGCCATCGCCGCCCTGGCGGTCCCTTCCGCCCGGCGGGTGGGGATCTGGGCGCTGGCGGGTGGGGCGACGCTCTTCACCCTCTGGACCATAGACGACTACCTGGTGAGGCTCTCCCCGCATTGGGGTCAGAAGAACCTCCACGAGATCTATCACCGGAGCCGCAAGGGGCCGGAGGAGCGGCTCATCGCCTGGCAGCTCAACTGGCGCGGGGAGAACTTCTATTCGAAGAACCAGGTCGTGGTTCACATGCAGCCCAAGGACACGCCGCTCTTCAAGTCCTACCTGCAGCGGCACGCGGGCGAGCGGTTCTACCTCATCATGGAGCAGGGGCGGCTTGCGAGCCTGAGGTCGATCCTCTCCCAGGTGGGCGCCGGAGACCGCCTCGAGCTGGTGGGCCCGGGCGGCGAGACCTGGCCTGACAACTGGATCCCCCACTTCAGGGACGAGCGGGTGAAGATCCTCTTCAGGGAGCGGAAGAGCCAGAGCGAGCTTTGCCGGCGCTATAGGGAGGCCCTGACGGCCCTGCCTGCGCCAGCGGCCGCGGCTCAATCCAAGGGCTCGGGCATGGCCGACAACTGGTGGGGCGGCCACTGCCGCCGATTCGTCCAGGCGGACAGGGAGGCCCTGGAGAAGCGCTGCGGCCCGGGCGGCGACAAAGACGCGGAGTGCGCCCAGGACCGCGCCTCCCTCGCGGACCGCGCCGCCTTGTGCGCGAAGGCCCGGCGCGCCCTGGGCCCCTTCCCGTACAGGGACTGCTTCGAGATCTACCCGAACAACAAGTTCCTCCTGGTGCGCTTCGTCCCGTGAGGGCAAGGTGATGACCATGGATCGGCTCGGCGCACTCATCCTGCGGCATGGCTTCAGCCTGGCGCTCGGGCTGGCCGTGGCTGGGGTCATGCTAACAGGACTGATCGCCATGTGGCGTTCGGACGGTCCCAGCCTGCCCGGCGACCGCCGCGAGCTCACCGCGCCGCCCCCCGCCAGGCCGGAGAGGACAGCCCCCCCGACCGCCGAGGACGCTGACGCGGCTAAGCGGGCGGCGCTGGAGACCCTGCGGGCCGACGCAAAGCAGTTCGACGTCCCTCTGGAGGCGGAGCGGTTCCTCTCTCACTTCCCGGCCTATCGCAGCGATGGGCCCTGGGTCCTCCCTGGAAGGGGGGGGCTCATCCTCACGCGAGAGCTGCGCATAAGCACCGAACTCAGAGATCTGACCACCCCGCTCGGGGGTCTCGGCACCTACCGGGCGCCCCATGTGGTGCTGATCGTGGAGAACCGCACCGAGCACCACGTCGCCTTCCGGGTGGACACCACTCCCTCCGGCAGCTCCCCTTGCACTCCCAAGGCCATGCTGCCCCAGAGCACGCTGGTGCTGGGACCCAGGGAGGCGCTCAGCCGGACGGAGTGCCTCGCCAAGGGCAGGGACAAGCTCACGGTGCAGCGCCTGGAGGTGATGCTGGTGCCTCCCCTCTCCTACCACTACCTCATCAAGGTCAGGCCCGGCACCCTCGGGATCCCCCAGCGCATCGCCGATGGGCATTCCCTGCCCCCTGGTCAAAGGCTCTGTGCCGGAATCCCGCGCCAGACCATCGAGCAGGCCCTGCGCTCCGGCGCCGCCTCCTGGCTCGATGTCATCGACTTCTACGCCCGCCACAGCTGCGACCGCCAGGAGTTCCGGGCGGGCCACCGCCGGCCCGAACCGGAGACGAGCCCGGTGTTGCAGTCCTCGCTCCTTCAGTGACGTGGTGACCGGAGGGCATTGGGGCCCCTCGCGGCTGGCTCGCTCTACCGGCGCAAGCTCTGTCCCCTGTAGCCAGCCTTGACCATGTGCTGGAGCTCACCCAGGCGAGACTCGAGACGCAGGACGCGAAGCTGGTTTCCGGCCTTGCGCTCGAGGCCGATCTGGATCTGAAGGAGCCGGATCTCGTCCTTCACGTCCAAGGCTGGCCCCATGAGACGCTCTACCAGGAGATCCCTCGCGGCTGCCGTCTCCCCCCTGCCGAGGAGCAGCTCCGCCTTGAGCGCCACCAGGGCTGGCTCTTCAGGGTGATGCTTGCGGCCTGCGTCCACCGTGGCCTCGGCCTCGTCGGGCAGGTCCCCCGCCCGTAGGATCTCGGCGAGACGCACCGAGGCCTCTGCTAGGCCGCTCTGCGCGAGCCACCTCCTGGCGTGGTGAGCCGCCTTGCCAAGGTCCTTCTCCGCCAGGGCGAGCCTGGCCATGGCCTCCAGCGGCTCCAGCTCCGCGGGCCTCTCCCGGTGGAGCTCGGTCCAGGCAGACATCGCCTGCGAGTTGAGCTTCACGCCCTCGAGCCACAGGGCGAGCTGGCGGGCGGCCAGGTGATCGATGGACGCCACCCTGGCAAGAGGGCGAGCATCCAGGGCCTCCGCCACACCCTTGGCCAACTGACATTGAAGGAGAGGGATCTGTCCGGGCTGAATGAGCCCAGGCTCGCAGGCGCTTGCCAGGAGGAGCTGCCTGGTGGCGGCCCCCTGGTGCCAGAGCTGCTGCAGGAGATGAAAGAGGGCCCTGCCGTACGGGCCCGAGAGCGGCATTCGCAGCCTGAGCGCCTCCAGGAAGTGACCGAGGGCCTGCTCGTACAAGCCCAGCTCTTGCAGAGCCCGCCCAACCTGGAACTGGGTCAGGGTGCTCCTCGGGTTCAGGTAGAGCGCCCGGTTGAAGTGCTTGAGGGGTTGCTCCCCTGGGATCCGCAGGGCCGCCGCCCCGGCCAGGTAGTGCACGTAGTAGTCGGCAGGGTGCCTCCTTATGGCCTCCCTGGCCTGGACGAGGATCTCCTCCGGGGGCTCACGTCGCTCGAGCCGCCTGGCCAGCCTCCCAGTCTCGGCCACCAGGTCGTGCTCGACGCCCCGACTCCCGTGCAAAGCCACTCCCAGCGCCGCGAGGCAGGCCAGACCGAAGATTAGCGCAGCCCTCCTGCGCGAGGCCCATGGCGACAAGACCCGCCTGGTTCGCCCCAAGGAGAGCCCCGCCATGGTTCCGAGGAGCGAGACCGCCAAGAACGCAGTCCCTGGAAACTCCAGGTTGAAGTCCACCGTGTTCTGTAAAAGGAGCACCACGAGTGGGCAGAGGGCCACCGCGTGCAAGGGCGTCAGGCTGCGGCGGCGGAAGTAGCGAGTCGCCAGGAGGCCCACAAGGAGGAGCAAGCCGAGAGCCAGGACAGGCCCGAGCTCCACTATCCACTGCAAAAACAAGTTCTCCGGGTGGGAGAAGGTTCGAGACATGCCCTCGGTCGCCTCCTGGTAAGCAGGGAAGGCGGTCCTGAAGGCGCCCCGGCCGACCCCTGTATAGGGGTAGTCCCCTGCGAGCGCCAGGGCGTCCCGCCAGACGAGCACTTTGGCATCCTCATCGAGGGCCTCCCACTTGGTCCCCGGTCCGAACTCTTTCCGGATGGTCTCAGAGGCAGGCAGGGCGACAGTGGCCACGAGGATCACGCCTGTCACCCAGTACATGAGGCGACGCCCGCCGAGCGCCCCGCTCCTCCACCTGAGGACCAGGAGCAGGATGGCCCCCAGACAGGTGGCGGCGATGGCGCCCCGGCTGGCCGAGGCGAGCACCATGGCCGCGGGCAGGGCCGAGAGGCACACTCCGATCAGCCTTGGCCTGGACTCGCGCATCTGCAGGGCGAGGCCGAGGGAAAGGAAGGTGATGGCGCCGTAGAAGCCGCCGGCGTGGTTCGGGTTCACGAAGGGGGTCACAAAGTCGGTGCCCACCACCGGCTGGTAGGTATAGTAGACCGCCTTGGCTCCGGAGAAGCGCTGCACCGCCGCCACCAGGGCGAGGGCCATGCCGCCGAAGCTCACGGTCCATAGGAAGAGCAGCGCCCTCGATCCGTCCCTCATGAGCAGGGCCGCGGAGCCCGCCAAGGCCGCCAGGCCCAGCAAGTTGGCGAGGGCCACCCGCGTGGCGGGCGGATCCAGGCTCAGGCATCTCCAGATCGGCGCGCCGACGCCCTCGGTGGCATAGGCCACGAGAGCCCTGCCACGTGGCTGCAAGGCCTCGAGGAGCGCCTCTGGGAGCTCCAGGAGCTGGAAGGCGCATATGAGTGAAACAGCCCCCAAGACCCAGAAGGGCGCTCCCAGGGTGAGCGCACCCTGCTTGGAGAAGCGCAGGATCACGGTCAGGGCGAAGAGCAGCACCGCCGCGAGAGCCAGCCCCACCTGGGTCTCGGGGTACACCCCTCCGAGGCAGGCCGCGCCGGCCACCACGAGCAACCCGAGGGCGAGGATCAGGGCCTGCTCGATGCGCCGGCGTGACATGGTCCCTCTGGGAGATCGGGGAGGAGGCACCTGCTACATGAGCCTCGTGGGCACCCATACGATGTCCCCGGGCCTGAGGACGAAGTTCTGCTCCCTGCCCTCGCCGATTGCCTGGACCCGGACCGGGATGCGGTGCTTGCGGTTGTCCACGGTGCGGGTCACGATGGTGCCGTCCTGGTCGGCGAGGTTGGTGAAGCCCCCTGCCTCGGACACGGCCTGGATGATGGTCATGTTGTCCTTGTAGAGAAAGATTCCCGGCTTTTGTACCTGACCAAAGACGGTGATCTTCTTGGAGTTGTACTCCTTGACGAAGACCGACACCTGGGGGTTTCGCAGGTAGCCCTGCCGGAGCCCCCGAGCGAGGCGCTGGGCGATCGCGGGGGGAGTTAGCCCGTCCACCTTCACCTTGCCGATGAGCGGATAGAGCACCGTGCCGTCGTCCTCCACCCGGTAGGCCCCGGTCAACCCCTCCTGTCCGAGGACCCTCACCTCGAAGACGTCGCCCGGGCCCACGGCGCTGTCCATGAAGCCCTTGGGCGGATCGCCGGTTACAACCTCCCTGGTGGAGGGACGGCAGAACGCTCCCTGGGTGGCGAAGGCGCAGGCGATAAGGAGCGGGAAGAGTCTGAAGGGCCTTGGGGACACGGAGGCTAGTAGTAGACCTGGACCAGACCAAAGACGCGGTGCTTCGAGAAGGAGGGCTGCTGGACCCGGGGCTCGCCCGCGCCGGTGTAGACCGTCTCGAAGTCGGTGAAGTTGCCGAGCATCTGGTAGCCGAGCCCCACCGAGAGCCAGTTCAGGAAGTAGTAGGTCGCGCCGATGTCCACGATCAGGTAGTTGTCCTTGCGCTCACAGGAGGAGATGTTCCCCGAGACGACGGTGCAGCCATCGCCGGTGGTGTCCGTGTAGAAGAGGCCCTTGTAGTTGATGAGGCTCCAGGCGATCCCCGCCTTTAGCTGCAACCGCCTGTCGAAGAACTCCATCAAGGTGGCGAAGTGGACCGAGTCCGCCTTGTAGTAGTCGCCCACCAGGGAGTCGTGGGAGTCGTGCTGGTAGCCGAGCCTCAGGCCCACCGTGGGAGCTATCTGCCAGGTGGTGCTCACGTGGGCCGCCACGTCGTGGTGGGCGTCCTCCACGAAGTCCGCGCCGGGGAACTCGTTCTCCAGCTTCTCGGAGTAGAAGAAGCCCCTGTAGCCGATGCCCACGTCCGCGATGAGGAAGGGGGTCAGGCGCCCGGTGACGCCCACCATGGCTCGCAAGGGGGTCGAGCTCCGGTTCCCGGCGGCCATGGTGCCGAGGCTCACCTCGTTGAAGTCCCTCATGTAGTCTAAGTAGCCCGTGTCGATCTGGGCCCAGAAGGCGGTCTTGGGGAAGAAGCGCCAGGCCACCTTGAGCTTGACCTCGTGGCGCATGGCGTTGAAGGCGGCGAGCTCGTTGGCCGAGGTATCGCCGCTGGGGTCCTCGAAGAAGTCCAGGATGAAGCGGTATCCGAGCAGCACGTCGATGAACCCCTTGCCAGGGTTCCAGGTCATGTCGAAGCCGAGGACGTTGTAGTCCCGGTTGTAGCCGTAGTCCACGCCCGCCCTCGGCTCGTTGGTGCGGGTGAAGGTCTCCATCAGGGCGAAGCGCAGGATGCCCTGGGGGTTGAACTCCAGCCCCGCGCCCGCAGTGGCGCCCACCATGTGGCGATCCTTGCTGCTACTGCTGCTGAGCTCCTGAAGGTAGCCCACGTAGTCCAGGCCGAGAGAGAGGTTGTAAACCACGAAGGGGAGCTTGTCCTCGCCCGTCTTCTTGGTGCCGAGGCTGAGCTGCGGCGTGAGCCGCAGGTAGGCCGAGGAGGTGTCCTTGTTGCTCGCGTACAGGGGATTGCTGTCCCAGCCCAGCTCGAGGGCGAGCCCCGCGTGGAACACCGACTGCCCGAAGCGGAGGCCCTGGGTTCGATCAGCGCTCTTGCCGGCATCCGGGATCTTGGCGGCGCCGAGCCCAAATGCGGTGCCCTGCGCCTGGACTGCCGGGGAGAGGCCCAGAATGCCGATGCAGCAGGCTGCAGCGAGAATGTGTCGGAATGCCTGTCTCATCATCTGTACCGTCCTTCACCTGAGAAAGAGCCGATTGTCTCTTTGGCGCCGAGTCCCGTCTGCTCACTCCGTCGATGTCCAACCCCAGGCGATGAGCGGGGCGCCCTGGCCTTGTACGAGTCTCGGTCTAGAAGTAGGGCGAAGCCTCTGGTGGCCGCGGCATCACCCACACCGAGCCCACCGGCTCGGTGGGATCGTCCTTGCCGGTCTTGGGATCGACCGTCTCCACGACCTTCGCCTTGTCTGTCACCTTGATGGCTTCGCCGGCGCACTGGCTGGCTTCCTGGATCATGCCCTCGGCGCGCTCCTTGAACATGGCCACCCGCTGGCCGAGGGTGGCCGCCGTGCCGGTGCCGCCCGAGGCTTTCTCCATCAGGTAGCGCGAGAACTGCTCGCGGGCGAGGGCGATGATGTGCGTGACGCGGACGAGCTTCTCGTGGACGCAGCTAGTGCGGATGATGTCCTTCTGCTTCTTGGCCTCTTCGTAGAGCTTCTGGATCTCGCCCCTGGTGTTCTCCAGGGAGGTCAGATCCGCGCGGACGGCGGCGAGCCCGTTGTCGTTCCCGGCGGGCCTCGCGGCATCCGCTCCCTGGCTTCGCAGCCAGGAGGCGCCGACGAAGAGCACACCAAGGGCCAAAGGACACGCAACCATCAGCTTCAAATGGGACATCCGCATGGTAGTACCTCTCATCTGGCCTTTCCGCCTCGCTTCACGTCTCACAGGTGCAATCCACCCACAAAGGGAAAGGTATTCAAGCAATCGATTTCTGTCAACCTCAATATTCTGGCCTAAGACATGGGCCACAGTCAAATCCGGTCTCGAGCCTCCACCAATTATTTCTTATAATTTCTTTGTGTTACAGGAACAGGGCAGACCGCCGCCCCTAGCCCCCTGGCGTAAACCTGACGGAGAATGGGCCATAGAAGATCTGGCTCGGTATGGTTCCGAGATGCCAGCTCGCCACCTTGCTCTGGAGGCAACCCACCATGCCGCCTCCCAACCCGGAGGAGACGTTCACGTTCGAAAGGCGGCCGTTGGGCATGATGACGAAGCTGATCTGCGCCGTGCCCGAAAGCTTCGGGTTCGAGATCAGGGCCTGGTTGTAGCAGGCTCTCAGCGACAGGATCCTATTTCGGATCTTGGCCCGGATAGCCTCCCCCGCGCCACCCGCGGCAGGAGCCGGGGGAACGAAGGAGTCCACCTGGCCCTTGATAGCGGCCACCCTCACCGGCCTCCTCGCGCCGGTGCCTCCCCCCGAGCCGTCCCCGGTGCCCACTCCCGAGCCCGCGGCGATCCCTCCCTTGCCGCCACCCCCGACGAGCCCCCGTCTCCCGCCCGAGCCGCTGCCCGGGGAGGCGCCCCCGAGCCCGTGCCCCCCCGCCTTGTCGGCGGTGGCCGCGGCCTGGTCCAGGCTCCCGGTGGAGAAGCCCTTCTGCATGTGATCAGGGCCCTGGATGGCGTTCTCGCAGTCCTCTGGGTTCGTGCACTTGCCCGCGATGGCCACGGCGTTCATCTTGTCCGAGCCCTGCCGAAGGGAGATGTTCGTGAGCTCTGCCAGGCGCTGCTTGTACTCGGCCGTGCCCTTCTTCAGGGGCCCCTTGCCTGCTCCCTTGGGGCCACCCGCCGCCTGAGCTTGACGGATCCCTTCGCCTGGCACCTTCTCCCCGTCCCGATCTTTTCGATCGGCGTCGTCTCGCAGGGGGACCCGCGGCCTCTCGGGCCGCGGATAGCTGCGCTTGAGCTCGCCTGTGACGAGCTGGCGGAGCCTGTTCGAGCGAGCCTCGCCACTCGGCTTGGGCACCACCTGCACGGTGATCCAGAAGGCGGCCGCCAGGGCCACGCAGCCCGCCAGGATCACCGTGAAGGGGGGATCCACCCGGCTCCCCACCGAGCCCTGGATAGTGGCGGGAAGACGCGCGCGAGGCACCTGGAGAGGCGCCTTGACGAACTGGAAGAGCAGGGTCACCTCCCCGACCACCAGCTTGCCCCGCGCAGAGGGGTCCATGGGGAGGTGCCACCAGTCCCCCATCCTGCGCGCGGCCCCCATCTCCCGGACCTGGCGCAGGGTGCGGACCGATCCCCCCACGGTAACACGGCCCTCCATGCCCTCGGCGAACCTGAGCGCGTAGCGCCCGTCTCGCAAGATCTTGAACACCGTGTAGGTGCGGGGCAGGTTCTCGCTCGAGATCACGAAGGAGTTGTGGGGCCCCTGCCCAATGGAGATGTCCTTGGGTGACCGCACGAGGCGCTCCTCGATGATCTTGCCCCCTTGGATGATTCCTACCCGGAGGATCCGGCCGCGTTGAACCCGCGGCGCGGGCGCCTTGCGTTGCTGCGCCATCGTCGCACTCCTTCCGCCCGCGTCGGCTCCACTGGCCTCGGCCGAGGTCTTGCACCTCCCGCCGCGCGCTCCGGAGCCCGGAGCGATGCGCCGATGGAGCTATTCCTTCATCTTCACGATGGCAAAGGTGTAGGTCTTGAACTCCGCCTGGTTGGCCGTGTAAAGCACCTCGGCCAGGAGCCTGTAGGGCGTGCCCTTGTGGCAGGCGATGATGGCGTCACCGTTGAACTTCCGACCACCCTGCTTCTCGGCGGCCTTCAGCTTCTTGGCCTCCTCCTTGAGCTTCTTGAAGAGGGGATCGATGAAGAACCCGTCTGGGCCATCCCGCTTGGAGTTCGCGTCCACCCTGCCGTTTTTCACGTTCACCACCGCAGTGTTGCGGACGAGAATCGTGGAAGCCGAGACCACAATGTCAACCGCGTCGG
This sequence comes from Polyangia bacterium, assembly GCA_034004785.1. Taxonomy (GTDB): domain Bacteria; phylum Myxococcota_A; class Polyangia; order HGW-17; family JAJRWW01; genus JAVEWA01. The sequence goes on from JAVEWA010000030.1 coordinate 22,033, forward strand.
CCATGTTGGAGGTGCTGGCCGACTTCGGAAGGAGCATCTCCCCTTCCTTCTGGTTGATGTTGATGGGGTCGGAGCCGTAGCTCTTGAGAAGGAAGATCAGGATGATGGTCAGCGCGTCCATCAGGGAGGTGATGGTGAGCGGCATGTTCAGCGCCCTGCGGCGAAGCTGTCGCTTGAGCGCCTTCTTCTGCTTCTTCTTCTCGAACCAGTACGCGAGTTCGGGGCTCATATGCGGATCGGACATCGTTGTCTCCTAGCTTGCCCGTGTCCTGCGTTCAGGCCCGGCCCTTGCCTAGCCAGGCATCCCGAGCGCCCGATTGCACCCGCTCGAACGCCACCCAGGGGATGGCTCCCAAAGCCTTGGTGTCCTATCGGAACGCATGGTTTCCAAAAAAGTTTCCCCGTCCTAGGCAGAGCCGAGCGCCAGGGTCACCCTGTAGTACATACAGGCCGCCTCCTTGACGCTGACCCCGCCTTTCTCCTCGAATCCCCAGCCATTTGCGTCCTTGATGTACTTCATGGCGCAGCCGCCCGCCGGGATCGCCACCTTGGGCGCCGGGTTCTTGGCGATCACCGGGATCTCCCGGATCACGTCGAGGGTCCGGATGATGTCATCGTACTTCACGGTCGGCTCCGGAATGAGAGTTATGGCGTATCTCTCGTCGGGAGTGGCTTAGGACTCGGGGTCCTTGTACTTGTTCGCGAAGAGGTACCACATGTGGTGCTGTAGCTTCTGCAGCACCTCGTCGGTGAACTTGCCCTCCTTC
>JAVEWA010000565.1:0-4712 GCA_034004785.1 Polyangia bacterium
CGTCGTCCACGCCGTTGCAGCGCTCGGTGCGGATGGAGTCGGCGATGATCTCCGCCATGGCGGCGACCAGATCCGCGCTGTTCGACGCGGGGATGGCACTGCTGGTGCCGCCAGCAACTGCGATGTCGTTGCAGTTGATGAACTCGTTCGGAGCCACCGCGAAGGCGATCACGTAGGTCTTCACCTCATAGACGCAGCGGTTCGACACGCAGGTGGAGTTTGGCGGACAGCCCGTGCCGCAGGTCCGGGTGAGGTCGGGCGTCTGGCGAAGCTGCGTGGCGCGGGTCACCGGGTCCGAGTTGCAGCTCTCAGCGCCGTCGGTCAAGACGATTATGGAGTAGGGTCGGCAGCCCCGAAGGGGATCGGCGCCTATGTCCACGGTGGACAGCCTCGTGTACAGGTCGAGGAGGGAGCCGCCGATCGGGGTGCCGCCAGAGGCCCTCAGCTCTGGATCCACTTGGAGCTCCGGGGTGAGGGACGAGTTGTAACCCGCCTCGCCGTAGTCGGTCTCCTGGTGGTTGATCCACTTCAGGATCGAGGCCTGGTTGGCGCTGGCGAGGGGCACCAGGATGTCGGCGCCGATGAGGGGCATTTCGGAGATGGGATCCGTGCAGCCCGCGAGCACTCCGCCGGCGTAGTTGATGCAGACCCGGTCATGGGTCCCGGGCTGATCGTGGTCGGGGTATGGGCTCATGAGGTCGCAGAGGCGGCAGTCGTCCTGCGCATGCCAAAGACCGCCATAGCCGCCGCAGCCCGAGGTGTTGTTCGGGATCTCGCTCGAGCAGCTGCAGAGGTAGTTGCGGGCGCTCGCCTGCTTGAAGCGCGCCAGGCCCCATCGGACCTCCCCATAGGCGTCTATGACTGTGCGCATGGCCTCCTTGGCCATGTAGAAGCGGCTCGTGAGCCCGGCCACGTGGGGGTGCTCGCTGCTGCCGTCGCCATAGGTGTTCTGCGAGCCATCGGGAGTCATCAGCATGGATCCAGAGGTATCGACCAGGACGTAGATGGCCGGGTCAAGCTCTGCTGCGGAGGCGGGGCTGGACGCTGCGAGCGCCAGAACCGCGCAGAACCAGGTGACGCTCGCGCCACGAGAAACCAGGTAATTGGGCCGACAGATAAATGTAGGATGATTCGGTTTCATGGCAGGCTCCCTACGCTCTGAAAGCGCCGATCGCTTCAATTCCAGCTCCAAATCGTCAGGTTACACTGGATACCGCTTCGAGATCAATGGCGTCCTCGGATCAGATGGCTCTGGATCCGAGGCCAGACTTCATCGAGGCTCATTTCCCCGAGGCTTGGGCGGGGGAGCCAGGCCCCCCTTCTTCCTTGGAGGCCGGCAACCTGCGAGCGCGCCAGACGAGCACTCCCGGGAGGATGGTCAGGACGGCGAGGAGCACAAGCAGCAGGGAGACGGTGCCGAATTGGGCAATGGTGCGGAGGCCGCCATGCTGAATGAAGAAGAGACCTGCGAAGCCCGCCGCGGTGGTAACCGCGGAGGCGATGATCGCCACACCGGTGTGTCCGAGGGGGCTTCTAGCGTAGTCGAAACCCAAGCGTCGCCAGCGATGGTAGATGTGCACCGTGCTGTCTATTCCCATTCCGAGGGCGGTCGGCACCACCAGGAGGTTGTACACTCCGAACTTCCACCCGAGCCACTCCATGAAGCCCACGGACCAGAGCAAGCCCACTCCGAGGGTGAGCAGGCACAGGAGGGCGCCGGACAGGGACAGGAGATCGAGGAGCAGGATGATCGCCACAGCGACACCCGCGTAGAGGAACACGAAGCCTCCGTCGGAGCGCACCGTGGCCACCACGTCCGAGACCACGAAGGAGGAGGAGGCCAGGCGAACCGGCTCCTTGCCAGCGGGCACTGTGCCGTAGTCGCGAGCCAGGGCGATCATGTCTCTGACGTCCCTGAAGCTGAGGCTCTGATAGACCAGGCCCACCGCTCCAATTCTTGGCTTGCCGTCCAAACCTGGCTGGCGTTCGGTCATGGTTCGCTTGGCCCAGGTGGGCAGTATTTCGACGGAGAGGGGACGGTCCACCTGGGCATAGCGCTGGAGTTCCTTGAGGTCTTCCTGGATGTCCTCGGGCGAGTCCAGGATGGGGTCTGTGCTCTTGGTGGGAGTGAGCGTCTGCCGGATCGAGGCGATATGCCCTAGCTTGGCTTCCTGCCTCGCGGGGATGAAGGTCGCCACCGTGACCAGGTCTTGGACCCTGGGTTGGCAGTGCTTGATGCGTCTTGGCCGGCAGGAGCTCGCTCGAGGATCCCGGCAGTGCGAGCGATCCTCCCTGTGGTAGACCATCTCCCTTGTGCGTGAGCTCTCGAGGCCCATGCGACGACACCATTCGCCCTGGGGTCTCTTGCCTGCGAGGTAGGACTCACAGCAGGCCTGCTCGGCCTTCTGGCGGCGCTCCAGCTCCAGGTGCGCCAGCCGGAGCTGGTCCGGGCTGCTTCCGAGGAGCACCATCGGTGAAGTACCCCGGCTTCCGCGCATCGCGCTGCCGTATGCGATGCCTGCCTCGGCGGCGCCTTTGCCCCGAAGGGCCTTGAAGTCGTACTCGAACCTGATCCTGGGAGCGCGCCAGGCGAGCAGGGCGGTGATCGTCAGGGCGAGCGCTCCGGCTGCAATGGACAGGCTCCGCAGCCTCCCAAGTGAGCCAACCCTCTCGTCGGGGCTGCCTGCCGGGTGCCGGGCCGGGAACACGCGATCCATGGCCGCCACCACCGGGGGGAGCACGAGCAGGGCGGACAGCAGGCAGAGGACGACCCCAGCGGCGGCGATGAGCCCGAACTCCTGGAAGGCCCGGAAGTGGGCCAGCACGAGGGTGAGCAGGGCCGCCACGGTCGTCAGCGCGGCGGTGAACATGCCGGGGCCGGCCTCCGTGACCGCCTTGGCCAAGCCGTCCGCAAGGTCTGCGCCCTCCATCCTCGCGTTCCGATAGGCCGAGTATAGGTGGATGGCGAAGTCGATCCCAAGGCCGATCAGGATAGCCACGATGAAGGACGTGATGATGTTCATTGTGCCCACTGCCAGGGCCGCGAACCCGGCGGCCCAAGCGATCCCCACCAGGAGCGGCACCAGGATGATCGCGATGGCCCTGAGTCGCCTGAAGAAGAGGAGCAGGAGGGCGAGCACCATGATCAGCGAGGCGACGGATGCGGTCTTCACGTCGGCCAGGGCTTGGTCGTACTCCTTGAAGCTGCGGTAGGCGCCCCCCACCTTGGCGATCATCTTGGGGTGGTAGGTCGCCGGCCCGAGGGTCTCGATGAGCCGATTTCCGCGCAGGTAGACCTGCCGGGCGAACTCCACGTCGTTTGTGCCGCGAGTCAAGCGGGCCAGCACCACCGCCACGGTCCCCTTGTCGTTCACCAGGGCGTCCTTGAGCTCGGGGTGCTCCTTGAACAGGTCGCCCTCCCGGTCGATCCTCGCGTCCTTGCGGTACTTCTTGGCCAGGGACTTCAGCCTTGCGCGGTCCGACTCGTCTGCTTTCTTCTCCTTCTCCTCGTGGTCGTCGTCCAGCTCGATGAACCCGGTGGCCTTGGCCTTGGCTTTCTTCGTGGCGCGATCAACGACCCTCTTGAGCGTGGTGGCCAGCTCGGCGAGGTCCGTCTCCTCCGCGAAGAGCAGGGCGTGCTTGCGGAAGACCTCGGCGTCTCTTCTGTGAAGGACCCACTCCGTTTCCTTCCAGGTGGCTATTTGTGCCGCTGCGTCCCTGGTGAAGCGGTAGTTGGCCACAGGGTCTGGGCTCTCCACGGCGATCAAGTACAGATCGCTCGACCCCATCCTGAGGGTGGCCTCCCTGCGGGCGACCACCGAAGGCGTGCCATCGGGCAGGAGGGCGTCGAACCTGGGGTCCAGCCTGAGCAGATGAACGGCCGCCGCGACGGCCCCGGAGGTGACGAGGGCGAGGAAGACGAGGGGCAGGAGCGGGCGTCGGGCAGACCAGGCCGCGTAGCGGGCCAAGAGGCGAATGAGGTGTGCGGTGAGGCGATACATGTCCTTGGGAATCCAGGGCTCCGACGCGCCGAGTGTCCAGACCGTACACGAAGTCCACGGGGCTGCCTAGCTGGGCGATCGGATGTTTCAGCCCATTGAAACTCGAGTGAGCTCCTTGGCTTCTCAAAGCAAGGAGAATCGGCTACCATGCCAGGCGCTTGGGTTGGCCTGGGCGAAGCCCATAGGGGCGCGTTCGTCCGTTGTCGGGGATTTCAACCCCGGGCCCGGTCAGGCACTAAGTGGCCTGCGGTCTGATGACTGGCGGTTTAGGAGAGCATGGATGAGCGTCCGTAGGTGCTCGGCCTGTGGGAAGACCACCAAGGGAGAGGTTCCCTTCTGCAGCTCTTGCGGCGCCTTGTTCCCGGTCGGGGACGAGAGCGAGCTGATGCGGCAGGCGGTGGGCTACAGCTTCGATATCAAATGGGTCCTGGTGGGCACCCTCATCGCCCTCGTTTTGCAGCTCGGGCTGGTGGGGGGGCTTTGGAGCCTCTGGGGAAACAAGATCCTCGTGGGGGAGCGCGGCAGAAGCCTTCTGGAGGTCAACCTCGACAGCATCTCCCCACAGTGGGGACCGAACACCGGTGGGACGCGCGTGGTGCTGGGGATCAAGCCGGACTCCAAGGGGGTCAACACGGCCTTGACCGCTGTGGGAGTGTACTTCGGCAACTCGAAGGCCGAGCCATTCCACATTCAGAACCTGAGTAAGGTGCA
>JAVEWA010000566.1:0-4710 GCA_034004785.1 Polyangia bacterium
TGGTTGTTCTCATCAAAACCAAGCGTACCGTCACCGCAATACCCGCGGAGTCTGCAGAGACCACCCATACAGAAAGAGGTTGCGCTCGGATCATCGGGATGCACACACTCTTCATAGTCCGGCCAACTTCCGTCTCCACAGGCAGCGAGGGAATCTGCATCTACACAGATATCATTCCAGCATGTTTTACCCGAGCCGCAGTAGTCATTTCCACAGTGAATGGACCTGGACTCCACACAACCCGGTTGGACTGAGACGAGAAGCAGCACCAAAGTGCTCAGCAGAGGGGAAAGAGACCCCATCTGGGTACGGGGCTTCCCCAAGTACAACACCAGCCCGAAACCGTTCCTATTCATCTGCGCCTCCTTCAGCATCACATGGACCTATGGTCCAACCGCCACCGGACTACAATCGAGGTTCACCCGCTTCGCGAAAATCCCTTGCTGGCTGCCATCCTGCACCGAGCTTTCCCATACCACTACGTAATGGTTGACCGATGGCAGGAAGGCCACCGCTGCGTAAAACTGGTTACCATCAGTGAAATCGTTCAGCCGAATCTCCGAGCCTCCCTCCCCACCTTGGTTGAAGCACTTGCCGAACACGCCGGCCTCGCTGCCATCTTGGCCGACGCTGTACCAAACGACTAGGAAGCTATCAGTGTCGGCAAGGGCCACGACGGGGAGTCGCTGGTCACCCTCGGTGTAGTCGTTTGGCTGCAACTGGTCGCCAATGGATGACCCGTTCTCGTCGAAACGCCGGACAGCAGTGCCGTACCCTTCACCGTCACCACTTTCAAAGGCCACGGTAAATTTGCCAGCAGAGTTCATCGAGACGCGCGCGTACCTCTGCCCACCTGTTATCGGGCTATTGACCCCGAATTCGCTCCCGGCTGGGGAGCCGTCCATGTTGAATCGCTGAGCGAAGATGTCGTAGGAGTTCTCGACGCCAAGCTGCTCGTTGCTTTCCCACGCGACAACAAATCTGCCACCCGGCTCCCCGGCCACATGGGGACGAGTTTGGTAGCTTGTGATGTAGGTGTTGACCTGGAAGCTGTCAGCAAGAGCGTTTCCGTCTGCCGAGAAAAGCTGCGCCAAAACGTTTGCCCCGGGTCCAGTTGTTTCTGGATCTCCATTATCCCAAACAGCGACGAACCGACCAGTGCTATCCATCGCCACACTAGGGTTCTGAGCATTGCCGGCTACAACCTGCGTTGTTGCTCCGTTGTTCGAGCCGCTCGCGTGAACTAGGCGCCTCCATATCCCCTTCGTCGTCTCGTCGCCATACGACTCCCAGACAACGACGGCGCGGCCATCCGGCGCCATCGCGACACTCGGTGCGTCTTTCGTGCCCGCCTCGTCTCCACTGATCTTGATCTCTCCAGGAGCGCCGACTCCATGTTCGTCGAAGAATCGGCCATAGATCCCATCGTCCGCTCCGTCGGGGCCTTTCCAGACCACGATGAAGCGCCCATCGGCCCCGGAGGCCACCTTGGGGCCGCGCTGTGATCCGTCGAACACTCGATTCACCTGGAACTCCGCGATGCGACATGCGGACGTACAGCCGTCCCAATCAACGTCGTTGCCGTCATCACACTCCTCGCCGGGATCGAGACTGCCGTCCCCGCATGACGTTGAGATGCAGTTCGCTTGGCATCCATCCCCATTTACCGTATTGCCGTCATCGCACTGCTCGAGGCGCGGATCCAGGATGCCGTCCCCACACGTCGAGCGGGTGCAAATCTCTTGGTCGCAGACAAATCCGTCGTCGCCAGCCACCGAGCAGGGAGCGCCGTCTGCCAGCCCCACACATACCGTGAGCTGAACGGGAAGGACGCACTCTTTGTGGATCTCGTCGCACTTGGAGGGGGAGACACAGAATCCCCCGAAGGAGCACTCGACGGAATCCGAACCGATGCAGCCATTCGAAGCAGCGGCCAGGTGCAGCATCGCCATGATCGCAGCCGCAGCAGTGCGCTGAATCGACCTCGTCGCAACAGCCGTTACGCCAGCGCGCGCGAACAAGGAACCATCATCCGCAACCTTCGTCCGCAAGTGACGACTGCGCGTCCCGATCCGCAGTCCGCTGCCACAGTACTTACTGGACATGCTGAGATCATCGGTGATCGGGGGCCCTGGGTCAAGGATGTCTCCCGGGCTGTGCCTCCCGGGCTATCTCCCGGGCTATCTCCCGGCCTATCTCCGGGGCCACCGCGAGATGGCGTGCTGCAGCAAGCCCGCAGCACACCCACGACTTTCATCGCTGACCTGCGTTTTTCCCTGTCTCCCCTCCGGACGTCTCCTGCTTTTCCTTTGCGGAAGGAGAGAGCACCTTGGCGGACCGTACCGACTACTACTTCAGGCAGCGGGTGACCGAGACCGAGCTGGACCTGGGGTTCGAGCTGCTGGAGACGGCCGACCGGGACCTGGCGGCGGACATCGGGGTGGTGGGGATCGTCAGCGGGGCGGTGCCCGCGCCCCACGCGCCGGTGGCGAACCTCTCTGTGGACCTGGACGGGCCGGCCCGGGCCTACGACCGGCTGGGGCAGCGGATCTTCTTCGGCACGGGCCAGGTGGTGGACTGCTCGGTGGACCACACGGGGATCCCCACGGAGGTGGTGCAGGCGTGCCACGAGCGCTGGCTGGGTGTGGTTCTTCGCTTCGATCGACTGCTGTCTGATCCGCGGACGGACGGGAACTCGCAGCAGGTGTTCTTCCGGCGGGACGAGTCCTTCCAGCTCCTTGTGCGGCAGGCGCCCGAGGGACCGGCGGGGGCGGGGCCCGGGGTGCCCCTGGTGGCGGACGAGCTGCTGGTCTGCGACGTGCGCCGCACGGCGGGGCAGACGCAGATCTTGGTGGCGGACCTGGACCTGGGACGGCGGCAGGCCTTCGTGTTCGCGGACGCCCAGACCATCGAGGTGCTGATCGGGGCGTGGACCGTGCTTCAGCCCTCGAGCGGGACGGTGCAGGCGGCGCTGGACGCAACGGACCAGGAGCTGGAAGCACACTTCTCGGGGACAGGCAGGAGGCACGGAGCAGGAGCCATCGACTGCGCGGCGCCGGGGTGGCTGAGCGGGACGGATCTCCAGGCAGCGCTGGATTCCCTTGTGAGCGGCCTGACTTCGACAGCGGGCGGCTCGGCGGGGGCGTCGCGCGTGGGGGCGGACGCGGCCCCGGGCACGCCCCACGCCCTGCCCGCGGGCACAGTGGACGGACAGCTTTCACAGCTCCTCGCCTGGCTCAACGCACACGAGGGGGCGAGCTCTGGGGCGCATCCGTCCTCGGCCATCGCCTACCCGGGCGGGCCGGACTGGCGCGGCGGGAGAACGAATCCGGCCACGAGCGTGGGGGCGCAGCTCACGAAGATCGTCTCGGACCTGGGCGAGGTGGCGGCGGGGGACGATGGGGCGGAGCGGATCGGGGCGCAGGCCGTTGCGGGCTCGCCGCTGGCGCTGCCCGCGGGCTCGGTACGGGAGCAGCTCGATCTGATCCTCGCCCGGGCGAACCGAGCGGGGATGCTGGACGAGGTGAACACCTGGCAGAAGACCCAGACCCTCCTGGGCGCGCCAGGGGTGCGATTCGCAGACCCGGGCGGCTCGCTGCTGCTCCTCGCGGAGCTGCCCTCGACGGATCTGCCGGCCCGTGTGTACTCGGACGGGACGGACCTCTGGATCACGATCAACGCGGAGCGCGTGGGCGTCAACTGGAAGGCGAACAACACCGCCAAGCCGCGCTCGGCTCTACGGCTCACTGCGGGGGGGCCAGACTTCCTCTACCAGGGCGCAACGCCTGGCACCTGGACGTCCTGGGCGCGGGCGGTGTCCCTCACGCTCGGCGGCACAAACGTGGAGCTCGTGAGCATCGGCGCGAGCGGCATCCAGCAGCGAAGCTACACGGGCGCCGAGGGCTACCACTCGGGCTCGTCCTCCCTCGGGGGGAGCTGGAACTACCCGCTGCGGTTCGCGTCGGCGCCGTCGTCGGTGACCTTCTTGCAGACGTCCAGGTGGCCTTCGAGCTGGTCAACCGCGCCGACGCTCTGGCAGCACGACGAGACGGGAGGGTCCTGGTTCGGGACGCCCGGGGGCGGATCGGTCACGGCGGGCACGGCCTGGTACACGGCCAAGGTCACGGCCTACTGAGGCCAGGGGACGCGGGAGGAGAAACAGAAGCAATGCCCATCGTCACCTTGAGCGCGACCACTCTCGAGCAGGTCTGCGCCGGATGCGGGCAGGTCAACCGGATCAGGCTGGATGACCTGGCGCTCGGCGTGTCCATCGAAAGCGAGCAGCGGAGAAACAAGGACGTCATCCGCCTGCCGGAGTGCCCGGCCTGCGGGGCGCAGGAGCACCTCCTGCGAACCTGGGACGCGCCGAGTGGGCCGGGCGCGGGCGATGTGCGCGCGGACGCGGCGGGAAGCGCTGCTAGCGCTGCCGGCGCTCTCGACCACCAGGCCGCGCACCGACGCGTGGTGAACCGGCTGGGCGCCATGCTGAAGGAACGCCGCCAGGTGGATCGGCGCTGCGCCGACTCGGTGAAGGACGAGGCGGCCGAACCACCCGACATCCACCCTGACACGCCCACGGGCCGCCGGAGTCGCATCGACATCGGCCCGCCACCCTGGGCCCAACACCTCAAGGAGAGGCACGACTGATGGACGCACTGACCACCCTCGTCGAGGTGCTCAAGACCGGTGGCCCCTACGCCCTGAGCGCGA
>JAVEWA010000031.1:0-22626 GCA_034004785.1 Polyangia bacterium
CTTGGCCGCACTGCGACCACCGCACCCGGCAAGGACGGTCAGCACGAGGCCTACACCTCAGGTGTCACAACAAACTTGGCCGCACTGCGACCACCGCACCCGGCAAGGACGGTCAGCACGAGGCCTACACCTCAGGTGTCACACCAAACTTGGCCGCAATCGCCGGCTCGGGCACGAGGGGGCCCTGCTCGGGCACGGCCGAACTGGACAAGGCCGGACCGCACGCCGGAACAGAGCCCGGCGCCGGATCTGATCCCAACGCGGGATCTGCCCACCCCCCCACCCACCCCACAGCGATCTCGACGTGATATCCTTGTTCGAGCAAACGTTCAGGAGGCGCCCACCATGAAGACCGCCCTCGGCAGCCTGTCAGCGGTGCTGCTCACCTTCTGCGCCGCGCAAACGGGCAGCGCACAACCCATCGAGCTCGCTTACGACGACGGAACGCCCGCCGGTGCGGTGCAGCTCTCGCCCGGGGACATCGAGGTGGTTCGCTTCACGGCGGAGCACCCGAGCACGCTCCTGTCCATCAGGCTCTTTTTCTACTCGGTCAGCTCCGACGCGACGGTGGTGGTGTGGGCCGATAACGGAGGCAACGCGCCCGACCTGGAGGCGGAGCTCTGGCGCGGGATTGTGGCCCCCGAGGATGGAGACTGGACCTTGGTGGACCTGGGCGACGAGGGAATAGAGATCCCCGCCCTCGAGAGCTTCTACGTGGGCCAGATAGTGTCCGACGCGAGCACCCTGCTCGGCTGGGACTCGTCCGGGGCCGACGAGACCCGCAGCCTCGCCCGGATAGACGGCGAGTGGTTCTTCATCGGCGACGGCGGCGAGCCACCAATGGCGGTGGACTGCCTGGTGCGTGCAACTGTGAGCCACCATGACCAGGTCACCATCCCGGGCTTCACCGTGGTCACGACGGCTCTCGCGCAGGGATCGGTGAACCTCTCCCGGATGGCCTGGGGTGACTTCGACAACGACGGCTGGGAGGATCTGCTGGTGAACGGGAACCGCCTCTTCAGGAACGACCGGGACGGCACCTTCACCGAGGTCTCCGAGGCCGCCGGGATCGCCTGGCAACCCTCCAGCGGCGGGATCTGGGCGGACTACGACAACGACGGGTGGCTCGACTTCTACGCCACGGTGCACAACTACCTGCCGGAGTGCGCTGGGCTCGGAGCCTGCGCGGACGACTCCTTCGAATGCGTGGAGGGGCGCTGCCGACCACGGCCCCGCTGCGCCGGGCCCTCGGACTGCTCACAGGCGGGCTGGTCCTGCACCGGCGGCCGCTGCGCGCCAGCGGTCCCCGAGACCGAGGCGGAGCTGCCCCACGACCGCCTCTGGCGAAACAACGGCGACGGTACCTTCACCGACGTCTCCGAGGAGGCGGGGCGTCCCTACGACTTCTTTCCCACGGAGGGCGCGGCCTGGGGTGACTTCGACAACGACGGCTGCGTGGATCTGTACCTGGCCAACTACGAGACCCCTACGAGCTGGACCGCCGGCGTCCTGGGCGTTGGCACGCCCGACTACCTCTTCAGAAACAACGGCGATGGCACCTTCACAGATGTCTCGGAGGACTCCGGGATCCGTGGGTTCCCGGATCTCTGTGGCCGAGGAGTCGCCTGGGCGGACTACGACGACGACGGCTGGATCGACATCTATGTCTCCAACTACCGCCTGGACTTCAACCTCCTGTGGCGCAACAAGGGCAACGGACGCTTCGACATGACCGCTGGACAGGCAGGAGTGGCGGGAGAACAGATCCAGGGGGCCTACGGCCACACCATCGGCTCCCAGTGGGCTGACCTGGACAACGACGGTGACTGGGACCTGTTCGCCGCGAACCTCGCCCACCCCCGCTTCATCGAGTTCAGCGACAAGTCCATGCTCTACGTGAGCTCGGGGCCGCCGGACTACACCTTCCTTGACCAACGGGAGGCCTCTGGGATCCGATACTCCGAGACCCACTCGGACGTTGCCGCTGGCGACTATGACAACGACGGACTCCTCGATCTCTTCATCACCGGCGTGTACGTCGGGTACCGCTCGTTCCTATACCGCAACCTCGGAGGCCTCCGCTTCTCCGACGAGACCTACGCCATGGGCGCCCTGGTGGACAACGGCTGGGGCGCGGCCTGGGCCGACTTCGACAACGACGGGGATCTGGATCTCGTCTCTCGGGACCTCTTCAGAAACGACGCCCCCTCGGGCCGGTACCTCAAGATCCGGCTCCGGGGGACCATCTCCAACCGCGCCGCAATCGGCGCCCGGGTGAAGCTTCAGGCGGGCGGGCAGAGCATGACGCGCCAGGTGGAGGGCGGCAAGGGCACCACCACCCAGAGCAGCCTCACCCTCCACTTCGGCCTCGGCGAGGCGGAGCGAGCCGAGCTCGTGGAGATCACCTGGCCTACCTGGCCCCCCCTCACGGAGACCTACGCCGATCTCGAGGTGAACCGTACCGCGACCTTCATCGAAGGCCAGGGCGAGCAGGCCGATGGCGGCGCCGACGGCGGAGCAGGCGACGCGGGCCCCGGCAACGGCGACGGCAACGGCGGGTGCGGCTGCCGGGCGAGCTCAGGTCCAGGGACGCCCACCCTAGCGCTTCTGGTCCTCGTCTTCCTGCTGGCGCTTCCAAACGGGCGCCGCCGGTCGAGAGGACGCCACTTGAGGTGACCTCTGCCCAGGGGCAACGCCCACCCTTCCGAAAGGCTGGTGGCTGGCGTGGGGAGAAAGAAGTCGCGCGATGTTACTTCGATGGTGTGAGCCGGACCACGACGGTCTTGCTCTTGTCGGGCACCACCTTGACCACCTCGGGCCTGTGCCCCTTGGCTTCGAACCGCACCTCGATGGGCTGATCCCCCCAGGGCATGAGCAGCGAGTGATCGATGGCCTCCTTCCCCCTCACGAGGAGCAGGGCGTCCTTCGGGGTCACGTCGAAGAGGATCTGGACCTCCTGCTTCTGGATGTCCGGAGGCAGGACCGGACGCCGGTCAGGCTGGCCTGGGGCATCGTCCTCGGGCTCGGCCGCCTCACGAGACCGCCGTCTCGTGGGCTGCCTCTCCTTGTGCCAGCCCATGCCGTAGTAGAGCCCGGCCAGCGCCGCCGCGCCCGCCAGGCCTCCGCCCAGAATGAGCATCCTCCTGCGGCCAGCGCGGGCCTCTTCCTCCCGCGCGGCAGCAGGATCCTCCCGCGCTGGCGCGGCTGCTACGTCCCGGCGAGGGGCGACCTGTCGCGCCGAATTGGGCGACTCCATTTGAGCCGCCCCGGGCCCAGGCGGCTCGCCGACCGGCGACTGTGATGAAGCTCCCGCGGCGACCCCTCTCGGGGGGCCCATCGAATGATCCAGCTCCAGTGGGGCGGCGTCGCGAAATGACGGAGGCCCCCCCGCAAGCGGCGCGCCCGGGCCTCCGAGGCCTTGCAGGCCGCCTCCCAGGGGTGGCCGGGTGACCCTCTCGACCAGCGGAGGCTCGGCCTCCTCGGGCACCGGTTCGAGCTCGAGGGCCCCCTCCGGCAGCTTGAAGTCCTGCGAGGGCGACTGGCCAGAACCACCTTGCCAGCGCGGCTCGGGACCTCCCTGCGGCTCCTTCAATGGCTTTGAGGGCCGATCATCGGCCATGGGCCCATCCCTTCGATCCGGAGGCTCGGGGCTCAGCCGCCCGTGTCCTCGTCCTCCTCGCCGTCTTCGTCGTCCTCGTCGAACTCGTTCCAGACGACCAGCATGGGGAGCTTTGCCGAGGTTGCCTCACGGGCGCGGTCCCGCATGTGATACCAGGCGTACTTCACCACCGACAGCGGGCTGTCCGGGTTGGTGACGAACTGCTCGACCTCGATGTCCTCGATGCGCGCCGGGAGGCCCAGGGGCTCTCTCAGGAGCTCTAGCTCCTCGATGAGCGCGGGGAGAGAGCCCACTCCCACCTCCTCCGAGGAAGCGTCATCGTCATCCTCGGCCTCCTCGCCTTCCGCTCCCGGTGCGGTCTCGCCTTCCTCGCCCTCGTCCTCATCATCGACTGGCGAGAGGAAGAACACGTCCGGAAGGTCCACCGGCGCGTAGCACACGGCATCGGAGAAGGCGTGCAGGATCTGCGGGAACTTCTTGGACCCATCCTCCTTCTCCAGACGCTCGAAGACGGGGTGACGCCATGGTTCCTCTCCGGGATCGCATCCCTTGAGGTCCCCGTGCTCCTCGAAGTAGGCGGCTGCCACCCTGAGGGCGAAGAGCTCGCGGAGATCCAGGTCCACTGGCTCGACCTCGAAGCCCTCCTGACCAGCCTCCTCGGACCAGGACACCGGCGTTCCTAGCTCCTCGGACAGGGTCTCCTGGAACTGGGAGAGCAGCTCGGCGCCGAGCTCGAAGTCGTCGTCGTCGCCAGCGAGAAACTCGGACAGGGGCATGACCACCACGGAGAACATGGCATAACTCCTCGGCGGCTTCCTGGCCGCCAGTGCCCCGCAGTGTACGCTCCCTCCTCACTCCGTTCAACACATCTCCACCCTCTTCTTGGGGTGTGGCCCATGGAGCGCCACGGACAAAGACCTCCTTCGCAGCGGAGGCGCTTTGCGGTAGAAGCGAGCCGAAGAGATGCCTGACAGCGACGCCAACTCCAGGGTGCCCACCGGGCGCCTCGCCTCGTTCTACCTCTTCTACTTCATGGTGCTGGGCGCCCTCATGCCCTACTTCGGGCCATACCTGGAGCACATAGGGTTCGGCCCCGAGGCCATCGGAGCCCTCACCGCCATCCTGATGGGCACCCGCATCGTGGCTCCGCTTCTCTTCGGGCACCTGATGGCAAGGCGTCGGATGGTCCTCGTGCAGGCCGGAGCCGTCCTGTCCGTATTTGCCTTCTCCGGGCTATTCTTCGGAGACGGCTTTTTGTGGCTCGCCCTGGTGGTAGGCGTGTTCAGCTTCGCCTGGTCCGGCGTTCTCCCGCCCATGGAGGCCATCACCCTGAATCACCTCGGCAGGCAGGCCGCGCGCTACGGGCGGATCCGGCTCTGGGGCTCTCTCGGGTTCATCGTGGGAGTGGTCAGCCTCGGCGCCCTGCAGGAGCGCTTCGGCGTGGGGATCTTCCTCCCGGTCTGCCTGGGACTGTTCGTGGCCATCGCCGCTTCGAGCTTCGCCATCACGGATCACGCCGGCGCGCCCGCACATGGCCCCGAGCCCAAGCTCTGGGAGATCCTCCGCAGACCCGCCCTCGCCTCGCTCCTCGCGGTGGGGATGATCGGTCAGGCGAGCCACGGCCCCTACTACACCTTCTTCACCATACACCTCCAGGACGCGGGCTACTCCAAGAGCCAGATAGGGCCCCTATGGGCGCTCGCCGTGATAGCAGAGATCGCGGTGTTCCTCACGACGAGCCGCCTGCTCGAGCGGTACTCGTCGAGGGCTCTCGTGCTCTGGAGCCTCGCCTTCACCTCCCTGCGCTGGGTAATGACTGGCACCCTGGTGGACCACGCCTGGGCCCTGATGCTGGCTCAGCTCATGCACGCCATGACCTTCGGCGTGTTCCACGCGGTAGCCATCGACGTGATCCACCGCTCCTTCCGCGGCCGGCTCCAGGGCCTGGGCCAGGCCCTGTACAGCGCCTCGGCCTATGGCCTTGGCAGCGCCCTCGGCAGCCTCGCCTCTGGCTTCTTCTGGCCCATCCTGGGGCCCAGGGGGGTCTTCCTGGCGGCGGCCGCGCTGCCAGCAGTCGGAGCGATCCTGGCGCTCCTGTGGTTTCGGCCCCAGACGCGCGAGCCCTGAGTGTTCCGACAGGTTGGCTTCGCTGTCTCGCGTCTTCGGCCCCAGGCGCGCGAGCCCTGAGTGTTCCGACAGGTTGGCTGCGTTGTCTCGCGTCTTCGGCCCCAGGCGCGCGAGCCCTGAGTGTTCCGACAGGTTGGCTTCGCTGTCTCGCGTCTTCGGCCCCAGGCGCGCGAGCCCTGAGTGTTCCGACAGGTTGGCTTCGCTGTCTCGCGTCTTCGGCCCCAGGCGCGCGAGCCCTGAAGCTCGAGACGGCATCCGGATCCCTCCCACGCAAGGCCGCGCCCGAGCTCGGCGACAAGCCGCGGTGCGAAGCACACGACCCACAGGTGCGTAGCAGGGCACCCATTTCCCCACAACCGAGCGGCGTATAGTACGCAGCCAGGTGGTCGAACCAATCCGTGAGCATCACCCGCGCCCAGTGGTAACTGCCTTCTGTTTCCGGCTGCATCCATCCCCCACAGTGAGCGCAAGCTGATTGCCGCACCGCGTAGCAGCGCCTGGAGGAGGGTCTGGCACGCCTCCTGCTAAGCGCCACCCGAGCAAGAGAGGGCGCCCACCACTCTGGCGGCGCTCGCCGCGACCGCGATCAGGCGTCGCGCCCAAGACGTGAGCATGGCCGGCACAAGCGCCGTCCAATGGGGAGAGGTTTGTCCCGTGCAAGGGACTCATCCCCTCGGCTCGCTGGCACCGAGACATTCGCTTCCCGAGGATGGATCCCATGACCGAGCAGACATCAGTCTCAACGAACATCCAGGCTCCCTCGCCCCCGGCCTTCCTTGTCCACTCGGCGACTCCCGCACGGCCGCTCCATGGGGAGGCCGCCTCTCGAAGAAGTACCTCTGGCACCAGGGCCCTCCCAACAGCAGCCCCCCTCGCTGGCCTGGACGAGGAATCGCGAGGGCTCGTGCTCTCGAGCCTCGCGTCCTTCGCCAGGCGAGAGCTGGATGACGAGCGCCAGCGCACGCTCGATCGGGAGGAGCGCTTCCCCGAGGACCTCGTTCGCGCCCTCTTCGGCGAGGAGATCGGCCTGCACCTGCTGTTTCTGCCAGAGGCCGTCGGAGGCATGGGCGCCGGGGCGAGAGACCTCTTGGCTGTCTCGGAGGCTCTTGCGTCCATGGACCTGGGTATCGCGACCAGCGTGCTCGCTACGGCGCTGGGCACGGACCCCATCAGAGTGGGCGGCACCCAGCCCCAGCGGGATCGCTGGCTGAGGGCGATCGCCGAGGGCGGCCTCCTCGTGGCCTACGGCGTCACCGAGCCCGGAGCGGGCTCCAACGTGGCGGCAATCCGAACAAGAGCCGAGCCCGTCCGGACTTCCCCCGATTCGCCTGTTTCCGCCTACCGGCTGAGCGGGAGCAAGTGCTTCATCACCAACGGGAGCGTGGCGGATCTGTACACCGTGCTCGCGCAGGCCCCGGGCGGGCCGAGCTTCTTCGTGGTGCCCCGCGAGACTCCCGGTCTCGCGCCCGGCCGCAAGGAGGAGAAGCACGGGATCAGGGCCTCGGACACCTCGGAGCTCGTCCTGGAGAATGTAGAGGTGCCGGCGGACCACCTGCTCGGCGGCGTGGAGGGACAAGGCCTCGGGCAGGCGGCCCGCGTGTTCGGCTACACCAGGCTGATGGTGGCAGCCTTCGGGCTCGGCGCAGGGGTGGACGCCCAGCGCAGAGCGGTGGCGTATGCCCGCGAGCGAGACCAGTTCGGGAGCCGCCTCATCGCTTTGCAGGGCCTCACCCACAAGCTGATCCTGCCGCACGCGGCCGCGCTGCAGGCGGCCCGCGCCTACCTCCAGGAGGTGGCCTCCCGCCTGGACGCCGGCGAGGAGGACCTCGGAGTGGAAGGCTCTGTAGCGAAGCTCTTCGCCTGCGAGGCGGGCAACCGCGCCGCCGATGCCGCCATGCAGGTGCACGGCGGCTACGGATACATCCGCGAGTACCACGTCGAGAAGATCCGCAGAGACGTGAGGATCACGACCATCTACGAGGGAACGAGCGAGATCCAGCAGGAGGTCGTGGGGAGGGGGCGCTGGCGCCAGCTCCTCGTGGGCAGCGGGAGCCTCTACGCAGACCTCGCCTCGGAGCTCCTCGGCCTTGGCGAGCCCGGGGCGCGGGTGGGCGCGGCAGATCTCGCCCTGGCCGCCCAAGCGCTCTCCGAGCTGGTGCGCCGCTGCCGCAGGGCTCGACTGGGCCGGCAGCAGCACGTGATCTTCCTGCTTGCCGACGCGATGGCCGCCCTGGAGACCGCGGCCGCCCTCTGCCGAAAGGCCGCTGCCTGGCAGGAGGTCCTCCACTCCGTGTCAGATGGGTTGCACACCTGGGCTCATTGCATTGGCGCCCTCTCCAGAGTCCAAAGCGCGACCGCAGCCGAGGAGGTGGGACGCATCGCCTACCGCGTCCTGCCAGAGACCGGCGCCCCCTCGGAGGGAGAGCTCGCCGGGGAGATGGGGCCCCTGCTTCCCCGCCTCTTCGCAAACGCCTGGAGAGGACGCATGGAGGCGCTCGACTTTCTGGCTGCGAGCCTCGCCGAGGAGGACCTCTTCGGCGATCCGGCAATGCCCGCGCTCCAGGCCTAGGCGAGCTCGAAGCTGGACCGAACCTCGACCTGAACGGATCACACCTGGACCGGGAGAGCATCATGAACGACTCGAGGGACAACGCCATCGCCGTCATCGGGATCGGGGCCCGCGTCCCTGGCGCGCCCGACGCCCGAACCTTCCTCTCGAACCTCCGCGCCGGCGTTTACTCCATCACGGAGGTTCCAACCGCGCGCTGGGATCCGGCGATCTTCTTCCACCCGGATCCCTCGGTGCCTGATCGCACCTACAGCCGCATCGGAGGTTTCCTGTCGGACTTCGAGGCTCCGCTTCGTCGCTGGAGGATCCCTCCGGGGGTCGCCGCCGCCACGGATCCCACGCAGATCCTCGCGCTCGAGGTCACGCAGCAGGCCCTCGAGGATGCCGGGCTCCTCGAGTGGGACTTCCCGAGGAGCCGCTGCGCAGTGATCCTCGGTAACTCCATGGGCGGAGACCTCAGGGACCGGAACATGGTGCGCCTCGCCTTCGCCCTCTTCGCGCGCGCCCTTCAGGGCTCGGAGACGGCGCGCCAGCTGGAGGAACGCGACCGGCGCGCGCTCCTCGAGGAGGTCGAGGAGCGAGTCCTCGCCGGACACGCCCCAATCACCGAGGACACCATGGCCGGGGAGCTCGCGAACGTCGTGGCCGGTCGCGTGGCCGCTGCATACCGCCTTACAGGGCCGAGCTTCACCGTTGACGCCGCCTGCGCCTCGTCCCTGGCCGCGGTGTCCCAGGCCGTGCGCAGCCTGAGAACCCACGAATGCGATCTCGTCATCACTGGAGGCGTGGATCGCAACATGAGCGTCTCGGCCTACGTGAAGTTCTGCAAGACGATGGCCCTCTCGGCTAATCGAAGCGCCCCCTTCGACGCCTCCGCCGATGGCTTCGTGATGGGAGAGGGCGCGGGCGTGCTGGTGCTAAGGCGCCTCGAGGACGCCGAGCGGGAAGGGGACCGCATCCGCGCGATCATCCGCGGGGTTGGCGCCAGCTCCGACGGGGGCGGCCGCGGCATCACCTCGCCGAGCCCGGACGGACAGCTCCAGGCCCTGCGCCGGGCCTGGACCGACGCCAACCTGGAGCCCTCGACCCTGGGGCTCGTCGAGGCCCACGGCACCTCCACGCCAGTTGGAGACGCCGCCGAGGTGGAGACCCTCTGCCGCCTCCTCGGTTCGAGGGCAAATGGAGCCCGGCCCGTGGCGGTGGGCTCGGTAAAGTCCAACATAGGACACCTCAAGAGCGCCGCTGGCGCCGCTGGCCTGGTCAAGGCGATCCTGTCCATGGAGGAGCGGACCCTCTTCCCAAGCTTGAACTTCTCCGAGCCGAACCTCGCCCTGAGGCGAAAGGACCTCCCCATCCAGATCCAGACCAGCCTGGAGCCATGGGAACCCAAAAGGGGCACCCCCAGGCGAGCAGGCGTCTCGGCCTTCGGCTTCGGAGGCACCAACTTCCATGTCGTGCTGGAGGAGCACGGGCACATCTCCTCTGGAAGCGCCCTGTTGACCGGAGGCCGAGCAGGCGGCAGCGCGGCGCTGCCCGACCCCTCACGAGCCCAGGCCGCGAGCCTGATGGCAATGGAGACAGCTCACAGTCACGCGGACGGGGAGACGGCCCAGGCCCCAGAGGAGCATTCGATGAAGCCGGAGACCGACAACACCACCTTGGACACGAGGCCCTTGGCGCTCCCGGGCGTCGCAGTGGTCCGCCTCGGCGCTCCGGATCGCAGAGGCCTCTCGGCGGCTCTTCGCGCCCTCCTCGGGCGGGCGGGAGCAGGAGAAACCATCGAGACCATCGCGGTGGAGCACGGCCGCAGCGTACAGGATTTTCCCCTGCGGGCCGCCATCGTGGCAGGCGACGCCGAAGAGCTCGTGAGACGTGCCCAGGAGCTCGACCTCTACCTCTCGACTGGCAAGGGAGGGAAACGCCTGGAGGCTGCCGGCGTCTTCCTCGGAGAGGGGCCGGCCCCGCGCCTCGCCTTCCTCTTCCCTGGCCAGGGGAGCCAGTACCTCGGCATGCTCGCCGACCTGCGGGACTCCATCCCGGAGGTGCGCGATACCCTCGCCGAGGCCGACGGCGCCATGGCGGACCTGCTGGAGCAGCCGCTCTCGGCCTACATGCTGGCAACGGAGGGCACAGCCCTGCCCGAGGTCCGGCTGGCGGAACCGGATGACGCCCAGGACGCGGCCGCCCGGGCTCTTCGGCAAACCTCCATCACCCAGCCCGCGATGCTGGCGGCCGACATCGCCATCCTCCGGGTGCTATGCCGCCTGGGGCTCCGCCCGGACGAGGTGGCTGGTCACTCCCTCGGAGAGTACGCCGCGGCCGTGGCCGCAGGGGTCCTGCCCTTTGAGCAGGCCCTGCGGGCCGTGGCCGCCCGTGGGCGGGAGATGACCAACGCGGTGCCGCCCGGCGCGGATCCAGGGAAGATGGCGGTGCTAAGCGCGAAGGCCGAGAGCCTGGCTCCCATCCTCGATTCGGTTTCAGGCTACGTGGTCGCGGCCAACATCAACGGCCCTCATCAGACCGTCATCGCAGGAGAGAGCCGCGCCGTGGCCTCTGCCCTCGCCCGCGCCGAGGAGCAGGGAATGCAGGGCATGGAGCTCCCGGTGTCCCACGCCTTCCACACCAAGGTCGTATCGGCGGCGAGCGAGCCCCTCCGAGCCGTCCTCTCCATGGCTTCGGTGCGCGCTCCGGGCACCGTGATCTACTCCAACGTGACCGCCGAGCCCTATCCCCGGGATCCAGAGGCAATCGTCGACCTCCTCGCCCGGCAGGTGGCCTCCCCCGTGGAGTTCTGGGCAATCGTGGAGCGAATGTACTCCAGGGGAGTCAGGACCTTCCTGGAGGTGGGCCCCAAGAAAGCCCTGGCCGGCCTCGTCCGGGACATCCTCGGTGAGCGCCCCCACCGCGTCATCCACACGAATCACCCGAAGAAGGGCGGCCCGCGGAGCCTGGCCGAGGCCATCGCGCTCCTCGTGGCGGAGGGACACCCGGTGTCGAGCACACGGCTCCTTCATGGCCCAGTGGATATCGCGGACCCCAGGGAGCCAGGATGCGACCGAGGCGTCACAGCAGGCTCGAGGCTCTCTCCCGCGCGGTCCCACACGGCCGAGGCCGTCTGGATCACGGGCGTCGCCGCTGGCGTGCCCGGCCGAGAGCGGCTCTTCGACGACCTTGGCATGGATGCGCTACTCGCCGGAGAGCCCCTGCTGGAGCGCCTGTCCTCCGGCGTGAGGCAGAGCGTGGTTGATCAGCGCATCGAACGGCTGGTCAAGTCCGAGGACGGCACCGGGGCCCTGGCGCCAGTTTCCAGCGTGGACGACGTGATGAGCTGGGCGGGGCGAGCCGGCGCGCTGGATCTGCAGGGAGACTACCTCGTCGGCGCCGACTGGGATCGAGACAGGGATCCCACCACCAGGATGGCCGTCGCCGCGGCTTACGAGGTCCTGAGGGACGGCTGGATGCCTCTCGTCGAGGAGCGGCGCCCGCTGCCTGGCGGCAGATCCCTCTCCACGGGCTTCCGTCTCCCCTCCGCCCTCGGCAGGGAGACCGGCGTGGTCTTCGCCTCCGCCTTCCCAGGCTACGAGCGACTCCTCGCCCTCGTCGAAGCGAGGCAGGCGGGGGAGGGCTTCTCGAGAACCACCCTTCTGCAGATCCTCGGCCTCGGCCACGCCCACGTGGCGGAGCGGCTCGGCGCCCTGGGACCCAACCTGATGGTGAACGCGGCCTGCGCCTCCACGCCCGCCGCCCTCGCCCTGGGGTCCGACTGGATCCGTGCGGGCCGCTGCCACCGGGTGCTGGTCATTGCCGCGGACAATGTCACCTCGGACGCTCTGCTCCCATGGATCGGCGGCGGCTTCCTCGCCCTCGGCGCCGCCACCACTGCGCCGGACCTGGAGCAGGCCGCCATCCCCTTCGGTCGCACTCGCCACGGCCTGATCCTCGGCGCTGGGGCGGTGGGCATCCTCCTGGAGGGCGCCGGGGCGGCCAGGGCGCGAGGCGTCAGGCCCCTGGCTGAGCTCCTGGCCACCAGGCTCGCCAACAGCGGCGACCACCCGATGCGCCTCGGACCGGCGCACATCGCCCAGGAGGTGGACGCGCTGGTGGCCGACATCACCGCAAGGCTCGGGCTGAGCAGGGCGGAGCTCGCCAAGGAGCTGGTGTTCATGTCCCACGAGACCTTCACCCCGGCTCGAGGCGGATCGGCCCAGGCCGAGGTGGACGCCTTGCGACGAGCCTTCGGGGAGCATGCCCGGGATGTCCTGGTGGTGAACATCAAGGGACACACGGGGCACCCCATGGCGGTTGGGCTGGAAGACGCCGCCGCCGTGGCCGGCCTGTGGAGAGGCCGGTTCCCCGCAGTGGCAAACCTCCTGGATCCCGACCCGGCCTTCGCGGACCTCACCTTCCACCGGGGCGGCGCCGTGGACCGGCGCTTTGCCCTGCGCCTCGCCGCAGGGTTCGGCTCCCAGGTGGCCCTGGCCTTCTACCAGCGCGCCTCGGGGGTTCCTGACGAATCCAGGGTGGACGAGCCGAGGTTCAGGGCCTTCCTGAGGGAGGAGTGTGGCGAGACGGATCCCTCCGTCGTCCTTCACTCGCGCCTGCTCAAGCTCCGTTCCCTCACGCGCCCCGAGGATGCGCAAATGCCGGACCTGCTCTCGGGCCCTGCTGCCCCGATCAGGATCGTCGAGGCGGCGCTACCAGAGGCCGCCAGGGAGGATCTACGGGACCAAGATACTGGTGGGATGAATGAGCCCAATGCTGCGATGAGCACGGCCGCGACGCCCGAAGCCCTCACGGCCCTGCCCGAGGTGCAAGATGTCGCGACGCCCGAAGCCCTCACGGCCAGCCCCGAGGAGCCCTTGCCCACCATCGAGGAGCTCGTCGCGAAGCTCACGGCGGTGGTCGCGGCCCGCACGGGCTACGACCCGGCCGAGCTAGAGCCAGACCTCGAGCTGGAGGCCGACCTCGGCATCGACACCGTGAAGCAGGCCGAGATCGTGGCGGAGCTCAGGGCCGCCTACGGCCTCGGACGCGACGACTCCTTCCGGCTCTCCGAGCACCCCACTCTGATCGCCCTCGCCCGCTACGTCGAGGGGCGCCTCGCCCCAAGCGCATCGATGCCCGGCAATGCGCCCGCTTCCCGAGTCTTGGGCCCTGAGCATGGGACCTCATCGTGGGCGCTAGAGGCCGCGACGCCCGAATCCCTCACGGCCAGCCCCGAGGAGCAAGATACCGCGACGCCCGAAGCCCTCACGGCCCTGCCCGAGGAGCAAGATGCCGCGACGCCCGAAGCCCTCACTGCCAGCCCCGAGGAGAAAGAGGCCGCGACGCCCGAATCCCTCACGGCCAGCCCCGAGGAGCCCTTGCCCACCATCGAGGAGCTCGTCGCGAAGCTCACGGCGGTGGTCGCGGCCCGCACGGGCTACGACCCGGCCGAGCTCGAGCCGGACCTCGAGCTGGAGGCCGACCTCGGCATCGACACCGTGAAGCAGGCTGAGATCGTGGCGGAGCTCAGGTCCGCCTACGGCCTCGGACGCGACGACTCATTCCGGCTCTCCGAGCACCCCACCCTGATCGCCCTCGCCCGCTACGTCGAGGGGCGCCTCGCCACGGGCAACTCGACGCCGATCCGCGGGCCAGACTCGACCGGGGAGCTTCAACCTTCGTCTGATGACGAGGACAGGGCCAGCCTGATGCTCCGAGGCTCTGTGGCCCCGATTTCCAACGAGCTCGGGCAGGGCTTCTCCATCCAGAGGGTAGCCTACCAGGTAGATCCGCTCGTGGACTCCACCCTGGAAGAGGCATCGGGAGTTGTTCTGGTGGCAGGCGGAGCCGCCGTGGAGGCCGCTGCCCTGGCATCGGCCGTCGGTCACTGCCGAGCCCTTCACCTGCCCATGGATGATCTCCTCGGCTCCGACGAGCCCGTGCTCGTCGAATGGTTGAGGCGCGCTCTGGGAGGAGAGCGGCTCTGCGGCGCCATCTGGCGCGTCCAGGCAGCCTTGGAGGAGCGAGACTCGCACCTCGTGGGCGCGGCGTTCTTTACGCTGGCCAAGGCCCTCGCCTCGGCTTGCCCCCGCTCCCCTGAAAAGAGCCCCTGGCCCCTTGCGTGGCTGCTCACGGTGGTGGAGGCGCAGCCCGACGCTCGAACCGGCGCGCTCCTCGGCTCTGGCCTGGCCTCGCACCGTTCCGCCTCGGCAGGCGCGGTGGCAGGTCTCACCCGAGCGCTAGGCCGGGAGTGGCCCGGCTGCAGGGCCCGAGTCCTGGCGATCTCCGCCCGGGAAACCGCCGACCTCCACCTCCTGGGCCGCTGGCTCCGCGCCGAGATCGCCACCGAGGGCGACGTGAGAGAGAGCCTGGGCCTTGGCGAAGGGCGGATGTCCCTCACGCTGGGAGGCCCCCTTGTGGCGTCGCCCCTGCGATTCGGCCCGAGCGACGTGGTGCTCGTGACGGGAGCCAGTGGAGGTATCGGCGCCCTCGTCGCCAGAGGGCTCAGGGCACGCTTCGGCTGCCGCCTCATCTTGACCGGGAGGCTCTCTCCCGCCCAGGCCCCGCCAGACGCTCCTTTGGACCGTGAGAGCGCGAAGCGCTGCCTCCTGTCCTCTGGCAAGCGCCCGACGCCGGCGGCGGTGACGGCCGTCATGGCGCGCTGGCACCGTGAGCAGGCCCTGCGCTCTCTCCTCGTGGACCTGGAGGCCAGTGGAGATGTGGCATACATGGCGGCTGACCTGGCCGACCCAAGCGAGCTGGCCGCCCTGGTAAGGTGGGCCGCCCGCCGCTTTGGACGTCTGGACGCAGTGATCCACGCCGCCGGCCTGCAGCGTAGCCGCGGCATCGAAGGCAAGACGGCGCGGGACTTCACCGAGACCTTCCAGTGCAAGGCTCGAGCCGCCCAGACCCTCCTTGGAGAGATCTCCCTCGCCTTCCCATCGCCCCTTCGGCGCTTCGTGGGCCTCGGCTCGGTGGCAGGGCTCCTCGGCAACGCCGGCCAGACCGACTACGCCTCGGCCAACGCCGCTCTCGCGGGCCTCGGCGCCGCGCTTTCCGGGAGGGGCATTCCAGGCCTGACCATCCACTTCACCGGCTGGGACGACGTAGGCATGACCGCGGATCCGGATCTCCGCAGACGCCTCGTCGAGATGGGCCTCGATCTGCTCCCCTCGGACTTGGGAGTTGAGGCCATCCTGCGCCTCTTCGCCACGGACCTGTCGGGTGAGGTCGCCGTGGCGGGCCGCCTGGGCGGGCTCGCTCCCGAGCTGGCCCCGCGGGACCTCGGCCCGGTCGCAGCCACGCAGGCAGGCTCCCCGACGCCCCTCCGCTTCCCCCTCACCTCGGATATTGACTGGCTCTCCGAGCACAGCCTCGAGGGAACCCCGCTCCTGCCAGCGGTGGTGGGGCTGGAGTGGATGGCGCGGGCAGCGGCGGCAAGCTGCCCCGGCAGAAGGGTAGTTGCCGTGGAGAACGCACGCTTCGACCGGCCCCTGAAGGTGCACCCTGGCCGAAGGGTCGAGGCCGTGGTCGATATCTTGCCCGGGGAGACGGGCAGCCGCGCCCAGGCCACGCTTCGCAGCGAGCGCCAGGACCACGCCGACAGGCTCGTCAGTCAGGATCACTTCTTTGCTGACCTGGTGCTTGCGCCATCCGAGGCTGCAACCCCGGTCACCTCGCAGCTCGAGCCGCTCGACCTCGGCCCCCTCGAGCACCACGGCCCCCAGGAAGCGGAGATCTACGAGCACCTCTTCCACACCGGGCGTTTCCAGGTCCTGCGCGCCGTCAGGCTCTGGGGCCCCAAGGGGCTCGTGGCAGAGGCCAGCGCATCCCCCTTTACCCCGGGTGTGTCCAGCAATGAGGATGGGCTAACCCACCTCGTTCCCCTCGCGGTGGAGGCCGCGCTCCAGGCCGCTGGCATGAATGCACTGCTCGCCGAGAACGCCGCGGTGCTCCCCGCCGCGATAGAGTCGCTCTCCCTGCACGCCGATCCTCGGGAAATATCGCAGCAGAATTCCTGGATCCTTCGAGTCCGGAGCCTGGGCGCAGCTCAGGAGGACAATGGTTTCAGGCTCCATCGCTTCGACGTGGACCTGCTCGCCGAGGACGGCGCCCCGCTCCTGTCGTTGCGCGGCCTTGATCTCGTGGAGCGATCCCTCGTGAGCCCAAGGTTCGACCCGATCACGGCCCAGGCCTTCGACCTCGTGGAGATGGACCTGGAGGGTCTCGGCCACACCAGCTCTCGAGTGCTCGACCTTGGAGCCGAGCTCTCCCCAGCCGAGGAGCGCAAGGCCCTCTCCATGGCTCACGCCGGCAGGCGGCTGGAGTGGATCGCCGGCCGCCTCGCGGCAAAGGAGCTGGTGCGCCGCCACCTGCGGGATCGGCACGGCCTCGCCCTCGCGAGGGAGCGCATAGAGATCGCCACGGACCCGGGCGGCGCTCCCTTCGCCCTGGTCCCGTCCCGGCCTGGGCTCGCCGCGCTCCTGCCCGCCATCTCCATCACCCACGCCTGCGGCCGGGCAATCGCCCTCGGCCTCCCCGTCACCGGCTCTGGCGTGCGGGTGGGGGTGGACCTCACCAGCCTGGAGCCCAGGCCCGAGAGCTTCGCGTCCCAGTGGCTCACCCCACGGGAGCAGCGCCTCCTCGACGCCCTTGGCACTGCGCCTGAGCGCCAGCTTCGAATCGCGGAGCTCTGGAGCCTCAAGGAGGCCGTGTCCAAGGCCCTCGGCCTCGGCCTCGCGCTCACCGCCTCGGAGCTGGAGATCGCGGCCATCTGTCAGCGTGGCAACGCACAGGTGGAGCTCAAGGGCGCCGCCGCGGAGCGCTACTCCGACCTCGGCGGAAGGCTCCTCACCGCTTCGGTCCAGCCCTGGCCCGGCGGAGTCCTGGCCTGGGCTCGCCTGGAGCTGGGAAACGAGAGGGGGCCCCACCCCGTCGGGCCGCCACGACCCCTCGAAGGTCTTCGCGAGAGCCGGCTCCACGCCGAACGCTGACAGGAAATCGGGGGAGGGTCAGCGCGCACCGCCGAGAAGCCCATCGAGCTCTTCGTACAGGCCCATCAGCTGCCCCGCGGCCTCGGCGCCGCGGGCGCCGAGGATCAGGCCGAGGAGCCGTAGCTGGGGCGCCACCCGCTCCTGGCGGAGATCCGAGCGTTGGCCCTCGAGCTCTGCCAGCTCGCGCTGCAGCCCGAGGGTGGCCTCGGCAGCCTCGGCGTAGAGCTCGGCGAGGCGCTCCTCGAGGCACCGGATCTGGAACCCCAGATCGTCCAAGGCCTCTCTGGAAGCACGCTCGTCCTCGGCGATCCGCGCCCGCTCGAGGGAGAGATCTATCACCGCGAGGCGCAGACGATCCGCCCGCTCCCGAAAGCCCTGCTCCAGCACCTCGAGGCGCTCCGTGGGGACCGTGAGCTCATCCTCCAGGGCGCGCAGGCTGGCCTCGGACTCGGACAGCTCGCCGAGGGTGTCCATGAGGACAAGGGCCTGCCCAGACTCGCCGAGACGCCTCGCCAGCCCCTCCCCTACGGCCCGGGCGCACCGCATCACCTGGCGGAAGTGCCAGGGGTCCTTCACGGCCATGCGCGCCACTCGGGCCCTGTCATAGGGCGAAGGCTCCATCTTCGAAGGCGGAGCAGGGAGCACCAGCGCCCCGGCCACCGCCGCGGCGGTGATGGCGTCGAGGGGCCCAATCGTGGGCGCGGTCGCAAAGTCCACCTGGGCGGGTGAACGGGTCGGCCGAGGTTCGGCCAGGCCCGGCTCGTCCCCGGCGGCGTGGGGAAAGGCCGGGGCGGTCGGCTCCCATCGAGCCCCGTGCGCCTGACTCGAAGCCTCGGGGGCGCCCCCCGACCCGAGCGCCCCGAGCGCGGCGGAGGACACCGCGGGCCGCGCACAGGACAGGCTGCGCGGCACGGCGCCGTAGGAGCTCGTGGGCCTCTGGAGGCGGTCCTTGCAGTCCTCGAGCGAGCGTTTCACCTCCGCCATGCTGGCAGGCCGGCGCTCCCGATCCTTCTCGAGGCAGGCCTCTACGAGGCGATCGAGGGAGCCGGGCAGCCGAGGCGCCGAGACGGGCCGCAGAGCAGAAGACGGCGCGGGGACGATGGTCTGATTGGCGACGATGATCTCCTGGAGCGTCTCACCCTCGAAGGGCGGCCGCCCCGTGAGGAGCTCGTAGGCCACCGCCCCGAAGCTGTAGATGTCGGTGCGGTGGTCCACCTCTGCCCCGCGGGCCTGCTCGGGCGACATGAACATGGGCGTGCCGAAGATCTCTCCTCGGTGAGTGAGGTGGAAGATGTCGGTGTCCACCATCACCTTGGCGAGCCCGAAGTCCAGGACCTTCACCTGCTCGTCGCCGTGAATGCCCTTGTGGACCATGATGTTCTCGGGCTTCAGATCCCGGTGGATGATCCCCGCGCCGTGGGCGGCGCCGAGGGCGTCCGCCAGCTGCTCGAGGATGCGCAGCACGCGCCTGAGGGGCATGACGCCGGGAAGCTGCTCCTCCACGAGGACGTCCAGGCTGGCGCCGTCCACATGCTCCATGGCGAGGTAGAGGCGCCCATCCTCGGCCTGGCCGAAGTCGGAGATATAGACGATGTTCGGGTGGGTGAGCCTGCTCGCGGCCGCCGCCTCCCGCCTGAAGCGCTCCATGAGCCTGGGGTCCGCCTGGAACTGGGGCTTGAGCACCTTGATGGCGTGACGGCGGGGGAGGGTCAGGTGCTCGGCGAGATAGACCTCACCCACCGCTCCCCAGCCGATCAGCTCGAGGAGACGGAATCGTCCGGCCAGAACGCGGCCTGACAGGGAGCCCTGACTCATGCTCTTCCTGCTCTCCAGGGGGGAAAAACAGGTTCGGGATGGCACTGCCGCGCCGCTTCCCGCCCAACTGTTTCTCCCCAGAAACGCCCCCGGGGCGCGCACTCATCCAAACAGGAACGAAGGCAATTGGCAAGTCAGTCGTCCCTGGAGGCCAGGCTCCCTGGTCTGGCCGCCGGCTTGACCTCCGCGGGCCCGCGCGAGCCTCTGGTCTCGCCCGGGGCTCTCGCCTGACGCGAGGCGCCTCGTCTCGGCCTCTTGGCCTCGAGCACCCGCGCCCTCCGCCGAGCCGCGAGAAGCTCCTGCCGCTCGGCGGCCTTCTTCTGGGCGGCCACTCGCCGGGCAGAAGGAAACTCGTGGAAGACGATGGTCTTGAAGAGCTCCTCCAGGACCTTCCCGTGCTTCTCGGGGCCGGTGAACTGCGTCGTGAAGCTGTACCAAGGCCTTGTGGGGTGCCTTCTGCACTGCTTGTAATAGGTCGAGTCGCACTTCACCGTCTGGGCGTCCTTGGAGAGCAGGGTCCGCTCGTAGGCCCTGTAGCCCTGGTAGGCAGGGAAGCCCCGGCAGGCGTTGAACACCTTTGTCCGGCTCTGACCGAACTGCTGCTCGATGGCAGCGGCCTGGAGGGTGTCCCGGTAGCATCCGTCCGCGCTGCCCCACACCTTGATCTCCGGCCAGGCCTCCTTCAGGGCAAACATGCCCATGGTCAGACAGCAGGCCGCGCCGGAGTGCCCGATGAAGGACCATGTCTTTGCCTTGACGCCATGCTTCGCGAGGGCGGCCTCCAGGCGCCTGCGGTACTCCTTGAAGTCGAAGGCGCCCGTGAAGAGGTAGGGAAGGCCGTTCCTGCGCTCGTCCGAGGCGCAGGCCCCGAAGTGGATGGGCTCGGCCAGCACCACCGGCTCGATGAGGGCGCCGTTCAGGTATCGCCGGGCCCAGCGGTCCAGGCGCCGGCCGCCGCCTATGGACTTCACGGTCTCCTTGTCGGTGTTGTTCCCGTGCAGAAGGACGATCACCGGGAACTTGCCTCCGCAGCGAGCCTCGGCCGGGATCCAGACGGCGCCGCCCTGCAGGTAGCTGAGGGGCACGCGGAGATCCTGGCGCGCCCTGCAGCGTTTTGCCAGGGCCTTGGCGGGCCGTCCCCTTGCCGCGACGCGCGTGGAAGGGCTCTTCGAACCCGGGGCCTGGCCTCTTGCGGCCTTGAATGCGGCCTTGGATGCGGCCCGGGGCAAGGCCGCCTTTGGTGCCCGAGCCCTGGGCCCGCCCGCCCGGTCGTGGGCCTTCCCGGCTCCGGCCTGGCCCGCCTTGGCAGGAGCGCGGGCGTCCAGGCTGTCCAGCGGGAGGATCACCAAGATGCTCGTAACGAGGGCCCCGACGAGGATCCGCATGGCAGACCTCCTTGGGATCCATCATCGCCAGATCTCCAGAATGATCCAAAAAACGGGCAATTCGAGCTGATCCCAAGACATTCCTCCAGAGCTGTCCCCCTGGATTTCCCTGCAGGGCCAGGGAGCAGCCGAGAAAGAGGGGATCCAAATGGAGGGTCAAGGCTGGGCAAAGGAGATCCCGGCCCAGAGCAGCCGGCCAGGCTCGGGGTAGCCAGGCGCCGAGGCGCAGCGGCCGTCCAGCAGGTTCTGGGCCGCCAGGAGGAGCCTGAGCCCCCGATAGGGGCCCCACTCGGCCCGGGCGTCCCATCGCAGGCAGGCAGGCATGGAGCTGACCAGGCCGGTATCTGGATCCTGGCCGTGCTGGGCCGCTCGGACCCGCATGGACGTGCCGATCCGCATGCGGCCTGGCAAGGCCCAGGAGCCCTGCGCCACTGCCTGGTGAGGCGCCCTCCCCAGAAGCTCGCCGGGCTCTCCCAGGGGAGGATCCGAACGCCAGGAGTGGAGCCACTGGTAGGAGATCCGGCCCTCGAGGCCGAGGCGCGACTTGGCCGAGGCGGTCAGCTCGACCCCCAGGAGGGCCGCGGTCCCGGCGTTCTGCTGCTGGGTGAGCCCTCCGCCCAAGGCCTGGCGCTCGATCCGATCCGACAGGTGCGCCGCAAAGGGAAGGGCGGCAAGGCGCAGCCAAGCCATGGGGCGCCACTCCAGGGAGGCCCAGCCGTGCCAGGCCGACTCGGGCCGCAGGCCCGGGTTCGGCTCCTGTCCGCCGAAGGCGTCGGCATAGCGCTCCCTCAAGGTCGGAAACCTGGCCTTTCTCGCCAGGGTGATGGCCAGACCTGTCTTGCGGCCCATCCATCCGTAGCCCACCAGGGGACCGGCGTGCCAGGCCGCCCGCGGCGCCTCGGCCCCCCTCGGCAGGCTCCCCGGCGCCGAGACCTGCCCCTCCAGCCCGAGCACGAGGAAGTGTCCCCTTTCGAACCTCAGGGTCGCCTCCAGAGCCGTCTCGGAGATAAGCTCCGAGACCGAGAGGCGCTCTCCCCCGTCCTCCCTCTCCCGGTGGCCGTCAACACCGAGCCCGAGCCGGCCCTGGAGACGAACGCCTCTGAGCGGGCCGCGGCCCCGAAGGGGCAGCGCGATGTGCAGCCCCGCCTGGCCGGAGACATCCTCGTACACCGATCGGAAGGCCCGGCCGCTCACGCGGCTCGAGTAGCTCTCATCGTCGTAGCCGACCAGGACGTTGCGATAGAGCGTGGCGCTGAGGTGCTCCCTCACCTCCAGCCCGCCCCGGTACTTGCCCGAGTGGGCGAGGCGCAAGAGCCCCACGTCGTACTCGGGGAACCGCCAGAAGCGGGGAGCGGCCGAGTCCACGCCCGGTGGCACTCCGAAGGCCCCCAGCCAGGCGAGGCCGAGGACGTCCACGCGGTGGCCCTTGGCCAGATCAATCCTGCCGAGCAGCCCGAGGGCGCCGCCCTGGCGATCGGCGTTCTCCCTCCTGCCGCCGTCCTCGTAGCGCCCCGCCGGCTCCCGGCGCGGGAGGGGCGCCCCCTGGTCGGAGAGGAGATCCCCAGCCACCACGAGGCCACCCCGGCCCGTGGAGAAGCCAGCCCTCGCGCTCGCCGTGAGGGCGTGAGAGGAGGCCATGAGGCCGAGACCCAGGCGCCCTGCCTCGCGAGGGTCGGGACCGTGCAGGGCCACGGCCCCTCCCATGCCGGTCGGCCCGAGAGCCATGGGAGAAGGCCCCTTCACCAGCACCAGCCGCTCCACGAGCCCCTGGGGCAGCTTTCCGAGGTCCAGGCGGCCGTCGTATGGGAGCCTGAGGGGCACCCCGTCGAAGTGCACCATGAGTTGCCGCTGCTCGAAGCCGTGGAGCAGGACGCTCTGCTCGCCTCGGGCGTTCCGCTCCAAGGCCGCGGCCTCGGAGAGCCGCTCCGCCACCGTTGCGGGAGCGCCAGAAGGCCGGTCGAGGTGCCCCTCCTCCCTCACGCCCTCGAAGGGCGAGGGCGGCGGCGCCACCACCACGGTCTCTCCACCTTGGCCCGCCTCGTCCTCGGTAGCGGGCCGCGGCCCGGGATCGGAAGGCGAGGCCGGGAGGAGCAGCAGTGCCGCGAGGACGAGGGAGGCCATGAGATCGGAAGA
>JAVEWA010000567.1:0-4674 GCA_034004785.1 Polyangia bacterium
CCCTGACCCTGAGGGTGGCCGGGCCCGAGAGCCCCGAGAGGCTCCCGCTGCACCGATCGTTCACCGCTGCACCTATCTCGACGCCGCAGACCGGCTCGAGCGAGCTGGCGTCCTCGGCGCTCACCGTGAAGGCGAGGGGCAGCCCGTCGTCCGGGTTGATGACGTTCCAGGCGACCTCCAGCGGGGCGCCCGGATCCACGGACGCGCCCTCCACTGGGGATAGGATCTGGACTTCGGGCACCTGGTAGTGATGCACCAGCTCTGCAAAGGCGAGGCCCGTGACCGCCACGCCGCCCACGGTGCCCGTGATGGTGCTTCTGCCCTCGTAGAAGTGGGTGTGGAAGAAGGCCACGGTCTGATCCTCGATGACCGGCTCCAGGATCACGTCGAGGCCCGTCACGGGCTCCAGGATGCGCCAGCGGTGGGAGTAGTAGCGCCCCGAGTCCGGGTGCTGCCAGTAGGCGAGCCGCTCGATGGTGTGATCCAGCGTGATGCCCTGGGTGCAGTCGGCCTTCTTCCAGCCGATGGAGCCGAAGCCCTCGGTGGCGCGGCTCCGGTTCTCCCGGTCGAACAGGGTGGAGACCATGTACTGGTCGCCGTTGTCCAGGTGGAGCGCCATCCACTCGTAGGTGATGGGAGAGATCACGAGGGGGCTCAGCATGAAGGGGCCCCACTGGTGATCCAGCCAGCCCTTGCCCGA
Source organism: Polyangia bacterium (assembly GCA_034004785.1). Taxonomy (GTDB): domain Bacteria; phylum Myxococcota_A; class Polyangia; order HGW-17; family JAJRWW01; genus JAVEWA01. The sequence continues at coordinate 701 of JAVEWA010000567.1, forward strand.
CACGGCGAAGACCTCGCCGTTCAGCTCCAGCTCCCCGGAGACATGGAGCTCGGTGAGGGAGTAGTAGTAGGAGTCGCCCGCCTCTCCGATGCTCACGTAGCCGTCCTCGCCCACTATGTAGGGAGACTTCACCGAGTCCACCGTCAGGAGGAGGCTCTGGCTGCGAGACGGGTTCTGGGGGTCGGAGTAGTACAGGCGCTGGGTGTAGCCAAAGGGCACCAGCTCCCCGCTCGAGTAGCGCCTCGTGAAGAAGACGCTGGGCGGCTCGGCCGGGTTCTCGCCTGTCCAGTGGAGGTCCAGGTGCTCCTCGCTGGCCCCGAGGCTGCCCCACTCCGAGGTGTCCCACATCTGCCCGGTGGCCACGTCGGTGATGTTGAAGGGGCGGAAGGCGATGTCGAGCTGGGGCATGAAGAAGGTGGACATGATGGAGAAGTGGCGGCCCTCGGGGGTGACCAGGTGATAGATCGTGTACCACCACTCCATGGTCACCTCGGTGTCCGAGGGGTAGTGCGCCCCCTCGTCCCGCGGGAAGAGGATGTCCGAGCCGGCGGGCTGGTAGGGGTAGGCGCGCCAGTCGGACGGGCAGACCCCTCGAGGATCCACTGGCGGCTCTCCGCTTTCGGGCTCATCGTCGCAGCCAGAGAGGCCGGGCAAAAGCGCGAACCCCGCCACGGCGAAAGAGCACAGGAGGCCCTTGCGAAGCGGTGAGGCGAGCCAAGGCGCCCTGAAGCCTGGGTGTGAGAGCCCTTTGGTAGTCATCTCCGCTCCTTTTGCAGCTCGCCTCGGGCGACGAGGGCCGCGAGGCTTCCGGCCAGGCTGCGACCCGCCGTCGCAACGCCGGGCGGCCGTGCGTTGGCAGCCGTGCGTTGGCAGCCGCGGGTTACTTCAGGACTCGGACCGACTCGATCACCACCGGCGCATTCGGCACGTTCTGGTGGGGCCCCTTGGTGGAGGTGGCCACCTTGGCGATGTTGTCCACCACGTCCATGCCCTTAATCACTCGGCCGAACACGCAGTAGCCCCAGCCGGCGGTGGTCTTGGCGCTGTGGTCGAGGAAGCTGTTCCACTTGAGGTTGACGAAGAACTGGGAGGTGGCGCTGTGCGGGTTCGCGGTCCTGGCCATGGCCACGGTGCCGCGCAGGTTCCTCAGGCCGTTGTCGGCCTCGTTCTGCACGGGCTTGGCGGTGGGCTTCTGGCGGAGGCTCGCGTCCATGCCGCCGCCCTGGATCATGAAGTTCGGGATGACCCGGTGAAACAGGGTGCCGGCGTAGTGTCCCCGGGCCACGTAGCCGAGGAAGCTCTCCACGGTCTTGGGCGCCTTGTCCCTGAAGAGCTCGATGTGGATCTCGCCGTGGTTGGTCTTCACCGCCACCACCCTGCCGGTCGCCGGAGCCAGCCGGGAGGGCGCCTGCCCGCCGGCCCGAGCGGCCGGGGCAGAGAGGGCAAGGAGACCCATGGCGGAGACGAGCGCCGCCGTAAGAACGAGCCGGTTGTGTCGCATTGCTGTTTATCCTCCTTGCCGAGGTTCGTACCACGGCGCCCGGCCCACCCCCGAGAAAAAAATGCGCGCGGTGTTCTCCTTCAGGCCCGGCGGACGGGGTCGGCGGCGAACTCCTCGAGCTTGTGGGCGGTCTCCGGCGACAGGCGCAGCGCCTCTCCGAGCATCGAGTCGATGGCCTGGGTTGTCTGTCCCAGGCGTTCCGGAGGAAGGCGGAGGCGATATGCCCGCCTGGCCGCTTGCCCGAGAGCGCGCCTGCAGGAGGCGTCCAGGGGAGGGAGCGGCACCCGGGCCACGTAGCCCGCGGTGACCATGTTGGCCCTGCGGAGCACTCCCCTCACGAGATAGGTCACCAGGCTGCTGTTCAGATATCCGAGGAGCCACCAGGCGTCCCTGCCAGGGACCACATTTGCGTTCACTCCAAAGGCCGTGCCCGCCGGCCGCAGGCAGGCCCCGAAGGGCACCCCCATGCTGGAGCAGACCAGGCCTTCGAGGGGGAGCAGCTCCCGGTTCCGAACCTGGAATCCGGGCACATCCTCGCCGAGCCTGAGGAAGTCGTCCGGCAGGTAGGCGTCGGGCTCGCAGTAGAACTTCCGCCGCCCCGGGTTCTTGTAGAAGGGGACCGAGTGCCCTCGAGAAGGCTCCGGTCGCAGGAAGCGCCGATCCTCCCCCGTGGAGATCCCGGTGATGGTCGGGTAGCTGGCGCCCAGGCGCGGTTGGTCGAACAGAGCCCTCACCTCCCCAGGCACGCCTACCAGGAGCTCGCCGTGATCCCTGTCGCCGGAGAGCCGCAGAGCCTCGAGAGGTTGCAGGTCGCCTGGATCGCCCGCCAGGGCCAGGCGGAAGCCCGAGATGTCCGTGGGGCGATCGAGCACTCGAACCCTTCCCTGCTCCCCTCCCTTCTCCAGCAAGAGGACGCAGGTCCTGACGTCGGCCCCCTGCGCCCTGAAGAGGTCCGTGGGGCAGAGCAGCAGCTCGTGCAGGGCGCACTCGCCAAGGAGCAGGCGCCTGAGCGGGGCATGGATCCTGGCGGTCAGGAAGGAGTCCTGGGTGAGCACCCCGAGGAGGGCGCCCGGCTTCGCCATGCTCACCGCCGCGGCCAGGAAGAGGCCGTAGAGGTTCGGGACGCCGAGGTCGGGAAAGAGCGCCCCGAGGCGCGGCTTGTGCTCCCTGATGTAGGCCGCCTCGTGACAGTTGTAGGGAGGGTTCAGCACCCAGGCGTCCTCGGGCCAGGGGCTCCTCTGCCCCTCGCGCCAGGCCTCGTACTCGGCGAGGAAGTCCGTCCGCTCGAAGCGCAGCCCGGCGGGCGGGCCCAAGGCCAGAATGTCCATACCGCGGATGGCGTAGCCGGCGCCCAGGAAAGGCTCGAGAAAGGCGCCGTCCCCCACGCAGGGATCCACCAGGCTCCCGAGGCCCGGCCGGCGCTCGAGGATGCGCCTGGCGAGGTACTGGGCCACGAACCCTGGAGTGCGGTAAAAGCCCGTCTCCCTGCGGTCGATGCCGTCCGAGGAAGGCACCACCTTGTGGCCACGTCCCACGGCGGCCCTACTCCCCGTGGGCGCCGTCGCCCCTGGACGAGGCGTCGCCCGAAGGGGGCTCAACCTCGCCCTCCGCCTCGAGCTGCGGCGCGTATTCCGGGTAGAGGCGCCTTACGCACTCGGGGCAGATGGAGTGGCTGAACTCCGCGTGGGAATGTACGCTCACGTAGGTCTCAACCTGCTGCCAGAAGCCATGGTCATCCCTGACCTTCTTGCAGCTCGCGCAGATGGGGACGATGCCGCGCAGGGTCCGGATCTCCCTGAGGGCCGCGTTCAGCTCCTCGATGAGCCGCTCCCGCTCCAGCTCCGCCTCCCGCCGCTCGGTGACGTCCATCACGGCGGCCTGCACCGCGATCTCGCCCTGCACGCGGGTCACGGAGATGTAGGCCTCGATCCAGCAGAGCTTGCCGTCGGCGCGGACCACCCGGAAGGTGCGGCGGTTTGGCGCCGCCAGGCCCGCCAGGTGGGCCCGGTAGTCCTCGAAGAAGGCCTCACGATCCTCCGAGTGAACAAGGCCCTCGAGGGCCTCTGGCGGAAGGGTCAACAGCTCCTCGGGCTCCCTGCCGAGGAACAGGGCGAAGGCGCGGTTGGCGAACACAAGGCGAGCGGGCCAGCCCTGCGCGATGATTAGCCCCTGAAGGGAGTGATCCACCAGGATCCGGTACTTCTCCTCGCTCTCCCGCAGGGCCTCCTCTACCCGCTTGCGCTCCCGGATGAGCTCCTCGAGATCCACTGCCCGCTTGATGAACTCTTCGGTCTGCTCCGACATGGCGGCGACAATGGCACGGGCCGGGCCCCGGGAGCAACCCGGTCTGCCGCGTGAGTCAGTCGGGATAGGGGAGGCGACCCGTCCCCGGAAAGAGTCGGGGCGCCTCGCCGCCCTTCGGGCCCCGACCGTGCTGCTCCGGGCTCCGCACAACGCTGGTCCCGCCTTCGGG